>JAZNLL010000048.1:0-41129 GCA_045579045.1 Candidatus Avilachnospira sp.
GCTGTCTTCTGCTCCAACGAAGGCGCTGTCACCGGCTTCCTGGCTGCTGTTTCCGACGGTGAAGATCTGGCCGAAGGCGGCAAGTACGACGGTCTGGTCGTCGCTGGTTTCGACGCAGGCGCTGCTCAGAAGAACGCTGTCCGTCAGGGCTGGTTCTATGGCTCCGTCACTCAGGATCCCTATCAGATCGGTTATCAGGCTGTCGCTCTGGCCGTTGCTGCTGCTAACGGTGAAGAGGTTGCCGACGTCGACACCGGTGCTCAGTGGTACAACGCTGAGAACATCGACGACGAGATGATCTCCCTGCTGGTTTATGACTAATACCGTAAGGTAATTATTCATAACTCAATAAAATGAAAAATGCCCCGAGGCTTCGGCCTCGGGGTTTTCATATAGGCCCCCTCTGATGAGGAGGCTGTCAGCGAAGCTGACTGGGGGAGAGAAAGGTCTCCTATTCTGTTTAATTCTCTTGATTTTTCACATAATAAAGAAAAACAGGAGGCAGTATATATGAAAATGTCCAAACAGGAGTATGACACCTTAGTCAAAGAGTTTTCCCCCAATTCCCCCATCTGGAAGGATGTGTTGTTCGCATTTGTCATCGGTGGTCTCATTTGCGTTGTGGGTCAGATGGTGCTCAATGGCTTCACAGCAGTGGGTCTGAATGAAAAGAACGCAGCCTCCGCCACCTGCATCGCCATGATTTTCTTCAGCGCTGTTCTGACGAGCTTGAGCCTTTATGATAACATTGCCAAATATGCCGGCGCCGGTACATTAGTACCCATCACGGGCTTTGCCAATGCAGTCGTTTCCCCTGCCATGGAGTTCAAATCCGAAGGTTTCATCTTAGGTGTCGGCGCAAAAATGTTCACCATCGCCGGCCCGGTCATCGTCTATGGCACGGTTGCAAGTGTGGTGTATGGGATCATTTATTGGATAATAACTTTGTTCTAACGCAAACGGATTGACCAAACCGGTCAAGCCGTTGAATGTTAGATTAGTACCGAGAGAATCTGCTTCAAGTTTTCAAAATAGTAATCAGCGTTGCTTTGTTTGCATTCGTGGACAGCGATGGTAGCAAAACCAGCATCTTTTCCCCCTTGTATATCAGCGATTGGATTATCGCCGATTACATATCCGATGCTTGGACTTCCTGAAATTTTCTTCGCATAATCAAAAAACTCTTTTCTGGGTTTTTCATATCCGATATGGGAAGAAACAATATGACCGGAAAAGAAGTGGTCGATATTCAACTTTTTTAGATTGTCCAATATTTCTGGGTAATTGTTTGTGATGAGGTAGTTTTTATATCCTTTTTTGATACAGCTGTCCAAAGTTTGGACAGTATCGTCATATAATGTATAGTTGGATATATCGATAAGTTTTCTCCTGAAATCTTCGCAGATTATAGTCGTATCTAACGGTGAAACCCGGTGCGCAAGCAAAAAGTCGCGTATTTTTTCAAACAGCATTGCCCACCAAAGTTCGCTTGTTCGATTGGGATAGGTAATTTCCGGTGTTTTCCATGAATACACATTCGTTAAAAACTTTGTTGCGGCATTTTCGTCGATTGAATAGCCATTTTTACAAAGAACCCAATATAAAGCTGTGGAGAATGACTTGTTTGGATAAGAAAGTGTGCCATCAAAATCCCAAAATAACACCTTGTCCATAATATTCCTCCGCATTCTATCTACAAAATATATGGTGATTATAGCGCATTTGGTAGTGTAAAGCAACATAAATGGAATGCACTATGCAAAAGGAATGAGTCTTAACTGTACACAAGCAGAAGGCTTCATTCTCGGAGTTGGTGCGAAGATGTTCACCATTGCAGGTCCCGTAATAGTTTATGGCACAATAGCAAGTGTAATTTACGGGTTAATTTATTGGATTACAACCTTATTTTGATCGAAAAACACGGCACCGATTTCGGTGCCGTGTTTTCATTTATCCAAGTATTGGTGTGCCAACAAATTCAATCGTCGGTTCGCCTTTTAGTCCATCAGATTCAAAGACGATGATCTCGTTTTGACCTTTTTTCAGCACAGATGCCGGGACATACAGGGTTTTCTGCGGACCGATTTCCCAGTATCTGCCCAGATTGAAGCCGTTGATGACCACGAAACCCTTGGTGAAGTTTTCTAATTTTATGAAGGTGTCATTTGCCGCTTCAATATGGAAAGAACCTCTGTAAAAAGCCGATTTTTCTTCAAAGGAATCGCTGCCGAACTGCAAGGCAGAAAGGTCCTTCATGGGAAGGGGATAGACGTTCCAGTTGAAATGGATCTTGCCGTTCAGCAGACATCTGCCTGCAATGCCCTTCTTCCGCATCATCTTGGGGCCGAAGTTGGCTCTGCCCATGTTCTCACAGAGAACGGTCAGAACATCCCCCGCCTTTGCAGTGACTGTCGTTTCCAAACGGTCATTGATGTAGAGAATATCTACTAGATTTCGGTTTACATAAACCTGCGCCCGATCCCCAAGAGATTCAAAACGCAGCTTGGCATTTTCGTAATCCCGACCCAGAACGGTCTCATAGGCAATGTAGCCGTAACCCTCCCCATAGGCCTCCATGGCCTTGGGAACATTGGAAAACCGGGGCTTTGCCAGCATGGGCAGGGCAGAGAAAAAGCCAACCTGTTCCGAAAGCAGTACCTTCCCGTAGGCCTGCTTTTTTCTGTTTGCAGGGATTTCCGGCAAAGGCTTGTCCGTAAACTTCTCAATGACCTTCCGTACCGCCAGATACTTTGGAGTGATGTTACCGGCCTCTGTCAGCAGGGCATCGTAGTCATAGCTGGTCACATCGGGGGCAAAAGTGTCGTAGTGGTTGGCGCCGGAAGTGAAACCAAAGTTGGTACCGCCAATGAACATGTACATGTTGATACTGCCCTTGCTGAGCATGTCCTCCACGGTCTGGGCGTATTCCTCCGGGGAGGTGGTATGGTGCTTTTCGTCGCCCCAGGCATCAAACCAGCCATCCCACATCTCCATGCACATCTTAGGACTGTTGGGGAACAGCTTGTCATGGGCTTTGAAGTTTTCCTCCACCCGGCTGCCGAAGTTGAGGGTGGCAAGGCAGCCGTCAACGGTGCCGTCCCAAAGGTCTGTTTCAGAGGTGCCGTCGGAGGTAAACAGGGGCACATTGATCCCTCTATGGATAAAGCCATCCCGAAGATAGGCCAAATAGGTCTTGTCATCGCCGTAATAGCCGTATTCGTTTTCACATTGCACCATGATGATATTGCCGCCATTGGTGCAGAGCAGGGGGCGAATCTCATCACACAGCCGATCCAGATATCGGTCAAAATGGGTAAGATACGCCTCGTTCATGCACCGAATTTCAATGTTGCCTTCGGTCTGCAGCCACCAGGGCAGACCACCAAATTCCCATTCGGCACAGATGTATGGGCCGGGACGGACAATGACCATGAGATCAAATTCTGCGGCAGTGCGGATAAATCCGGCAATGTCCAGCCGCTGGGAGAAATCGTATGCTCCCGGCTTGGGCTCATGGAGGTTCCATGCACAGTAGGTCTCCACGCAGTTGCATCCCATGGCTTTCATCTTGGCAAATATATCCGGCCAGGTGTCGGGCATATTCCGGAAATAGTGAACAGCACCGGAAATGATTTTGATCGGTTTCCCATCTTTCAGAAATTGATCGTTTTTGATCTCAAATGTCATATTAAATCACCGTGATCTCTCTCTCATAGCCGTGATAGGTTCCGTGGGTGACGAACTGGGGCTTACCGGGTGCGATTTCCCCTTCGTGATTGCAGTGAGTGTGTCCGGCGATCACAGCCTTGATGGTGGGCTCTGTGCGGATATATTCTGCCGCTTGCAGTGTTACTTCGTTGGCAGCCTGCAGATTTCTGTTATGATCGGAATACCGGGTCAGCAGCTCCACCGGAGGAGCCAGCACACCGGCACTTTTGTAGATTCCCATCATGTAATCTGCCAAGGAAGGTACATGGAGCGGCACATGGACACCCAGAATAATGGGCAGTCCTTTGGAGACTTCCGCCTTCAGCAGTTCCAACTGTTCTTCCGTGATCTGATACAGGGAATTATCCAGTGTCACAAAATTGACGCCATTCACCACTCTGGAATAGAAATTCAGGTCATTGGGCAAATAACAGGCTACCTGCTTGGTATCTGCGATTTTGACATTGTAATCTTCGTCCACATCGTAATATACCTCGTGGTTGCCCATGGCGTAGATGTAATCGATCTGAGCCAGTGCTTCTTTCGCTGCACGGAAATTACCCTCGGACATAAAATCCCAGAGATCACCGGTGTGCAGAACCGTCAGATTATTTTCTTTGGCATAACGGCAGGCGTTGCGGAAATACTCCACGCAGCAGCCTGCGTGATCGTGGTTAAAATCCCGTTTGCGCCAATGGTCATTTCCCTCGTCATCGTAATGGAAATGGGTGTCGGTCATGTGCAGGAACTTGAAGGGTTTTTCCAAACCGATCTCGATGGTGGAACGCAGAAGCTTCAGACCGTATTTTTCCAGACTTTCCTTGAAAATGATAGAATCTTGCATATCAGAGCAAAATCTCCTTGTTTGTTCCGTAGAAAATGTCGTCTTTTCTGCTGATGAGTTGGAAGAATTCCTCCAGCTTCTTCCAGCTGTCGGAGTCGTAGTCCATCTCATAGGCATGACCCCAGATGTAGAAGATCTGCGGCTTGTCCGTTTCCATCTCTACAAATCTTCTGCCCAGTTCCATCATTTCATCAAATCTCAGATGGTAGATGGTGGGATTGAACCGATAGAGGTTCTCCTGCAGATCGAAATTTCCGGTGCAGGTAATGGTGCGGCTGTACTTGACACCGGTGCGATTCTTGATGAGCGCTGCCACCCGGTCATCGTTGTTGACACCGCCGCAGGGATAGGCCATACCGACTACTTCATAGCCGACCAGCTCCGACAGGTTCAGCCGATCCTGCTCCACCTGACGGATGACTTCCTCATCGGTCTGCTGAGTCAGATTGGGATGGGTCAGAGTGTGAACGGCCACTTCGTGCCCTTCATAGACTTCCTTCACATGTTCGGGATGGACTTTGTAATGGGCGATCCGACCGTATCCCTGTCTGAGAAAACCGGGATTGCCCAGATATTCGGAATTGAGATTAAAGGTGCATTTCAGCCCATATTTGTTCAGCAACTCAATGAGCCGAATGTCCTGTGTGACTGCATCATCATAACTGAAGGTGACGGCTTTCATTTTTCCGGAAAACATGGAAAAACCCTCCTTGTTTGTTTGAGTCTATGATATCGTTTTCCTTACTGTCTTGCAAGTGCAAAAATGGAAAAGGATGCAGTGTTTTCAGTTGAATTATTTTCCCTGCATGCTATAATGCAAAAGAGGAGGGATGGAGATTATGGCCTACAAACGGATCGTATTCACAAAGCCCAATACGGCGGAATTGCTCCCCTATGAGCCGGAACCGTTGAAGGATGACAATATTCTGGTGCGCCTTGCTGTATCCACCGTCAGCAGCGGCACGGAGCGAGCCAATCTGACCGGCAGTAAATCGGTCTCCTACAATACGCCGGAAACCAAGGAAGCCCACTTTCCCCGTTACGGCGGCTACAGCTCTGCCGGTATCGTGGAGCGGGTGGGCAAGAATGTGACGGACTTCAAACCCGGTGACTGGGTCGCTCTGTGGTGGAGCAGCCATAGCCAGCTGGTGCAGATTCCTGCTGCCAATGCCTGCCATCTGGAGGGAGTTTCCTTTGAAGATGGAGCGTTATTCCATATTGCCACCTTCCCTCTGGCTGCCATTCGCAAATGCCGTCTGGAAGTGGGTGAAAGTGCCATTGTCATGGGCATGGGTGTTCTGGGCTTGATCGCTTTGCAGCTGCTGAAAGCTGCCGGTGCAGCCCCCATCATTGCTGTGGACCCCAATCCTGCCAAACGGGAAAAGGCACTGCAAAGCGGTGCGGATTTTGCTTTGGATCCCTTTGCCGAAGACTTTGCGGAGCAGGCAAAAAAGCTGACCGGCGGCGGTGTCAATGTCGGTATCGAAGTCACCGGAAACGGCTCGGGTCTCAACGGGATTCTGGACTGCATGGCGCGGTTTGGCAGAGTTGCTCTGCTGGGCTGTACCCGCAGCAGCGACTTTACTGTCGATTATTACCGCAAGGTTCACGGCCCCGGCATCGTGCTCTACGGTGCCCATACCATGGCAAGACCGATTGCGGAATCCAGCCCCGGCTTGTGGACACAGGAAGATGATATGGAAGCCCTCAAAAAGCTGACGGCGCTGGGTCGTATCAACCTCTCCGCCCTCATCGATGAGACCCATTCCCCGGAAGTAGCACCGAAGATTTATGAGCGTCTGGCCTTTGAAAAGACCTTCCCCATGGTGCAATTTGATTGGAGACTGGTGAAATGAGAAAAATTAAAATTGCCCAGATCGGCACCAGCAATTTCAGCCATGGCAATCATATTTTTTCCAGTCTGAAAAAGCAGCCCGAACTTTTTGAGATCGTGGGCTATGCTCTGCCGGAGAACGAGCGGAAAAAATTTCCCCATCTGATGCCTGTTTTTGATGGTTATCAAGAGATGACCGTGGAAGAAATTCTGTCCGATCCCACCATCGAAGCCGTGACCATCGAGACGGAAGAACTCTATCTGACCAAGTATGCTCAGATGGCGGCAGAGGCCGGAAAAGCCATCCACATGGAAAAACCCGGTGGTCAGGATCTTCCTGCCTTTGAAAAGCTGATCGAAACTGTAAAGGCAAAAGAACTGGTATTCCATACGGGCTATATGTACCGCTATAATCCCGAGGTCATCCGCCTTCTGGAGCGGATCAAAAATGGCGAACTGGGCGAAATCGTATTTGTGGAAGCCCAGATGAACTCCACCCACGGCCCGGAAGCCCGGACATTCCTCAAGGATTTGAAGGGCGGTATCATGTTCTTCCTTGGCTGCCATATGGTCGACCTGATTATGCAGATTTTGGGCGTTCCCAAGAATGTTGTGCCTTTTAATAAAGTCACCGGCAAGGATGGAATCCTGTCCACCGACAACGGTTTTGCCGTTCTGGAATATGACAATGCTACGGCCTTTGCCAAGTCCTGCTCCGTGGAGGTGGGTGGTTTTGCAAGAAGACAGCTGGTGGTCACCGGCACCAAGGGTACCGTGGAACTGCGTCCGCTGGAGGTTTTCATTGACGGCTTTGCTCACTGTACCGGAGTGACAGAATGTCTGGATCTGCAGGCACCAGCGTGGGTCTATGCAGGCGAGAACCGGGAAAGCGCAAAATTCGATCGCTACAATGGCATGATGGCTTCCTTTGCAGCCATGGTTCGCGGCGAAAAAGAAAACCCCTGGTCTTATGATTATGAATTGAATCTTTATAAAACTGTCCTGAAAGCCTGCGGTCTGTAAACAAAGAAAAACACCACCGATTTTTCGGTGGTGTTTTTTGTGTGTACTTATCAGCGAGCTCTGTTTGCAAAGCAGGTGCTGCAGTAGATGGGACGGTCACCGCTGGGCTGGAAGGGAACCTTGCACTCAGCGCCGCACTCGGAGCAGACTGCGTCATACATGGTGCGCTCGGGACGGGCGGTCTGACCCTTACGAGCCATACGGCAGGGTTTGCAGCGCTGAGGCTCATTCTCAAAGCCGCGCTCTGCGTAGAATTCCTGCTCACCGGCGGAGAAAACGAACTCCTGGCCGCAGTCTTTGCAAACTAAAGTCTTGTCAGTGTACATGTGTAGTGAACCTCTCTTTTCTTCCATGTCGTGCGCTTTCGCACGATGATAGGACGATTATAGGTCAGAAAATCAGAAAAGTCAATGAAAAAAGCAACTTTCTCACAAAGTTTCTACCACAACTGTCAAAAATATGGTATACTGACAAAAAACTTTGAAAAGAGGCTGCTTATGGTACACGGCATGCTCCATTTTATTGAAAAATGCCCCACCTGCTTCCATGCGGTACAGACCGCTGCCAATATTTTGCAGGAAAACGGCTTCGTCCGACTGAACGAAAATTGGAACCTACAGCCCGGAGGAAAGTATTATACGGTTCGTGGCGGTTCTTCTCTCATTGCATTTCGTCTGCCCAATACTGACCCCACAGGTTTTCTGGTAACGGCGGCTCATACGGACAGTCCCTGCTTCCGCATCCGGGACAACAGCGACATGGATGGCGCTTATGCCAGAATTTCCACGGAACGCTACGGCGGCATGCTCCAGGCGCCCTGGCTGGACCGTCCTCTGAGTATTGCCGGTCGGGTGTTGGTGCGGGAACAGGACAGCATCAAAACCAAGCTGGTGGATTTTGAGAAGCCTGTGGCCCTCATCCCCAATGTTGCCATCCATCTGAACCGGGATGCCAACAATGGCCTCAAATATGATCCTGCCAGAGAACTGTTCCCTCTCTACGGCGGCAAGGATGCGTCTTTCCGCAAAGATCTGGCAGAGAAGCTGGGTTGTGAAGCAAGCGACATTCTGGCAACGGATCTGTTTGTCTACAATCCACAGCAGGGATTGGCATGGGGTTCGGACAATGCTTTCGTTTCCGCACCCAGACTGGATGATCTGGCCTGTGTCTATGGCTGCCTGCAGGGTTTGCTCATGGCAGAAGAACCTGCTGCCGTGACGGTTCTGGGTCTGTTCGACCATGAGGAGATCGGCTCTGAGACCAAGCAGGGCGCAGCTTCCTCCTTTCTGCCGGAAACTTTGGAGAAAATCAGCCAAGCCATCGGCGCAGATTGGCATAAAAACAGCATGCTGCTCTCCTGCGACAACGGCCATGGGCTCCATCCCAACCGTCCGGAGCTGTCCGACCAGAAGGAAGCCCCTGTGCTGAACGGCGGTGTGGTCATCAAACACTCTCCCCGCTATGCCACCGACGGTCTTTCCTGCGCCGTGTTCTCGGAACTGTGCCGCAAGGCCGGTGTGCCGGTGCAGCCCTATTCCAACCGCCCCGATCAGGCCGGCGGTTCCACCCTCGGCAACATTGCCAACACCAAAGTGGGCATGCCCGCGGTGGATATCGGCTTGGCTCAGCTTGCCATGCACTCCTGTTTTGAGACAGCAGGCAGCAAGGACGTATCCTATTTCGTGCAGGCGATTCGTGCTTTTTATGAGGCAAAATTGAATATTTCCGAAGATTCGGTGACCATGGCATAAAAAAGAGCGAGTTTTAAACTCGCTCTTTTTTTATGCAAAATGTGACGGTGAAAATGATCGCCAGATAGAGACTGATGACCGCGCCGGTGGAGGTGCCCAGATAATAGCTGGTGATGAGTCCTGCGATACCTGCCAGAAGAGCAAATACCACAGAAAGCAGATGATACTGCCGCAGGTTCCTTGCCACATTTCTGGCGGCAGCAGCCGGCAAAACCAGCAGAGAGTTGACCACCATCAGACCCACCCAACTCATGGAGAGTGTCACCACCACGGCAATCGAGACTGTGAACAGGGTCTCAAATCCCTGCACAGGGATGCCTCTGGAAGAAGCCAGCTGCGGGTGGATGGCTGTCAGCACCAAACGGTTGGAGGCCAGCAGCCACAGGGCCAGAACCAAAGTCAGCACCAGAAACAGCAGGCCGATCTCACCGGGGGTGACGGAAAGAATATCACCGATCAGATATCGGTTGAATTTGGTGAAACTGCTTCCGCCCAGCGTGGCAATAAAGATACCCAATGCCACGGCGGTGGAAGAAAAGACGCTGATAATGGTCTCGGAGGCCTGACTGGTGCGGCTGCGGACGAAGGAGAACAGTAACGCAAAGGCAACGGCCAAAGCCACTGCCCAGCCCATGGGGAAAGCAGCACCGCAGAGCACACCGATGGCAATGCCTGTGAAGCCGGAATGACCGAGTGCATCGGAGAAGAAACTCATTTTGCCGGTGACGATCATGGTGGAAAGCAGTCCGAACAGGGGGGACATGACCAAAATCGCCAGCAGCGCATTCTTCATGAAATTCATGGATAGGAATTCAATGGAAAACAGATCCCAGAACGCATACCAAAGACTCATGACGCACCTCCCATGTGAAAAGCATCGGCAAATTCCTGAGAGGAGAGAACCTCCATGGGTGTGCCTTTTTTCAAAATCTGCTGGGAAATCAGTACCACCCGATCGCAGTACCGTTCCAACATGGAGAAATCGTGAGTGGTCATCAGAATGGAAAGGTCGTAGGTCTTTCGAATCTCATCCAGCATCTGCATGAGAAGATCCATGCCCTCCACGTCCACACCGGAGAGGGGCTCGTCCAGAATGAGAATATGGGGCATGGGCTCCAACGCCAATGCCAGCAGGACTCTCTGGACTTCGCCGCCGGAGAGATCGCCCACCCGTCGGTCGATGAGGGCTTCGCCGTGGACGCGGGCAAGACAGTCCTTTACCCGTTTGCGGAAAGCCTTGCCCACAGGCAAAAACGCAGGCCGATGGGAGAGGGCACAGCAGAACAGATCCAGCACGCTGATGGGATCGCCCTTGGTAAAACCGGGGTTCTGTGGCACATAGCCGATACGGAGCTTTTCCGTACCGCCGCCGGCAGGGGAGAAGGTGATGCTGCCGGTATATTCCTTCTGACCCAGAATGGTACCAATGAGGGTGGACTTACCGGCACCGTTGGGGCCGATGAGTGCCACCATCTGACCGCAGTGCATGTGGAGATTGATATTTTCCAGCACCGTTTCGTTTCCGAAGCGGACGCCTAAGTTTTCGATTCTCAGACAGCAGGCACAGCCGCAATCACCCCGATGGGGACGTTTATAGGTCATTGCAGAGCCTCCTTCAAGGTGTTGATGTTTTCTTCCATGGCGGCAAAATAGTTGCTGCCGCCCATGGCCATGTCTAAAGCATAGGCTTGGACACCGGTTTCGGCGCAGATGACCGAAGCGGCGGAAACAGAGCCGTTTTTCTCTGTGAAAATGGCGGGGAGCTTGTTGTTTTTCACCAGCTCGATCATGTGGATCAGCTCTTTTGCCGAGGCTTCGCTGCCGCTTTCTTCCTCAACAGACTCCAGAATTTCCAGATCAAAGCTGTGGGCCAGATAGGCAAAGCCGTCATGGAAGGTAATGAGCTTCCGACAGGAAAGCTCGGAAAGAGCTGCTCGTCCGTATGCCTGCAGCTGCTCCAACCGGGCAATCAGCGCATCGGTATTGGTGCGGAAAACACCGGAAAAGTCGGGATATTTTGCGGTCAGGGCATTGCAGATGTTTTCTGCCATAACCTTGGCATTTTCCGGGGACAGCCACAAATGGGGATCGAAGTGACCATGGTCATGCCCATCGTGGTCATCGTGACCTTCCAGATAGAGCAGTTTCGCCCCCTGAGAGCAGTCAAAGGTGGATTTATCAGCGAGAACATCGGTCATAAAATCCTCCAGACCAAGACCGGAGAGCAGCACCAGATCGCTTTGTTCCAGAAGCTTCATCTGCTCCACGGAAAGGGTGTAGTCGTGGAGACAGGAAACAGGTTCGGAGATGACCTGTGCCACCGTCACAGGTGTGTCTTCGGCGATGGCCTGTGCAAACTGCGCCACAGGGGATGTGGTGGCGGCGATGTCTGCGGCAGGCTCTTGAGAGCCGCAGCCGCCTAAAAGCAAAAGTGCCAGAATGACAGCACAAATTCGAATGAAACGCAAATTCATCAGTCCTAAACAGGAAATTTCTGTGTACTATTATAACGGCTGGAGGTTTTGATTGCAAGAGCGGTAAAACAGGCACTTTTTTATGGAAAAGCAGGAAAAATTTTGCTATAATCATCAAAAAGGAGGGCGATTTTATGGTGCCATCCATGGATTTGTGGCTGAAAGAAGCAAAAAAAAGCAAAAATTTTCAAAAAATCGGCATGTATCTGACCCATAACGGTGTGGTTCGGGAGAGTGCGAAGGCGATGGTGCGCGGCGGCGAAGAAAACACCAAGCCGGTCAAGGGCATGGTGTTTGACTATGATGAAAAGAAACTGGAGGCCATCCTTGCCGATGCCTATGAACAGCCGGGCATCTACTATGTGAAAGTCTGGCTCAACCGGGGACAGCTGCAGGTGGGCGATGACCTCATGTATGTGCTGGTGGGCGGCGATATTCGCCCTCGTGTCATAGCCGGATTGGAATATCTGGTCGGCAGACTGAAAAACGAATGTGTCACAGAAACGGAAATCTTTTAAAACAACCCGGAAAGCATTGCTTTCCGGGTTGTTTTTATTCATACAGGATGTTTCCGTTTTTGCGGACGAAGAGACCGAAGCCGAGACCCATTTCGTTGCCGGCCAGCAGCCAGGGCTTCAGATTTCTCTGCAGGGAGGTCTTTTCCGGGTATTGCTCCATGGGAACGTTACCGGGCACCTGGAAAATGCGGTAGCGGTCATCGTAGGAACGGTCGCAGCAGGTGTGGACGACCTTGAAATCTTCGGCAAACCGCTTCAGATTGCCCTCGGGCAGCAATTCCTTGACCGGGGGATAGAGGAACCATGTTTCGCAATGATACCAGAAAACACCGTCGGGGAACAAATGCCCGAAGAATTCCGCGGCACGGTCATAGGCATCCAGTACTTCTTCGTAGTACAGGGGGCCGAAGGAGGGAATGTGGACATTGATGACCGGGTCGTGGGCTTTGATGGAATGACCGGCGACGGTGCAGTCAAATTCGCAGGGGATGATCTCAAAGTGCAGACGTCCCAGACAGAATTTTTTGAACTGGAAAAACTCGATGTGCCACCAGCCGCAATAGACACCCCAAAGGTCATAGACGGTTTTGGTTTCTTCCATTTTATAACGGATGTCCTTCATGGCTTCCCAGAAAAATTCTTCGGAGTAGCCGGCAGCCAGATAACGCTGCTTGCCTTCATCGGCAAGGAAAACCAAAAACAGCAGGTGCACAGTAAAAGGATGCAATCCCGTTTTCTCTGCCAAAGGGGCCAATCGGTCCCAGGGCATTTCATCCTGCTCGAAAAAACGGGTTTTGCAGTCTTCCAGCACAGGACACTCCTTCAGCAAAAGGGCTTCCGCTTCCTGCAGAAAATCAAAGGATTCCGCAGGGAAGCTCAGCTTGGTTCCAAATTTGGTGATGTTCATAAGTGACCTCTCTTATTTGGGCGCGGCACAGTCGGCAGAGCCTTGGGACAGGAGCATTTCCAATCCGTGACCCACGGCATCGATGACTGCCAGAATGTTCTCCTTTGCAGCCTTTTCACTGCCGGGAAGGTTGATGATGAGACTTCTTCCGCGGATGCCTGCGGCGGAGCGGGACAGGCAGCCTCTGGGGGTGATGCGCATGCTTTCGGCACGCATGGCCTCGGGGATACCGGGGGTGGGACGCTCCACCAGCGCCATGGTCACTTCCGGTGTGATATCACGGGGAGAGAACCCTGTGCCGCCGGTAGTCAGAACCAGAGGGATCTGCTTTTCGTCCGTGCAAGCCAGAAGCGCATCCCGGATGGCATCGCGGTCATCGGGAACGATCTGGGTGTGTACGACTTCATAACCCTTTTCCTGCAGAAGCGATACAAGGGCAGGACCGCTGGTGTCCTGACGCTGACCAAGAAATCCCTTGTCGCTGACGGTGATCACAGCTGCCTGAAACATCATTCTTCCTCCCGGAGGTAATCTCCATGGGTGCCGCCGGTTTTGGAAATCAGCCGGATATCGGAAATGACAATATCCTTCTGAACGGCCTTGCACATGTCGTAAACAGTCAGTGCCGCCACAGAGACGGCGGTCAGGGCTTCCATTTCCACACCGGTGCGTCCGGTACAGGAAACCTTGGCACGAATTTCCACGGAACAGCGATTTTCATCCAGCTCCAATGTCAATTTTACACCGTCCATACCGATGGGGTGGCACATGGGGATGAGATCGGGTGTCCGTTTGGCCCCCATGATCCCGGCGATCTGTGCTACGGTCAGCACATCACCTTTTTGGATGCCGCCGCTGCGGATCAGATCAAAGGTCTCTTTGTTCAGAAGGACACGGCCTGCGGCTTCGGCGGTGCGGCAGGAGATTTCCTTTTCTCCTACATCCACCATCTTTGCACGGCCTGCTTCATCAAAATGGGTAAAATCCATGGTTTAACCTCCGATCTGGTTCATATTCCGCCCGGCTTCACTGCGGTGGTCGGCATCCAACTGCCCATGCCATTCCGGTTTGCTCTTGATGGAACGAGACATGATCTCCACCATCTGCTCATAGGATGCGCCCTTGATGGAAAGTTCTGCTTCCTTGTGGAGACAGGGCTTCAGCTTGCCGTCGGCAGTGAGACGGATGCGGCTGCAGGAGGAGCAGAAATGCCGGGTGATGGAACTGATGATTCCAATGTTGCCCTGTGCGTCCGGCAGACGGTACAGCTTTGCTACACCGCCGTCTCCATTTACGGGGATCAGCTCCGGCAGGGCATCCAGTACCGCCTGCTGGGAGAGGAAAGCATCGGGACCGAAATCGCCGCTGTCATACATGGGCATCAGTTCAATGAACCGGACGTCCACAGGGTATTTCTGTGTCAGCTGTGCCATCGGCACGATCTCATCGTCGTTGAAGCCGCCGATGAGGACGGCATTGATCTTGATCTTTTCAAATCCGGCTTCCAGTGCTGCGTCCAGACCTTTCCAAAAATCGGAAAGGTTTCCCCAACGGGTCATGTAGTGATACTTCTCTGCATCCAGCGTATCGAGACTGAGGTTGAGCCGTGTGACACCGGCTTCCTGCAGGGGTTTTGCCAGCTTCGGCAGGAGAATGCCGTTGGTGGTCAGGCAGACCTCTTTGATTCCCTCCACCTGTGCCACCCGTTGGCAGATGGAGACAATGTTCTTTTTCACCAGGGGTTCGCCGCCGGTGATACGGACTTTGTCAATACCCAGAGAAGCGGCGGCACGGACAGCCAGTTCCAGCTCTTCTTCCGTGAGCATATCCGTATGCTCTTTTTTCTCGATGCCATCCTCCGGCATACAGTAGCGGCATCGGAGGTTGCACAGCTCCGTTACGGAAATGCGCATATAGTGGATGTTCCGACCCAAACCGTCTGTCATGGCTGTCACCTTCTTTCTTTCCTTATATTATACACCTTTTTTGCCCTTACGCAAAGGGGGCTTTGCCGGCCCGGTGGACTTCAATTTCGTCAATGACCGCATTGGTGCGGTGGGTCAGAAGGAAAATGGCAATATCGGCAATGTCCTCTGCCAAAATCATGCCTTCGGGACTGAGGTCGGGACGGGAGATCCGCACCATGTCTGTGTAGACGGCACCGGGGGCAATGATGTGGACGCGGATGCCCTCTGCATAGACTTCGTTGGCAAGGGATTTGGTCATGCCAATAAGGGCGTGCTTGGAGGCAGCATAGGCACTCTGGAGGGGATAGCCCTTGTGTCCTACCACAGAGGCGATATTCAAAATGGTGGGGGCATCGGACTTCCGTAGGACAGGCAAGGCTTGCTGGCAGAGGAAATAAGGGGCACGGACATTCAGTGCCATAATATCGTCAAACTGCTTGGCGGTGGTCTGCTCCAGAGGACAGGAGAGGGCAAGACCGGCATTGTTCACCAGAATATCCAGCTGTCCAAAGTGCTCCACAACAGCCTGTACACAGGCTTGGGGTGCGTCATCGGCGGTAATGTCGCCGACCCAGACCATGGTCGTGGCACCCAGCTTTTCGGTCTCTGCTTTCAGATTTTGCAGCTTTTCTTCGGAGCGACCGCAAAGTGCCAATCTAACACCCATAGGTGCCAGCTGCCGTGCCAATTCCGAGCCGATGCCGCCGGAGGCACCGGTAATGAGGACAACTCGATCCTTTAACTGTGTCATGGTAAGACTCCTTTTTATTTGTCTATCAAAATATGTCTATTTTAAACAAGAATAACAGGCGAACTTTGACAAAGAAATAAAAATTTATGTAAATTCGCCAAATATTACACAGGAATTTTGGGATGGGTAAGGGGTTTGTTTTCTGGACAAATGCCGTTTCGGGGGGTAGAATAATATATATGTATTTGGCGGTACATATATTTTGACAGCCAAATTAATTCCGCCGGAAGATCCGTTCCATGGTCAGCATGACCGCTGCCTGCCGGCTGGCTTCCAGATCATCGTCAAACAGATCGATGGTCACCTGCCGGCTGTTGGTAAGAACGGAGAAGCGGTTTTGCAGCGTATTGGTCAGTAAATCGGCAAAGGGCTTGCCCAGCTGACGGACAGAGCCGCCGATGCAGACCGACTGCACCGCAAAGAGATTGACGATGCTGACGATACCGCAGCACAGGGAATAGGCAAACTCTTCCAATACCCGTATGACCTGTGGGTCACCGTTGTGGAAGGCATCGGCCACCTTGGACATGGCCTGTTGGTTGCGTTCATCGCCGTAGGTTTCCCAATACTGGATGTCCAGATTTGTCTGCTCCTTGATTTGCCGGAAGAGGGCAGGGGTGGAGCAGAGGGTCTCCAGACAGCCCCGATTGCCGCACATACAGGCAGGACCGTTCTGACGGACGATGATATGACCGGCCTCCAGAGGCAGACAGGTGTGAGAGCCTGTGACCACACCGGCATTGATGCCTTCGTGAATGGAGAGTGCCAGCAACGGCACAGCGATCTCCGGTGCGTTGGCTGCGTAGACAGAATAGGCCATGGCGGTGGATGTGTTGCTGACCATGATATGTGCCTGCGGCAAAAGGGAACGGAGCACATCCGGCAGATCCGGCTGCACCATATTCTCCCTGGGGATCACAGCAGAGAAGCCCAGGCGACCGGTCTCCGTATCAAACAGACCGGGATAGAGGACATGGACGCCCAGAAGCCGGTCAATGCCACGGAGATTGGCCAGCTGCAGCATGGTTTTGCAGATATCGTCGGTGTCGGTCACTTCGTTCTGGCAGCGCAGTTCCGCGATTTTGTTCTGGCAGATATCGTAAAGACTGCAGATATAACCCTGACTCAGCAGTTCCAGCGTTGCCACATAGCCTGCGGTGGCGTTGACCTCCAGCAGTACCGGACGCCGTCCCCGGGTGCCGGGTGTCATGGCGGGCATCAGCTCCCGAATCCACTGGTTTTCCAAAAGCTCTTCCATGAGAACGGTGACGGTGGCAGGGGAGAGTCCGGAAACTCTTGCCAGATCGGCTCTGGAAATAGGTGCCAGCTTTCGCACCAGATTGAATAAATGAGTTGAATTCCGATCCTTGATGACCTGCTGGGAATAGACAGGACGATCTGAAGATCTGGGTATCATGGGCGTCATGAGATCACGCTCCTTTTCTTCATAGTAACCCAGCGTGATGAAAAATGCAAGGCGGCATTTCTTAGACCGTCAAATTAATTCGTTGTTTCCATTCCGCAAGGAATGTTTACAAACCCCACCCTATATAACTTAGGAGGAAAACTTCATGAGCACGAAAACCGAAACCCGAACCATTTGGTCCAAGATTGGCGCAAAGATCGTTCAGTTCAGCAAGGATTATATGTCTGTTGTGGGCATCCTGCTGCTGATCGTCATTTTCTCTACGATCTCTAAAATTAAGTTTGATGCGCAGTATTTCCTTACGCTCCAGAACTGGAAAAACATCCTGCTGCAGAGCTCCACTGTGGCCATTGTGGCTCTTGGTCAGTCCATCATCCTGCTGACCGGTAACTTTGACCTGTCCCTCGGTCGTATGGTCTGCCTGACCAGCTGCGTCGGTGCTATTTTGATGGTCAATGTGGGTCTGCCTGTGTGGCTGTGTGTCGTTATCATGTTTGCTCTGGGTATCCTGCTGGGCGCATGGAACGGCTTTATGACCGCTTATGTCGGAATCCCCGCCTTTATTGCTACCCTGGGCACCCAGTATGTGTGCTACGGCGTTGCCAAGCTGCTGACCCAGGCTACTCCCATTCCCAATATGCCTGAGGCTATCGCATGGATGGGTCGTGGCTATTTCTTGGAAAGCACCCGTCTGGGCAAGACCATTCCTATCTGCGTCCTGCTGATGCTGGCCCTGTACATCATCGCCCAGTTCGTCACTTCCTACACCAAGGTCGGCCGGAACCTCTATGCCGTCGGCGGCTCCCGTGAGGCTGCCTTCTTCTCCGGCATCAATGTGAAGCTGTACTACTTCGGCACCTTCCTGCTGGCAGGCATCCTGTCCACCTTCGGCGGTCTGGTGCTCATGTCCCGTCTGAACTCCGTGGCCGTTACCAACGGTCAGAACTACGAGTTCGATGCCGTCATCGGCTCCATCATCGGCGGTATCTCTCTGGCAGGCGGCAAGGGCCGTGTCATCGGCACAATGTTCGGCTGTATCTTCCTCATCACCCTGTTCAACGGCTTCTCCCAGATGGGCGTCGATCCGTTCCTGCAGGATGTGCTGAAGGGCGTCGTGCTGGTCGTTGCCATCACGCTGGATACCCTCAACAGCAACCGCAAAAAGAAGTCCTGATCTGACCTGTCCCGATTAAGTATTACGAAAGGTAGGTTCGTTCTATGGAAAAAGATTATATCCTGAGTTTGAAGGGTATTACCAAGGTGTTCCCCGGCGTCAAGGCGCTGGACGATGTCACCATCCATGTGGAGCGCGGCACCATCCACGGTCTGGTCGGTGAGAACGGCGCAGGTAAGTCTACCCTCATCAAGGTTCTGGCCGGTATCTATCAGCCGGAACAGGGCGAGGTGGTTCTGGAAGGCAAGGTCCAGAAGTTCCCCACCCCCATCGCTGCCCGTCGGGCAGGCATCTCTGTTGTCCATCAGGAGATCAAGCTCTCCGAGACCCTGTCTGTTGCGGAAAATATGTTCCTGGGCAACATTATGATGAAGGGCAAGCTGGTGGACTGGGCAGGTATGCGCAAGCGTGCCCGGGAGATCGTGGAAGATCTGGGCATGGATATCGATATCAATGCACAGGTTTCCTCCCTCACCGTGGCAAAGAAGCAGATCGTTGAGATCATGCACGCCATCAACAACAATGCCCAGGTGCTCATCATGGATGAGCCCTCCGCCGTGCTGACGGACCGTGAGCTGGAAGTCATGTTCCGCATCGTCAAGCAGCTCCGTGAAAAGGGCATTACCATTATCTATATCTCCCACCGTCTGGACGAAGTCTTCGACCTGTGCGACAATGTCTCCGTCCTCCGTGACGGTCAGCATATCGACACCCTGCCCATCCATGAGATCACCCGTCAGGGTCTCATCAACATGATGGTCGGCCGTGAAATGGGTCAGGAATATCCCAAGGAGCCCGGTGTCATCGGCAAGACCATTCTGGAGGTCAAGAACCTCAACTGCGGTCTGCTGAAGGACATTAGCTTCCAGGTCAAGGCCGGCGAAGTTTTTGGCATTTCCGGTCTGGTGGGTGCCGGTCGTACGGAGCTGGCACGGGCCATTCTGGGTATCGATAGGATCGAGAGCGGCGAAGTGTTCGTCCGCGGCAAAAAAGTCAAATATCGCACCTTTGCCGATGCCATCCGTGACGGTCTGGGTCTGATCCCCGAAGACCGCAAGCTACAGGGTCTGGTGCAGATGATGACCGTCAAGCGCAACACCACTCTCGTCAATCTGAAGGGCGTCATCAAGGGTGGCGTCATCCGAAAGAAGCTGGAAGATCAGTATTCCGCAGAATACTGCAAGAAGCTCCGTGTGGTCACCCCCTCCATGGAGACCCAGGTCATGAACCTCTCCGGCGGCAACCAGCAGAAGGTGGTCATCGCCAAGTGGCTGTTCAAGGGCTCTGAGATCCTGTTTTTGGATGAGCCTACCCGCGGCATCGATGTGGGTGCCAAGGCTGAGATCTACCGCCTCATCAACCAGATGGTCAAGGAAGGCAAGACCGTTATCATGATCTCCTCCGAAATGCCGGAGATCTTGGGTATGTGTGACCGCATCATGGTCCTCCACGAGGGTAAGAAGATGGGCGAACTGATGGCAGAAGAGGCCACCCAGGAAAAGATCATGGCACTTTGTGTGTGATATTGACGAAAATTTGGCTAATTGAACAGTCGCAGACTGGTAATTTTGGCTATTTTCGGCATTGATTGTTAGGTCAACAAATGATATCCTTATTTCATCGATCTATGGCGGAAAAATCCGCTGCAGATAAAACAATTAATTAGGAGGAAAAACAAATGAAGAAACTGCTCGCTTTGCTGCTGGCTCTGGTCATGGTGTTCTCCCTGGCTGCCTGCGCTGAGAAGGCTCCCGTGGAAGAGGCTCCTGTTGAGGAAGCTCCCGTGGAAGAAGCTCCCGAAGTCGAATCCCCCACTACTGAAGTAGAAGAGGCTCCCGAAGTCGTTGACTCCTCTGTTGTGGACGAAGCTACCGGCTTCCCCGCATCCGTTACTCTCCGTGAGACCACCGCTCTGGAAGGCAAGAAGATCGGCTGCTCCATCGTTTACAAGGGCGATGAGTGGTGTGCCGGCGTTGCCGAAGCACTGGAAAAGCTGGGCACCTACTACGGCGCTGACATCGTTGTCGAAGACGGCGACCTGAACGACGAGACCCAGACCAAGCAGGTTGAGAACATGATCGCCAACAACGTTGACATCATCATGTGCGACCCCACCACCCCCGACGGTGTTGGCATCGCTCTGAACCAGGCTTATGATGCAGGTATTCCCATCATCATCTATGACGGCTACTGGACCGAAGGCGCTGAGAAGGCCATCTCCACCGTCACTTGGGATCAGTATGAGACCGGTGTTCTTGTCGGCGAATACTTCCTGGATCATCTGAGAGCTGAAGGCAAGACCTCCGCTCGTATCGTTGAGCTGACCAATGCTGTCTCCACTCACTGCCAGGAGCGTTTCGAAGGCCTGCATGACACCTTCGCTGCTGCTGACGATATCGAAATCACCATCCTGAACAAGTATGACTCTCAGGGCAACCGCGAGACCGCTTACAATGCCATCTCCGCTGTTGTTGAGCCTTATGACTACGTCATCTCCGACGTTGACAACGGTGCTATGGGTGCTGTCTCTGCTCTGCAGGCTGCCGGCAACACCGACGTTAAGGTTCTGTCCATGGGCGCTTACGGTGCCGAGCCTTTCGGCAAGCTCCATGACAACGATGCCAACTACCTGGCTTGCCTGAACGTTGACGCCTGGATCCTGGCTCAGTTCATCGTTGACGCTGCCATCGACCACTTCGAAGGCAACGAAGTTCCCCTGGTGACCAACATTGCTCTGTACATGGTCGACGCTACCAATGTCGAAGACTTCTGGACTTTCGAGTAATTTCAGGGAATAATTGAACAAAAAGAGAGAGGGCTTCGGCCCTCTCTTTTTTATCCCTTTAGGTATTCTCGAATGGCGGTTTCCACCATTTCCACTTCTCTGCGGAAATTCTCGGCAGAAACGCGCAAAGCACCGTGACCGAGGATGATGACCTGCTCCAGTCCGTCGGAGGTGGCGACACGAACCTTGTGCTTCTTGCCCAGTTCGTGGGTGACACGCTCGATATACATATCCGCCGTCTCCGCCTCCTTGGTGTAGACCACTGCCAGATCTCCAAAATGCTCAATGGAGCCGGGGTTGTTCTTCACCTTGTAGGCATCAAAGACCACGATGACAGGATGCTGGCGGAAGCCTTGATAGTTTCGCAATTTTTCAATGAGGGTTGTCCGTGCCAGATCCAGATCACTCTGAGCCAGCTTTTTCAGCTCTTCCCATGCGAAAATGATGTTATAGCCGTCCACCAGCACATACTCCGGCCCCTGGGGCTGGGGTTTTGCTTTGTAGACCTTGTCCTTCAGTTCGTGGCGTGCAGGCTGAAAGGCCGTGTTCACATCTCTGCGAATAGGGCCGTAAGTCCGCTCAAAGATTTGCAGAAGCTCTTTGTCCGTAGCCACCATGGAGCAGTATTCCGCTGCCAGATCCCGCAGCTCCGGCTCGTCCTCCTCTTTGGGCTTCGCCAGAATACTGGGCAGGTTCATATATTGAGGCACTTCGTTCCACTTCACATTAAAGCCTGCACCGTGGGCGCAGAATACGCTGTCCGGGGTGTTCTCTACATCTGCTTCCGGGTCATAACCAATTTCCGCCACAACTTTATCCTGATTTTTGCAGGGAGCGTAACCGGAAAGGGAACAGGAGAACCGACCCAGACCTCTGGTATAGGCAGTGACTTCCTGAGGATATTCCTGCATGGCAGAGACAGGGCCTTTGCCCACCAACAGGGCGAACTCGCCAACAGTCTCCGGGGGATCAAATTCGGCACCCATCTGTTCCAGATCGGTCATGGCTCTGCCCACATTGGCCTGAGGCACTTCCAGACGGAAGGCGTACCAAGGCTCCAGAAGGATGCTTTTTGCCTGCATAAGACCCTGACGCACGGCCCGATAGGTGGCCTGACGGAAATCGCCGCCCTCTGTGTGCTTCAGATGGGCCTTGCCGGAGGCAAGGGTGATGGTGATATCGGTGATGGGCGAACCGGTCAGCACGCCCAGATGCTGCTTTTCAGACAGATGACCGCTGATAAGCCGCTGCCAGTTCCGATCCAGATCGTCTTCCCGGCAGCTGCTGCACAGCTTGATACCACTGCCTCTGGGGGCAGGCTCCAGAAGCAGATGGACTTCTGCGTAGTGACGCAGAGGTTCGTAGTGTCCCACACCTTCCACGGCATCGGCAATGGTCTCCTTGTAGAGAATACCGCCCTGACTGAAAGTCACATCCAGAGAAAACCGCTCTTTCAGCTGCTGCTGCAAAATCTCCAGCTGAATGGGCCCCATGAGCCGCACCCGAATCTCCTGCAGCTGCTGGCTCCAGTCCACATGGAGCTGAGGATCTTCCTCCTCCAGCGTTTTGAAGAAGCCCAGTGCTTTGTGGAGATCATAGCCCTGAGGCAAAATGGCCTTGTAGGTCAGAACCGGCTCTAAAATGGGCTGTGCACCGCTGTCCTCAAAGCCAAGTCCCATACCGGCATGGGTGCAGGAAAGTCCCACGGCTGCCACCACATCGCCGGGCAGCGCCTCTTCTACCGGCTGAAATTTGGAGCCGTTGTAGACACGGAGCTGCGTGACTTTTTCCTCCCAGCCGCTGCCCTTGAGGGTCTCCCGGACACGGAGCCTGCCGCCGGTGACCTTCAGATGGGTCAGACGGACACTCTGTTCATCTCTGGATATCTTGAAGACCTTTGCACCGAATTCCCCGGCGTCCTGACTGACAGGTGCATAGTGCCCCAGACCTGCCATAAAGTCCTCCACGCCCTCCAATTTGAGGGCAGCACCGAACCAACAGGGGAACAGCTGTCCCTGCTGGACAGCCCTGTGAAGACTCTGGGGAGAAAGTTCTCCGCTTTCCAGATACTCCTCCAACAGCTCCTCGCTGCCCATGGCCATGGCCTCGTAATCGGGATTGGAAAAGTCGGCAAAACCGTCGCCCAGAGACCGCCGCAGATCCTGCAAAATTTCTTCTCTGGAAGGAGAGGGGAGGTCAGTCTTGTTGATGAACACAAAGGTGGGAATCCGTTTTTGCCGCAGCAGCCGCCAGAGAGTCACCGTATGGCTCTGGACACCTGCCGGTGCGCTGATGACCAGGATAGCACAGTCCAGCACATCCAGTGTCCGCTCCATTTCTGCGGAAAAATCCACATGACCGGGTGTGTCCAGCAAGGTGGCATGGAGATCCCCCGGCAGATCCAGCTTGGCCTGCTTGGAGAAGATGGTGATGCCTCGCTGCCGTTCCAAAGCAAAGGTGTCCAGAAAGGCGCTGCCGTGATCCACCCGACCAAGGGTACGGATGGTTCCGGTGATATAAAGCATGGCTTCCGACAGCGTGGTTTTGCCTGCGTCCACATGGGCCAGAACGCCGATGACGGTTCGTTTCATAGGAATTTCCCTCTTTACAGGATTTTGTACCAGTATAGCAGAAAACACAAAGAAAATCTATGGTGAAAGCGGCTGTTTTTGTTGACGAGTGGCAGTTTCTATTGTAAAATAAGAAACTGAGAAATTATTGAATCCATGAGGTGATTTTATGCATTGGTCGGAAAAGATCGCTGCCGAGATCGTGGCTCGCAAGCCGGACAAGGAAGAGTATGTCTGTGCTGCCGGCATCAGCCCCTCCGGCTCCGTTCATATCGGTAACTTCCGTGATGTGGCTACCAGCTACTTTGTGGTCAGAGCTCTGCAGAAAATGGGCAAGAAGGCACGTCTTCTGTTCAGCTGGGATGAATATGACCGCTGCCGCAAGATCCCTGTCAATGTACAGGCTGTGGTAGGCGATTCCTATGACAAATATATCGGCTCTCCCTATGTGGATATCCCCGATCCCTGGGGCTGCCACGAGAACTATGCCCAGCACTTTGAGGAAGAATTCCTCAATGCTATGGAAAAGTTCGGTATCGATCTGGACTGCCGCTATCAGGCAGACATGTACCGCTCCGGCAAGTACACCAAGGACATTCTGGAAGCCATTCAGAAGCGCGGTGAGATCTTTGAGATTCTGGACTCCTTCAAGACCAAGGATCAGAGCCTGTCTGAAGAAGAGCAGAAGCAGAAGCATGACGAGGAGAAGGCAAAGTACTATCCCGTGAGCATTTTCTGCGAGGAGTGCCACACCGACTTCACCACCATTGAAAACCTGTCCGAGGACGGCACCGAGGCCGACTACGTCTGCACTCGCTGCGGTCATCGCGGTCACTTCGACTTCAAGACCCAGACCGACTGCAAGCTGGGCTGGAAGGTGGACTGGCCCATGCGCTGGCGCTATGAGGGTGTGGACTTTGAACCCGGCGGCAAGGATCATGCTGCTCCCACCGGTTCCTACAACAATGCCAAGGTCATCTCCAAGAAGATCTTTGATTTCGAGGCACCTCTGTTCCAGGGTTATGAGTTCATCGGCATCCGCGGTTCCACCGGCAAGATGTCCGGCTCCACCGGTCTGAACCTGACCCCCGACACTCTGCTGAGGCTCTATCAGCCTGAGGTCATTCTGTGGCTGTATTCCAAGACCGAGCCTACCCGTGCCTTTGACTTCTGCTTCGATGACGGTATTCTGAAGCAGTATTTCGAGTTTGACCGCATGCTGGACGCCTGCAGAAACGGCAAGGCCGACGAGCAGATGCAGTCCGTCATGTACAATACCACCGTGGCAGGCCGTGAGGTCAACACTGTGCCTATGGGTCTGCTGGTGCAGATGGGTTCTGTGGTGGACTTCAATGTGCCCATGCTGGAGACTGTTTTTGAGAAGATCGGCACACCCTTCAAGGAAGCCGACTTCGCCGACCGTCTGGAGCGGGCTAAGTTCTGGTTGGAGCAGTGCGCTCCCGATCAGGTCAACCGCCTGCGCACCGGACGCAACTGGGATGTCTATAACGAACTGTCCGAGCAGGAAAAGCAGGAGATCGCCGATCTCCATGCCTATCTGGCCAAGGGCGGCTATACGCTGGAAGAGCTGAACACCGCCATCTATGCCATTTCTGCCAAGACCCGTGGCCTGGAGCAGGGCAGCAAGGAACTGAAGGCCGCTCAGGGCGAGTTCTTCAAGACTGTCTATAAGCTGCTCATCGATAAGGAAAGAGGTCCCCGTCTGTACCTGTTCCTCTTTGCCATTGAGACCGAGCGGTATCTGAAGCTGCTGGACTTCTCTACTCCCATGACCGAAGAAGAGGCCAAGAAGCCTGAGATCGTGGAAGAAGTGGTGGAAGAGAAGGTCTATGGCGATCCCGATCCCGTGGAGCCCGTCAAGGATGAGATCGATATCGATTACTTCGGCGGCTTGGATCTGCGTGTTTGCAAGATCATTAAGGCTGCAGAGATCCGCAAGAGCGCCAACTGCCTGAAGCTGACGCTGGATGACGGCATCGGCGAGCGTGTCATCGTGTCCTCCATCAAGCACGACTATAAGTGCGAGGAACTGATCGGCAAGAAGATCATCGTGGTGGCCAACCTGAAGCCTCACCGCATCACCGGTGTCACTTCTCAGGGTATGCTGCTGGCCGGTACCAACAATGCCTGCGGCTGCAAGGTCATCTTCGTGGATGACATGATCCCCAGCGGCACCCAGATTAAGTAAAAAGGTTATAAAAAATGCTCCCTCGTTGAGGGAGCATTTTTTATATGGATTTAGAACTTCACGACGCAGACTTCGTCATTGGAGCGGTAGGCAGCTTCCATGACCTTCTGGACCTGAATGGCATCGGTAGCGGGAACTTCCAGCGGTGTGCCGTTGAGGATGGAATCGGAGAAGGAAGCGACTTCACGGGTGTACATATTGCCGAATTCCACATCGATCTTCTCACGCTCGCCGTCCTTCTTGTCCTGCTGAGCGTCGTAGCCGCCCTGTGCACCCAGGAACATGGCATCCAGCGTACCGCCGTCCACCTGGCCGATGACGGTGTCACCGATGAGGCGGCCCTGATCGCCGAAGATCTCGATACGCCACTTGGCAGCGTCATCGGGAATGTTGAAGTTGGACTGGACCACGCACTGTGCACCGTTTTCCAGACGCATCAGAACGGTGGAGGAGTCTTCCACTTCGTACTGGAAGGACAGGGTATCGTGGAAAGCAGCCACGTCCTTGGCCTTGGAACCCAGAATGTACTGCAGCAGGTCGATGCAATGCACGCCCATGTCCATCATCGCGCCGCCGCCGCCGTTCTTCTTGCTCTGACGCCAGTTGCCGGGCATATCGGGATACCAGCAGGTGAACTGGGCATAAGCGGAAACGGGCTTGCCGATCTTGCCTTCGGCAACAGCTTTCTTCATGGCCTGGACATAAGCACCGAAACGCATCATCAGACCGGCAGCGATCTTGACGCCCTTGCTTTCGCAGTATTCCACGACCTTCTGACCTTCTTCGGAGGTCATGGCCAGAGGCTTCTCAATGAGGATGTGCTTGCCGGCATCGGCAGCAGCCATAGCCTGCTTTGCATGCAGGACGACGGGAGTGGCGATGTAAACGGCATCGATTTCGGGATCGGCCAGCAGATCGGCTTCGTTGTCGTAAGCCTTCTTGCAGCCCCACTTGGCGCGGCACTTCTCGGCCAGCTCCATGTTGATTTCCATAACGGCGACCAGCTCAGCGTTGTCGCACAGCATCATGCCGGGGATGGTACGGCGATCGGCGATACCGCCGGCACCGATAACGCCCCAACGAACTTTCTTGCTCATAGTAAAAATCCTCCTGTGAAATATGTTTATAGATTAATCGGGAAGCAGATTTTTGGCACTGTATCTGGGATAGACATTGTAGGGACGGAAGCCCTCGGCATAGGGAACACCGCACTGATAGCCGCGGTACTTGGAGCAGGTGCGGACCATGTCGGCAAAGTCGATGTGGTCATGCTCCAGCATCCACTTCAGCTGGGATTCATGGCACTCCAGAGCCTTGATCTTGGTGTCCATCTGGTTGGTGATGTCCACGTAGTGGGTGGGCTGGAAGTTGACGCCTGCCAGAGTGTCCATGAAGAACACGGGAATAAAGCTGGAGAAGGGCTCGTACTTTCTGGGACGGTGGCTCAGACCGGAGCAGAAGCTGCCGTTGGTGGCAATGATGCTGGTCTCCTTGTGGTCGAGCATATAGTCATCGTCGTTGTGGGTGATGATGACATCGGGACGGACAAAGCGAACGATATCGGCCATGGCATCCATGACTTCGGGATCGTGGCTGTTGACCTGCATGTCGTGGACATTCAGGTTGAACACTTCCTTGGCACCGATGATCTTACCGGCATTTTCTGCTTCGATGGTACGCATGGCAGCCAGGGGTTCGGGCTCGATGACAACATGACCCAGATCACCGTTGGCAACATGGCACAGATAGACCTCTGCGCCCTGCTCCACGTACTTGCGCATGGTACCGCCGCAGGCGATTTCCAGATCATCGGGATGGCAGCCGACACCTAAAACTCTCATAACAAAATCCTCCTGAGTTTTCTTTTTTGTTCTAAGGAAAAGAAGCATTTACAAAGTATGAAATTAAAGGTATACTATAAATTACAGTATACCTTGAATTTACAGTTTTGTAAATATCTGTTTCACAAAGAAACCATAAAAAAGAGAGGCTGTACCATGAAAGAATATACGATCACCCGTGTCAGCGGTAAGCCCGACTGGAGCACCGTTCCTGCTTTGCAGGTGGACGTTCCCAACTGGGAGCCCCCTGTGGATATTACCACTCAGGCACAGATCTGCTACGATGAAACCGGCATTTATGTCCATATGTGGTCCAGAGAGGCTCACATCCGTGCAGAGGAAAGCGCCCCCCTGAGCATGGTCTGCGATGACAGCTGCATGGAGTTCTTCTTCCGCCCCGATGAAACCGACGGTCGGTATTTCAATATCGAGATGAACCCTCTGGGCAGAACCTATATGGGTATCTGCTATAACCGGGACTGGGAATGCCGTCTGGCACCCAATGGGGAAGATGAAATGATGGAGAAGGTCGTCCAAAAGACAGCCGACGGCTGGGAAGTGTTCTATAAGGTCCCCCTGACCTTCATTCAGGTATTTTTCCCCGGTTATGAACTGAAGTCCGGCAGTAAGATCTATGCCAACTGCTTCAAATGCGGCGAAAAAACCGTCCAGTCTCACTTCCTCTCCTGGAACCCCTGTACCAGTCCGGAGCCGGATTATCACCAGCCCCGTGACTTTGGCCTGATGGTTCTGGAATAAAAAGGCAAAAGTGTTTGACAGGGCATTTTGAATGTGATATTGTCTACATAGAGCGTAACTTGCGGCAGACTGCCTTGTCTGCCTGAATAATAAGGAGGTTTTCTTTTATGAACATGCTCGATACCTTTAAGGGCTCCTACTTCTCTGAGATCGTTCCCAAGGGTTGGGACATCAACAAGATCCATGAGTGCGTCAGCAATGACCCTGCTACCGTCTGCGATCCTCAGCCTTTCTGGAACAAGAATTTCGCTCCCGTCAAGTGCACCAACCTGGAAGAGTTCGGCGCATACATGGGCCACGAGATCGCCATGCAGATCAAGCTGACCAAGGAAGAGGGCCGCAAGCTCATCATGATCCTGCCCGTCGGCCCCATGGGTATGTATAAGTGGGCTGTCTACTTCCTGAAGGAATGGAATGTGGACTGCAAGCACGTCTATGGCTTCAACATGGACGAGTGGTCCGATGAAAACGGCAACACTCTGCCTGCTTCCGATCCTGCTGCATTCCAGAATGCTATGACCGAAGCTTTCTATGGCCCTCTGGGCGAACTGACCGTTCCCGAGGATCAGAGAAACTTTGCTACCAAGGAAAATCTCCCCACCTATATGGCTAAGATCGAAGCTCTGAAGGCTGAGGGTGCCAAGCAGGTTCTGGTCTACGGCATCGGCCGTATGTGCCACATCGCTTTCTGGGAGCCTCATTTTGCTGATGAGTTCGATACCGTGGAAGAGTGGATGGATCAGTCCCACCGCATCGGTGCCCGCCTGCATCCTCTGACCATTGAGCAGAATGCCATCACTTCTTTCCGCTCCTCCTGGCCTCTGATTCCTTGCTATGCTAACACCATCGGCCCCAAGGTCATCTTCAACTCCGACTATGCCATCGGCGGTGCTGACGGCGTTCTGTCCCGCGGTATGCAGTGGCAGGGCATGAGCTTCTGGATGACTCTGCGTCATGGCCCCTGCAAGGCTATCACCTCCAGCTTCATCCCCACTCTGCCCGGCAAGCTGTTCTTCATGGAAGAACTGGCCGGTCCCCTGGTTCCCGATACCAACTAATTCTTACATAAAAATCCCGGAGCTTCGGCTCCGGGATTTTTTGTGCGCAGCAAAAAAAGAGAAGCCCGATTGGGCTTCTCTTTATGGGATCTTACTTCAGGTGAGCGTTGTGGATAGCCACGAAGGTATCGATAACTCTCTGGATGTGCTCCTTCTCCCAGGTGGGATGCAGGAACAGGTTGACGGTGCGGGCACGCAGGGACTTAGCAACGGGGCAGACCACATCGTTGTAGTTGATGCCCTTGGGGTTATACTCCTTGGAGTTGAAGGGGAACTTGGCATCGCCAAAGCCGTTCATATCCTTGTAGGAGCGCTCTTCGTAAGCTTCGGGCCACTGGATGCCGTAGCAGGGAATCTTGTTGGCCTTCATTTCCTTGACGAACTCAGGAGCAGTGATGTCCAGAGCGTCCAGATCCAGAGTAACGGGGTACCACCAGTAGGAGTTCTTGCGCTCCTCGGTGTTCAGAGGCAGACGGGCGACACCCTTCAGGTTGCCCAGAGCTTCGTCGTACATCTTGGCGTACTCATAACGGCGAGCCAGGTTCCACTCGTCAAAACGAGCCAGCTCGTTGATACCGAACTGAGACTGGATCTCGGTCATACGGTAGTTGAAGCCGATACGGGTGTGGATGTAAGGCAGAGCCTCTTCCAGAGCCAGCATGTTCATTCTGGTCTTAACATCGTAGCCGTGGTCACGGAAGGAACGGCATTCCCAGCCCAGATCTTCGTCCATGGTCAGAACCATGCCGCCTTCGCCGGCAGTGGTGAAGTGCTTGGACTGGCAGAAGGAGAAGCAGCCGGCGTTGCCGATGGTGCCGATCATCTTGCCGTTGAACTTACCGCCGATGCACTGTGCGCAGTCTTCCACGACGTACAGGTTGTGCTTCTTGGCGATGTCCATGATACGGGCCATGTCGCAGACGACACCGTACAGGTGGACGCAGACGATACCCTTGGTCTTATCGGTGATCTTGCGCTCGATGTCGTCGGGGTCAATGGTGTGATCCTCGGTAACATCGCAGAACACGGGAATAGCGCCGGCCTGAACGATAGCGTAGGAAGAAGCGATGAAGGAGTAGGAGGGAACCAGAACCTCATCGCCAGGGCCGATGCCCAGAGAGGAGATAGCGATGTGCAGAGCGGCAGTACCGGTGGCGCAGGAGATGGCCATGGTGGCGCCGGACCACTGACGGAACTTCTCTTCGAACTCCATACCGATCTTACCGGTCCAGTAGCTGACCAGGCCGGAATCGGTGATCTTTGCGATGTCTTCCTTGGTCTGGGGAGCAAACTGAGGCCACATGGGGAAACCCAGTTCAGCGACGCCAGCGCCGTTCATTGCCAATTCTTTCTTTTCCATGACAAATGCACCTCTTATTTCATAATATTATAGTTTTTTGCACAAAGACGCGTGCCTTCTGAATCCAGAATATCACGATGGAATTAATTTGTCCATAAAATTAAATCAAAGAATCTCTCAAATTTTGTGGTTTTCACCTGTGCAAATTATACAAAAACAACGAAAAAAGGCTCCCTTTGAGGGGAGCTGTCGCTGAAAGCGACTGAGAGGTGTAGGTTTTATCTGATTATCAGATAAAACCTAACATCCAAAGTGCCGATGTTGTATGATACAGAGGCTTGGAGGTGAAAGTATGAATAAAAAGAACTTGTCTGTTAGAATAGATGAGGATACGCTGAACAGGTTTCGCATGGTTACACATTATCAAAAACGTTCTCTCAGCAGTCAGCTTGTTGTTCTGATTAAAAATTGTATTGAAGAACATGAAAAAAGATATGGTGCAATCAAATTGGAAAAATAAGCAAACCCGGGCAAGCAGTGCTTGTCCGGGTGATTTTTATAATTCTGCAACTAATTTCTGCACCAGATCGGCGCAGCGGCGGGCGGCAGTCCGTTCAAAGGTGGGGTAATCCTGTTCGGCGGAGCCATCGGCTTTGTCGGAGATGGCACGGAGGATCAGAAAGGGAAGCCCGTTGAGATAGGCACCCTGTGCAATGGATGCACCTTCCATCTCGGCGCAGTCGCCGGCGAAAACGGAAATGAGCCGATCCTTGACGGCGGAATCGGAGATAAACTGATCGCCGCTGACCACCCGTCCGGGAATGGCGTGGAAGTCGGTCTCCTTGGCACACAAGTCCATAGCTTTTTCCACCATGGCGGTATCTGCCTTGAATTCCCGGAAGCCAATACCCGGCACTTCGCCGGGGGCGTAGCCAAAGATCTGCACATCCACATCGTGGTGGACAGCCTCTCTGGAAACGAGAATGTCACCGATATCCAGCTTTGCATTGAGTGAACCGGCGATACCGGTGTTAATGACGTGGGTCACATGGAACAGGTCGGCCAGAATCTGCACGCAGAGGGCGGCATTGACTTTGCCGATGCCGCAGCGAACCACCACGACGGGCTTGCCGTTCAGATTGCCTTCATGAAATTCCATGCCGGCCTTCGTGGTGACGGAAGCCTCTGTCAGCTGTGCTTTCAGGGCATCCACTTCCAGCTCCATAGCACCGATGATACCAATTTTTTTCATAATCTCTCCTTATTCGGGATAGACCAGACGGTCATCACCGATACCGTAAAGGACGGTGTCCAGATAGTGTGCGGCCATGGCCTTGGCTGCAGGCAGATCCATATCCGAATAGTTGCCGCAGTCCTTGGGGGTGGCACCGGGAATTTCTCCTTCGAAATCCCGGATGAATACCCACATTTCGGTCATGAGGGGTACGATCTCCTTGGAGGAAAGGTCGCCTGCCAGCAGCAGATAGAAGCCGGTGCGGCAGCCCATGGGGCCAAAGTAGATGACCCGATCTTTCCATGTGGGATGGTTGCGAAGGTAGGTAGCACCCAGATGCTCCATGGTGTGCATCTGACCGGTACCCATGACAGTCTCCCGGTTGGGGGCCGTCAGCCGCAGGTCAAAGGTGGTAACCGTCTCGGCACCGATGCGATCCTTTCGGGAGACATACACACCGGGTAGCAGCTTGATGTGATCAATGGTAAAACTGGCGATTTTTTCCATTTTTTGCTCCTTACAGGGTGATGAGTTCGTAATCCTGCGTACCCAGACCGATGGTTTCGCCGTGCTCTGTGGCAGTGCGCCAGTTGGTGGTGGGATGCATACCGGTGAAACGGTCTTCCACACCGGCTTTAGCCTTGAGGATGCTCATGGGGTTCACCGGCTGCTGATTGACCATGTCGGCACAGGCCACATCGATGGCTACCGGGTCAAAGGAGGCGAACATACCCACATCGTTGACCAGAGCGGCATCGGATTCGGGATGGCAGTCGCAGTTGGGGGAGACATTGTTGACGATGTTGATGTGGAAGCTGGGTCTGCCGTCCACCACAGCCTTGGCATATTCTGCGATCTTGAAGTTCAGATTGGCAAAGGTCTCGTCCTGCGCAGGCTGGATGGCATCCTTGGGGCAGACACCGATGCAGCGGCCGCAGCCGACGCACTTGTCGTGGTCGATCTCGCACTTACCGTCACCGATCTGGGGTGCATCGTGGGCACAAACCTTGGCGCAGGCGCCGCAACCGACACAAAGAACCTGATAGACGTAGGGCTTACCGGCGGAGTGCATTTCCATCTTGCCTGCACGGGAACCGCAGCCCATGCCCAAGTTTTTCAGTGCACCGCCGAAGCCGGTACATTCGTGACCCTTGAAATGGTTGAGGGAGATGATGATATCCGCATCCATAACGGCTCTGCCGATCTTGGCAGTCTTGCAAAGCTGACCGCCCACCACGGGAACCTCCACCTCATCGGTGCCCTTGAGACCGTCGGCAATGAGAATCTGACAGCCGGTGGACATGGGGTTGAAGCCATTGATGTTGGCGGTATCCAGATGATCCAGAGCATTCTTTCGGGAACCTACATAGAGGGTGTTGCAATCGGTGAGGAAGGGCTTGCCGCCCAGTTCTTTCACATAGTCTGCCACATATCGGGCAAAATTGGGCCGCAGGAAAGCCAGATTACCCAATTCGCCGAAGTGAATCTTGATGGCAACATACTTGCCCTCAAAATCGATCTGATCCATACCGGCGGACTTCATCAGCTTCCGCAGCTTGCTTTCATGGTTCTGACCGTTTTTCATCCGAAAATCGGTAAAATATACTTTCGCCTGTTCCATGGTGTCGCCTCCCGAAAAATTTTTCTTTTATTGTAACACATTCCATTGGTCGTGTCAAAAAAGTTGTGGATATTCTGTCTTGTATTTGCTATAATAGGTCTGTACTATGGGCAGAAAGGGGCTAAATATGGAATTTACCGGATTTTTGGGAAATTCTCAGCTGAAGCAGCGGTTGTCGGCCTCTTTTGCTGCAGGGAAAACTTCCCACTGCTATTTGCTTTGCGGACCTGTGGGTTCCGGTAAGCATACCCTTGCCAGAATTCTCTCTGCCGCTTTGCAGTGTTCGGAAAAAAATGTGCCCTGCATGACATGCCGCAACTGCCGCAAGGCACTTTCCGGCAGTCACCCGGATATCATCACCATAGACGATTCCGAAAAGAAAAGTGTATCCGTGGAGCTGATCCGTCAGCTTCAGTCCGATGCCTTTATTCGTCCCAATGAGGCGGCCCGGAAGATCTATCTGATTCCCAGAGCCATGGATATGACCGATGCTGCTCAGAATGCTCTGCTGAAGCTGATGGAAGAGCCGCCGTCCTATGCGGTGTTTCTGCTGCTGACAGATAATGCCGAAAAGCTTCTGCCCACAGTTCGCAGCCGATGTGCCGAACTGCGTCTGGAGCCTGTACCGGCAGAGACGGCACTGATGTGGATGTCGGAGAAATTTCCCCAGCAGACCAAAGAAGCACTGCAGGCTGCCTACCGCCGTTCCGGCGGCTATCTGGGTCAGGCGGCGGAGCTGCTGCAGAATGAAGCCTATGCCCCTCAGACTCTGGAATTTGCGGCAGCCTTTGCAAAGAAAGATACCATGGCACTGACGAAGATCCTGTGCGCCATGGAAAAACAGCCCCGTGTCAAAATGCAGGAAGTGCTGGAACAGTGGCGGCAGCTGCTGACCGATGCATTGGCGGTTCGGGCAGGTGCGGCGGCATCCCCGGAAGCTGCAACCATCGGCCGGAACCGTACCGGCGCAGACCTGAGTGAAGCACTGCGAAGCATCCAGAAGGCGCTGGAAAATTGTATGGCTAATGTGGGCACGGGACATATCTGCGGCTGGCTGCTGGTGCAGCTGCGTTAAAGCTGCAGAGAAGCTTAAACATAAAGGAGAACCACCATGACTGATAAAATCAATCCTTCCGAAGAAGCGGAAGTTCTGGCACCGGAAGTGACGGAAGAGCCTGTTGCACCCCTGCCTGAGACCGTCACCGTAGTGGACATTCAGTTCCGCTCCGGCAATAAGGTCTACTTTTTCGATCCCGGCCGGCTGGAAGTGAAGGCCGGCGATCATGTCATCATCGATACTGCCCGTGGCAATGAATTTGGCTATTGTACCGCCGGCAACCACAAGGTTTCCGGCAAGGAGATCGTGCCGCCTCTGCGGAAGGTCATCCGGATTGCCACGGAAAAAGATGAGAAGATCAATGCCGAGAACATTCAGAAAGAGAAGCGTGCATTTGAGATCTGCCAGCAGAAGATTCAGGCCCACGGTCTGGATATGCAGCTGGTGTCCGCCGAATGTGCCTTTGATGAGAGCAAGATCATTTTCTTCTTTACCGCCGACGGTCGTGTAGACTTCCGTGACCTGGTGAAGAATCTGGCATCCGTGTTCCGTACCCGGATCGAATTGCGTCAGATCGGTGTCCGTGACAAGGCCAAGATGGTTGGCGGTCTGGGTATCTGCGGCAGACCCTTCTGCTGTAAGGAGTTCCTGGATGACTTCCAGCCTGTTTCCATCAAGATGGCAAAGACCCAGAACCTGAGCCTCAATCCCACCAAGATCTCCGGTACTTGCGGCAGACTGATGTGCTGCCTGAAGTATGAGCAGGAAGCCTATGAAGATCTGCTGAAGACCAGTCCCAAGAACGAGTCCTTTGTAGATACGGTGGATGGCAGAGGCACGGTGGTGGATGTGAATCTGCTGCGGCAGACTGTCCGTGTCCGTATGGAAGATCAGCCGGAAACCGTTGGCTGTTATAAAAACTGCGATATCTGCGTCCTGCGTAACGGCAAGGCCAAGAAGGGCGATGCCCCCATCCCCAAGGAGGTTGCTCCCCTCTCTTCCAAGCCCAAGCCCACCAAGAAGTTTGTGGAGCTTTCCGATGAGCCCATGCCCGATGTGATCATCTCCGGCGAAAAGGCTCCTGAAAAGAAGACTGCTGTGGTGGAAGCTGCACCCAGGGCAGAGGAAAAGAGTTCCAATAATAACAATCGCAACCGCCGCCGCAAGAAAAAGCCTGCTGCCCCCAAGGCTGAGGGTCAGCAACCCAAGCAGCAGGAAAAACCGAAGCAGGAGAATAAGCACAAGGCGGAAAAGCCCCAGGGTCAGCAGCCCAAGGCAGAGGGTGCTCCCAAGCCCAAGTCCAATTACCATCGCCGCCGCAGAAGACCCGGTGGTCCCAAGCCCCAGGGCGGACAGAAAGCTGAATAAAAAACGAACCCCGGATGCTTAGCATCCGGGGGTTTGCGTTTATGGGGATTAGTACATACCGCCGCCCATGCCGCCGGCAGCAGCTGCCATGGCAGCGTCAGCAGCAGGATCGGGCTTGTCGGCCACCAGAGACTCGGTGGTCAGCACGCAGGAAGCGATAGAAGCGGCATTCTCCAGAGCGGAGCGGGTGACCTTGGTGGGGTCCACGATGCCGGTGGCGATCATGTCCACATAGCTCTCGGTGTAGGCGTTGTAGCCGTAGCCGATCTTCTTGCTGGAACGGATCTTCTCATAGACGATGGAGCCGTCCACGCCTGCGTTCTCAGCGATCTGGCGGATGGGAGCCTGCAGCGCGGCAGCCCCGATCTGAGCGCCGGTCTTTTCATCGCCGGTCAGCTTGGAAACCAGCTTCTCCACAGCGGGAATGGCTTTGACGAAGGCAGTACCGCCGCCGGCCACGATGCCTTCTTCCACAGCAGCACGGGTGGCGTTGAGGGCATCTTCCACACGGAGCTTCTGCTCCTTCATGGCAACTTCGGTCTGGGCGCCGACCTTGATAACGGCAACGCCGCCGGACAGCTTTGCCAGACGCTCCTGAAGCTTCTCCTTGTCGTACTCGGAGGTGGTGACGGACAGGGTGGCCTTGATCTCCTGGATACGGCCCTGGATGGCATCGGGATCGCCGCAGCCGTCCACGATGACAGTGTTGTCCTTGCTGACCTTGATCTGACGGGCATGACCCAGCTCGCTCAGCTGCACATCCTGCAGCTCCATGTTCAGCTCGCTGGAGATGACGGTACCACCGGTGAGGATGGCGATATCCTTCAGCATTTCCTTGCGGCGGTCGCCGAAGCCGGGAGCCTTGACGCAGACGCAGGTGAAGTTGCCGCGGAGACGGTTGACCAGAATGGTGCTCAGAGCATCGCCTTCCACATCTTCTGCGATGATAAAGGGCTTCTTACCGGCCTTGACCAGCTGCTCCAGAATGGGCAGAATCTCCTGGATGGAGGAGATCTTCTTGTCGGTGATGAGAATATAGGGATCGTCGATGACGGCTTCCATCTTCTCGGTGTCGGTGACCATGTAGGGAGAGATATAGCCGCGGTCAAACTGCATACCTTCGACCACTTCCAGCTCGGTCTCAGCGGTCTTGGATTCTTCGATGGTGATAACGCCGTTGGCGGAAACCTTGTCCATAGCCTCAGCGATCAGCTTGCCCACGGACTCATCGCCGGAGGACACAGCGCCGACACGGGCGATATCATCAGAGCCCTTGACCACTTCGGCGTGGCTCTTGATGGTCTCCACAGCGGTCTCCACAGCCTTCTCGATGCCCTTGCGCATGACCATGGGGTTGGCACCGGCAGTGACATTCTTCAGACCTTCCTTGACCATGGCCTGAGCCAGGACAGTGGCGGTGGTGGTGCCGTCACCGGCAGCATCGTTGGTCTTGGTAGCCACTTCGCGAACCAGCTGAGCGCCCATGTTCTCGAAAGCGTCTTCCAGCTCCACATCCTTGGCGATGGTGACACCGTCATTGGTGATGAGGGGCAGACCGAACTTCTTGCCCAGAACCACATTGCGGCCCTTGGGGCCCAGAGTGACCTTAACGGTATTGGCCAGCTGGTCGATGCCGGCCTGCAGAGCCTTGCGGGCTTCTTCGCCGTAAATAATCTGCTTTGCCATAATTACGAAATCTCCTTTAGATAAAAACTAGAATTATTCCACAACAGCCAGGATGTCAGCGATCTTGACGATGCTGTAATCCTCGCCGTCCAGCTTCAGTTCCTGACCGGCAAACTTGCCCACGACGACCTTGTCGCCGACCTTGACGGTCATGGGGTTCTTTTCGGTGCCGGGGCCAGCAGCGACCACTTCGGAAACGATGGACTTTTCCTTGGTGGCGGTGGCGAGGATGATGCCGGATGCGGTGGTTTCTTCTTCCATTGTGCTCTTGACCAGCACATAGTCAGCCAGGGGTTTGAGTTTCATGGTATTGCCTCCTAATTTTGGTATCAAACGGGCGAACCCGCAGGTTGTGGTTTTGGCACTCTTTCTTCTTGAGTGCTAACGACTATATAATAGACCAGACGGGGCTTATAAGCAATGGGCAAATTGTACAAAAAAGGTGAATTTTTTGTAAATGCCGGTTTCTGAGAGAAAAATCGACAGATTTTTCTCAAACACCCAGAAGTTCTGCTTCTTTTTTCTCTGCAGTTTCATATTTTAAGCCCTTTGGATAGAAAAACCGCAGAGCTCCGGGAACCACAGTAAAGGTCACATCCTGACCGCCCATGGATTCTCCGTCAATATTCACAATGCTTTCCTCTGTGCACTGGATGCGAATCTCCGTGGTGCGCACATGACGGATCAAGTCGGGGTACTGGGCGTAAAGACCATCCTGATACTTACCAATGATCTTAGCGATCTGCAAAAGGTTCACTTGCTTGATGATCAGCACATCCAGCAGACCGTCATCGGGCTGGGCATCGGGCACGGGATGGAAGCTGCCGCCGTAGTGCCGTCCGCTGCAGATGCAGATAAGGGTCTGATCGCCGGCTATGGTCTCACCGTTGACATCGATGATATAGGGCTTGTGAGTGCCGCTCAAAATGTTGGCAACAATGGAGAGATAATAAGCGCCGTTGCCGGATACCATGGGCAGCCGCCGGTATTTTCCCATCTCCGAGGCGATTCGGGCGTCCAGACCCATGGAGCAGATGTTGGCTGCATAACAGACCATATCACCGGACTGACAGCGAATCAAATCGAAACGGGTCTCCTCACAGTCCAAAAATTCTTCCAGATTGCGGAAAGTGTCCGGGCGGTCAAAGAGTTTGACAAAATCATTGCCGGAGCCGCTGGGATAGTGGGTGACGGAAACCCGGTCAAAACCGGCAATGCCGTTGACCACTTCGTTGAGCGTGCCGTCGCCGCCGCAGGCATAGATGCGGAGTTCTTCACCTGTTTTGGCTGCCTCCCGTGCCAGGCGGGTGATATCGCCGGGACCTTTGGAGACCTGCACCTCGTAGTCCAGACCACGACTGCCGAAGACTTCCTTCGCCAGCGCCTTGATCTGCACGCTGCGGTCACATTTACCGGCAGCAGGATTGACGATAATCAAATGCTTCATAAGGAACTGCTCCTCAATAATACATATAGACATTGCATTGCAGGCGGCCGTTGTAGAGTTTTCTCTTTTTGGTGGCCTGCTTGCCGAAATAGTGCTCAAATTCCGGTTCGGAGGAAATGATGTATTTGTTCCAGCCGTCGGCAAATTTCAGATGCCGTCCCAGCTGCTGATAGAGTCGCTGTGCGCTGCGCTGCTCCAGCATACGCTCGCCGTAGGGCGGGTTGGAGACGATGATACCCTTGTCCGTAGGCAGGGGCAGCTTGGTGGCATCGCCTTCCCGGAACTCGATATACTTGGCAACGCCTGCCTTCTGGGCGTTGGAACGGGCGATGTCCAAAGAGTTGGGATCAATATCTGTGCCGAGGATGCGGTAGTCACCCCGGAACTCCATGTCCTTGGCTTCTTCTCTGGCCTGGGTCCAGACTTCCTTGGGGACCACATCCCATTTTTCGGCGCCGAAGGTGCGTCCCAGACCGGGGGCACGGTTGAGGGCAGCCAGAGCGGCTTCGATGCAGATGGTACCGCTGCCGCAGAAGGGGTCCCAGAAGAAATCCCGACCTCTGTATCTGGCCAGGTTCACCATAGCAGCTGCCATGGTCTCATGGAGCGGTGCTTCGTTGCCCACGGCACGGTAGCCCCGCTTGTGGAGACTGGCGCCGGAGGTGTCCAGAAAGACCTCACAGATATCTTTCATGAGGGAGAAGCGAATCTGATAAATGCAGCCGGTCTCCGGCAGCCAGCTGAGACCGTACTTGGCACCCAGACGGTCCACCGCTGCCTTCTTGACTATAGATTGGCAGTCCGGCACGGAATGGAGCTGGCTGTCCAGACTGTAACCCTTGACGGGGAACTGCCCGTCCTTAGGGATGATATCCTCCAGAGGCAGGGCTTTGACGCCCTGATACAGCTCCTCAAAGGTTTTGGCAGGAAAACGACCCAGCAGGATCATGACCCGTTCGCCCATGCGAAGCCGCAGATTGGCCTTGGCCATATCGTTCAGATCGCCCGTAAAAAATGCCCGGCGATCCTCCACCCGGACATCGTCCAGCTTCATTCGCCGCAGCTCATCGCCCACCAGGCCTTCCAGACCGAAGAGGCAGGGGACTGTAAAAGTAAAATTCTGCTTCATAGGAACTCCCAATTTCGTTTATTTTCCAATTATTATATGCGATTTGGCGAAAAATAGCAATAAAAAGAGCGTACAGAGTACGCTCTTTTTATCGGGGACAGGAGATTATGAAGACGTTCTGGCAGCTTTCTTGGTTTCCCATTGGGAAACGCTCAGGGCGCAGGAAATATCACCGGTGACATTGAGACAGGTGCGCCCCATGTCAAACAGGCGATCCACACCGTAGATGATCATGATCATATCCACGGGGATACCGATGGTTTCCAGAACCATGGCCAGCATGATCGTGCCGGCACCGGAGACACCGGCTGTGCCAATGGAAGCCAGCGTAGCGGTGATGACCACGGTGACCATCTGGGAGAGGGTCAGCTCAATACCGCAGCAGGTGGCAAGAAACACGGTCGAAACACTCTGGTAGATGGCAGTACCGTCCATATTGATGGTGGCACCGAGGGGCAGTACAAACGAGGAAACGCTCTTATCCGCACCCATTTTACTCACACACTCGGAAGAAACAGGCAGGGTGGCAGCGGAGGAAGCGGAGGTAAAGGCGAAGATCATAGCAGGAGAGGCGTGTTTGAAAAATTTACCGGGACCGATCTTGCCGAAGGCTTTGGCAGCAGCGGCATACACCAGCACAGCGTGAAGGAGGTAGGCGATGTAAGCGCACAGCAGAACTACGGCAAGG
>JAZNLL010000049.1:0-2974 GCA_045579045.1 Candidatus Avilachnospira sp.
CGCCTCATTCCCCAATTCCCGTAATTTTTCGGCTAAACCTTACTAAGAGGAAAAAAGACTGACCACTAACTGGGAGTATGCCCGGTGGTCACTGTCCGTTTCTCCCTTGCTTTGGAGCTTCGGACAGGTACCTGTTTTGACCTTGCCGCCCTACTGCCGCCATGGAACCAAGAAAAAAGTGCTACTTGTGTAGCACTTTTTCGCTATTTTAGGGGTTATGCGAAGAGAATATCGTCTACCTTGCTGGCTGCCTTTTGGTCCATGGCAGGGGTGCAGTGAGCGTAGACATCCATGGTGGTGCTGATGTTGGCATGACCGATGCGAGTCTGGACAGTTTTGAAGTCGATACCGGCCTCTACCATCATGGTAGCACAGCTATGGCGAAGGTCATGGAAGCGGATGTGCTTCAGACCATGCTTCTGCACAAATCTCTCCCACTTCTGGGTCATGGACTCAGGACGGAAGCTCAGAAAAAAGCATGGCTGTGTAGAAAAAGAATGCTTCTATTACATCTCCAACGAGGATGTACCCACTCCATCTTAAACTTTACTTACCAAGACGACCGATCCACATAGAATTACCCCCGGTGTGATTTTCATCACACCGGGGGTGCTCTTTTGCTTACCTGCGATTTTCGTGATCAGACAAATCGGCATACACCGGAGTTGCCAGTCCAAAGCCGCCGGATACGGTCAAAATCTGCCCGGTGGTACAGGCAGCTTCGTCACTTGCCAGATATACCACCGCCGCGGCGATCCCCTCCGGCAGCACCGCATTGCAGCGGATATGATGCTTCGCGGAGGCTCACTTTCGTTTTTTTATTTCCATTTTTCAATCAGACTGCGGATCTGCGAGGCAAGCTTTGCGTTGTCTTTGTTGGTACGACCTTTGCAGGTCTTTACAAAGCTGAGCAGAGCCTCGGCAGCAGCCAGAAGGTCCTCATATACTGCCCGTGCTCTGGCAGAACCTTTCGCAATTGCTTCTCTGCGAATCAGTTTCGCATCTGTATACACGGTCATTCTGCCTGTATGCAGATCATATTCCGTACCGCTGTAAGGTGCTTCTGCATTGTAACCCATCTGGGTCAGCAGTTTCTGAAATGCCATACAGCTTTCGTCATCGCCGTGGTTGACGAAGACCGTTTGCGGTTTTTCCCTGAAACCTGCCAGCCACCGCAGCAGTCCGGCCTGATCGGCGTGACCGCTGGTGCCGTGGAGTGCGGCGATCTCCGCATGGACGGAAATGTCCTCACCAAACAGACGAACATACTGTGCACCGTCTTGAAGCTTTCTGCCGAGAGAGCCTTCTGCCTGATAACCGACGAACAGAACGGTGTTTTCTTTTCCCCAAAGGTTGTGCTTCAAATGGTGGCGAATACGGCCTGCTTCACACATACCGCTGGCAGACAGGATCACTTTGGGTCGCCTGTCAAAATTGATCTGCTTGGATTCCTCGCTTGTAACAGACAGGCAAATATCATCAAACCAAATGGGGTTGATGCCCTGTTTGACCAAGGCCGCTGTTTCTTCATCGAAGCAGCTTTGATCACACTGCATGAAAATAGCGGTGGCTTCGATGGCCAGTGGGCTATCCACATAGACCGGAAAACCGTCGTGGCCTCTGACCATTCCCTCGTGCTTGATTTGGCGGATGGCATAGAGCATTTCCTGTGTTCTGCCAACGGCAAAGGAGGGAATCACCACATTGCCGCCCCGGTCAAAGGTGCGCTGCAGCACTTCGGCAAGCTCGCCCACCGTATTGCCCGGTTTTTCGTGGCGCCGGTCGCCGTATGTGGATTCAAGTACAAGATAGTCTGCTTCTTCCACCGGCAAGGGATCTTTGATCAGCGGTTGGTCCATATTTCCCACATCGCCACTGAACACGATCTTTTTTGTAACGCCGTCTTCGGTGAGCCAAAGCTCGATGCAGGCAGAGCCAAGCAGGTGGCCAATGTCCGAAAACCGGACGACAACCCCTTCTTCTGCCTGAATGATCTGGCCGTACTCACATGGGCGAAATCTGGAGATCGCACCCACTGCATCCGCCACGGTATAGATCGGTGTGACCGGATCATCCCCGGCGCGCTGTGCTTTTCGGTTTTGCCATTCCGCTTCGGATTCCTGAATGTGAGCAGAGTCCCGAAGCATAATGTTGCACAGGTCACAGGTAGAACTTGTTGCATAGATGCTTCCCCGGAAGCCATCTTGATAGAGTTTTGGAAGCATACCGGAATGGTCGATGTGCGCGTGGGTCAGAAAGACCGCTTCAATAGAATTTGCAGGAACGGGGATCGGTATGTTTTCAAATACATCGATGCCCTGCTCCATGCCGCAATCCACCAGATATTTCTTGCCGCAAACCTCCAAAAGCGTGCAGCTTCCGGTCACCTCATGGGTCGCACCAATAAATTGAATCTTCATAACTATGCCTCCAATCTCTTATATCAAAAGCTACGTTTCATGATGGTACATGGTTATTATTTCCTGTAAAACGTATTTCCGCCGATAAATTCGCGAACAAGGCTGGTGGGCGGGATCTCATCATCCACATCCGCTTCCATCACATAGTTCAGAATTTTGACCATGCCGCGAACCTGCTCGTAGCATTCTTCTTCCGGCCCCACAGCAAGCAGCAGCGGATATATATGTTTCTTCAAAACAGCCAGTTCATACAGGGTGGAGCTGTTGAAAATCACATCGGCGTTTTCCTGATACGGGAATATCCATTTTTTCTCGCCGCTGCGTACACTGCTCCACATGGAGAGCGTTTTCTGGATCGAGGCGCCCCGGGTTTCGTAGTCCCGGACGCATCGGCGCAGAAGACGCAGATAGGACATGGGAATCCGGTTGTGGTCATCCAGATTCAGGGGCAGAAGGGGGCTGACATACAGACGGAACACCAGTTCCTTTTCCAGGGTTTCCGGCAGCAGGACCGGGTTCAGTGCGTGTAAGCCTTCCACAATGACCACAGAATC
>JAZNLL010000050.1:0-31926 GCA_045579045.1 Candidatus Avilachnospira sp.
ATCCACCAGCTTCTGAATGGTAGGCTTTGCCCATTCGGGCATTTCCTCAATGGTGTTATATCTCTTCATTGCGATTACCTCCTTGAATTTCTCCCAGTCTGCCTGTCCAGCCCCAACAAAGGGCGCAGGGCAGTTCTTCCCGGTCACATCGTAGTGACGGATCACATTCTCGATGGGGACATCGTACTTTTTCATCAGCCGGCGGATCAGCTCGATTGCCTTATCCATGGTCTCATCGGTAAAGTAGTACATGCCGTCCTTGTCCACCCGACTGCACAGCTCGATTCCAATGGAATTGCTGTTGCGGCACTTGGGATGGATGTATATCTCATTGCCACAATGCCAGGCAATGAGATTGGGATCAACGGAGCAGATGACCTCTTTGTCATCCACGAAATAATGCGCAGATGCGCCGACCTGTTCTCTGGCGAAGTATTCGCCGTTGTTCCTCGCCGTATCGCCATCATTCGATGTAAAGTGAACCACAAGGTACTTCACTTTGGAGGAGCGAACTCCTCCAAAGTTTTCCCGTCTGCAAGGCATGTTGATGATGTTCATATCATCACTCCTCCTCGACCTCCGGCAGGCCGGCCACGCTGGTCAGCAGAGACAGAAGCCCTGCCAGAACGGCAGCCGAACCAACCATAATCCAGTCTACTTCGGAAAGAAGTGCAGTTGTACCAATGGTGGCGATTGCTGTTTGTGCCACGGTCTTAATGGCACGCACGCCTGCCGCCTTCAGCCATCTCAAAGTTTTTTCTTTCATGGTATGTACCTCCTTTTAATTAAGCCCCATTCGTCCAAGAACAAATGCAACCAAACCGGTCACAAAAGCCAATACAGCTTTTTCAGCGATATTTTCCCACCGCTTTGCGGGCTTTTCTTCCAGCTTGTCTACCTTGCCGGTGAGCGTTTTCACGCTGTCGGTCATAGTTTCCATTTTCTCTGCCATGACTGCCACGGCGGTTGCCAGCTTCTGCAATGTCTCGCTTTCGCTTTCCAGCTTCTTAATTCGCCCTTCATTTCGAACAGACCTGTCTTCTGTCTTCTGCAGCTGCAGGGCGACTTCTTCAATGTTCATCGGCTATCACCTCATTTTTTCGATATGCTTCCAGCAGAATATTGCCAAGAGCCTCTGCACCAGCGGCTATCTTTTCAGCTGTCTCGCTCATTTGTTATGCCTCCGCTTTAGGCTTTCTGACGATGTAAATATCACTTGTCGGACCTGTGACATTTTGGAGCGGAATTTGGTACAGACAAAGGCTTGTATCATCACTTGCATCAAGTGCTGTTGTTGCTGTACCACTATCAACAACGAGAAGTTCACCAATGTCATTCACACCATACGCAACACCAGCATGGGCACCGTTAATGGTCTGTGCAGTCTGAGAAAGACTGTTACCAATTCGACTCATGCCGTACACGACATACGCACCTTCGGACAACGCAGTATATATTTGACTAAGAACATCCTGTGTAATCGGTGTATCTCCTGTAAATTTTGCGACTTCATAACCAAGCACATTCAAAAAACGCTCAAAATTCGATACAGAGCCAACATTCAGACTAAGCAAAGTTGGGTCTAACGCTCCCAATTCGTTTTCAAACTCTTTCGGATGGGAATATGTCTTTTCTTCGTTATACGCAGAATGTATATGCAGCATCGCCATAAGGACACAGCCGTTGTTGTATGTCCTTGTGGTGCTTCCGAAAGTCTCAGTAGACCACTTCGGATTAGACTGATTGACAATCGTTCCCAGTCGGTTCTTGCAAGGAGTAAACTTAACACCTGTCCAATAGTCCACATCGTTATCCGCAACAGGTGTTGCATAATTGCCGAAGCGACAACCAGTAAGAGAACTCCAATCAAATTGAATACGACTTGTGAAGAAAGCATAGTCACCTACAGATGTAACATTTTTCAAGAGAGGTAAATTCTTCAAACTGTGAGTTGAGTAGAACGCTCTTTCCCCAATGGTTTTGACACTTGCTCCACCGTTAACATGGGACAACCTCATGCAAATTCTGAACATTCCGTAAGGGATTTCTTCTAAAGTGTCACCAATGTCTGCAATGGTCATATACAGGCATTGTTCAAACACACTAATACCAACAGCTTTCAACTTCGGAAACAGGGCTTTTTGAAGGCTTGTTCTTCTGAACGCATTATCACCAAGAACTTCAATGTTCTTCGTATTTTCAATCTTAATCAATCGCTTTGCCTCGTTACAGAAGGAAGCAGGAATTACGCTAACCGCATCGGGGAACACAATTTCTTTAACACGGAAATTACAATGGAACATACCGGGCTGAAAGCCCGCTACGGCTGTGCCGTTGATGACCTCTGGAATGACAATTTTTTCGGGTAGCTCGTCAATCTTGCTACCATCCACACCAATACCGTTATCGCTAACCGCATAAGAATGTGTTGCATCTGCCGGATGACCTCTGTATTCGGATTTCAACGATACGATGCCGTCATAGTCGATGTCAAAGAACTTGGCATCGGTTTCTTCGTCCTCTGCAACATGATCTTCCCATGTCACACCGCCTTTGCCGTCGGATACAGCAAACTGACCGGCTGTGCCATATTCAGGCTTTAAGCTGTCGCCGGGAAGTCGCACAAGGTTGTTGGTTGCATTTTTAATCTCGTCCTGCACCATTTTGGGGCCCATTGGAATGTATTCCAACGCTGCAATGATTGCTTCCTTCGTGACCGTTCCGCCGCCGGACTTCAATGCCTCGTTGATCGCGGCAACAAGGCTGCTTTTGTCTTCGGTGTCCAATTTGGACAGGTTGCCAACGGCGGCAAGGACCTGCTCCCACAGCTCCGGCATAGTATCCTCCGGTGTCATGCCGATGAGTGCGCCGGCACGGTGGACGGCAACAGGCCTGTCCATATAGACCGTAGGCAGACGCTTTGCTCCATTATTTCCGCTGCCGTGCAAAGAAACCCGGAAGCCAGGTGTTGCCAACACTGCGGTTGGGATTTCTACAGGCTCTGCACCCAGCAGTTTCTTGTAGCTGGCAGTGCCCCAAGCGTTGGTAAAAATTGCAGTTACAGTCAGTCCGTCCCACTCCTCATCCAAAGAAAAGTTGGCGTAGACCTGCTGTTTGGAATCTGCAACGACCAGCCTGCCGGGACACTCCATGGTCAAAACCTGTTTTTGACAGGAAAAATTTAAAACCATTCTTCTTCCTCCGTTATTTAGGTAGAAACAAAAGTCCATCCTGCGGGATAGGCTTCCGGCGTGTGGACGGTATTATCGTTGATAGCCTTGTAGACCTTGCCGTCCGTCCAGAGGACGCATTCGTCCTTCATATACATTCCGGATGTTCCGTAGGGGTCAACCCAAGGCTTTGCCTTTGCGGGGTCTTTGGTATGAGCAAGGCCCCACAAGGCGCGGAGCGTGGAAGGTCTGCCGTCGTGGTTTGCCGCATTGTAGGGCTGCAGTAGGAGCCACACCTGGCCCTCGTCGGCCACAGGGGAATTGGCCGGCCATGCGGAGTAATCCTTAGTAGGATCAAACACAGGGACGGCGGTCTCCCGCTCGATGATCTCAGTCTCGGTCACGGTGCCGGCGGCAGCTTCGTCCTGCAGCACCTTGGCGTCATAGGCGCCTTTTTCTTTCATCTTGGTCAGGCTTTCGGTCTTGGTCATCACAGACTGTTCACTCCTTCCGTGTAAGCGGCTTCCAGTTCTTCCTCGGTCACGGCGTTTTCAAGCTGTGCCCGCAAGGTTTCAACCTCAGTAGGCTTGCCCATCTCGATGGTCACAGTACCGTTACGGTGGTCTGTGATAGCTCCTGCAACGGAATACTCACTGTTATCGTATTCGACAGAATCGGGCGTAACGATTTCGCCACTCTCGCCTTCATAGCTTTCAGGCTGATTGATGATAGACCACTCGACATCATCCACGAATGTTTCTGCCGCTTCTTCATAGGTCATAGCGAGGGTAATTGCCTTGCTCGCTCTGCCGCCCCATTTCTGATCCGATACTCTGCCGTCAACGCGTGCCGGGTATAAAGTGTCGTTGATTTTTACAAAAACCATGTGATATTTCCTCCTTATCCTGTGGTGATATAAGTGCCGTAAGTGCTATATCCGTTATCTTCGCTTGCCCACACGATAGTTGTGTCATCAGTCACTTCAAAAGAGTATGTACTGGTTGCAAGGCTGCCTCCACCTTCTGCAACTCGTTCACCGTTGAAGTAAACGCCGTAACTGTCTTGTACCTCGATCATTGTTCCGGGTTCAAGTTCAAGGTCATAGCGAGCGGTTGGATTTTGGTGATTACCTGCCGTGGTGTTGTTCATATAAGTCGTTCCGTCAATGGCGACATAGGCACTTCTTCTGGACGCAACACCTTCTATAACAACTTTACGAAGAAACGGAATGTCATAGCCAGTTCCGTTAACAAGGGTTCTGCCCTTCTTTATGTCATAGCCCGTACCGCCAACAAGAATTCTGCCCTTCCTTATGTCATAGCCCGTTCCACCAACGAGAGTTCTGTGTTTCATTGTCAACACCCCTTATTTGTAATGCCAACAGATTGCGCCGCTGACACCAGGTGTTTCCACATCGGCTTCTGTGGTGTACTCACGGATCTTCTGGTTGCGGACAAGATAATCATCAGCGGTCTGATAGTCCGATCCCGCTTTGAGGATACCCTCCATAGTGTCACCAGCCTTTGCAACAGCACCGAGACTGTCCAAAGTGATATCGCTACCGACCTTCTTCCAGCCACTCCATGGCACGGAATTTGCTGCGCAGTAAACACCGACATAATCAATGCCAGCAACTCTTTCAGTCCATTGGAATCTAATATGGCTGGTGTCTTTGCAGATAACCTTGACGAGACCACAGACCCCGGGATAGATACTCGCGTTACTCGCACCCGTGGCATAGAACAGTTCGCTATTTTTGTTCATTGCCTGTGCAATCGTTGCGACTGTTTCCTTGCCAACAGTCAGACCGATTTCCTCCAGAGATGCGTACAGGGTAACACTTCTATTTCTCGCATTGAGAGTGGAGATCATTTTTCGCACATCAGTATGCGCGTTTACATCCAATTCGTGAGCAACGAATGTTTCGCCCATTGCTTCAATCAGATTTTTCAGCTCCGGGTGGGCGTCTTCATTTCCGTCATGTACAGAAATTGCAATATTAAGTTCTTCCTGGCTGATAGCCCCCAAAGATGGTTTGATGACAAACTCCACAACAGATGCATCGGTGATTAAAATATGCATAATCGCAGTAAGTTTCCCCGATATACCAGTAGAGGCGACTACTTTTTCTGTGGCGGGGTAGTTACACACAGCAATAAGATCTCCGTTCTCGCTGAAAAGTCCCAATTCCCGTACAAAGAAGCCACCCACATCATCCGGAATGACGATTTTGACATCCAACATATTAGGGGTATTAGGATTTGCCTGAACGGATGCAATTTCGCCGCGCCAGCATTCGTTTATCAGCTTAGTCTGATCTGCAGTAGGTTGGTAATACTCACCGTTTGCATCACCAGCAGCTGCTGCAGATATAACCAACTTCGTATTGTTCAAAATGCATTCTGTGATAAGAGCATTGCCGATATTCGTGACAACAATGCCAAATTTGTTCGCCATAACAGTTATTCCTCCTCGTTGCCGACACAAGGCCAGATGTCGATGTCATTGGCTGTCTCAGTGAGAGCCGCATACTGGATCCCACCGTAAGACTGCATAAATGCCGACAGGAGCACCTGCATATTCGCAGGGCGCACCGTCAGCAGCATGTCCAGGATCTCTGCTGCCAGCTTCTCCGCATCCGGCAGCACGGTGTAGTCCAGCTGGATGTGGATGGTATAGTCGGAAATCGTTTCCTCGTGCCCGCCGGGGCCGCAGAGACTGGTGAGCCAATTTCTGAGCCAGGGAATGGTGTAGGGCAGTTCCAGGTTCCACAGCGCCTTGATGCGCGCCTTGCGCATTTCCAGTGTATCTGTGTCCTTGGGGAAGATCCGCAGTTCCTTCTCCCACACACCCACGCCGACAGCATCGGCAGTCTCAAGAAACTGGTTGGCCAGGATCAGAGCCATTGCATCCCACGCAAGAGAGATCTCTGGCTCATTGGCTTCGTTGATGGCTTGAAATTCCAGCACATCTCTGAGCACCGGAGGCAGATAATCCAGCAGCCGTCTATCCATTCAAAGCCCCCCTCACGGGGATACTGTCAGCACCCAGCACCAGATTGGCTTCCACGCCATTGATCTGCGTACCGCCGATGTCTGTAATCATGGCGGAACAAGCCGAAAGGATACGGCTCTCGATCTGAGAAACGCGGACGGTCAAATGATCTGCAGAAGCCCAGCTGCTTGCCAGTTCCGCAAAGTATTCATCAATCACCTGCTCCACATAACTCTTGACGCTGTCCCAGCTCCAGCCGGGGGTATAGGTCAGATGGAGAGTGATGTCTACCACTTCAGGCTCTACTCCCACCACATTGACCACATGGCCGATGGGTGCGAGCCCCAGACCCTCTCCGGCATTCCGCACCGGATCGACCTCAGTCTGGATTCTGTCGAGGAACAATTCAGACGGGACTGCATTTCCGCTGTCTTCGCTGTCAGATGCCATGATGACAAGCCGTACAGTGCCGCCTACCGTCAGTTTTCGATTGAGAGCCGCTGTGTATACGGCAGTGAGCCAATCGGCCACAGGCCCATCCAGCACGCTCACAGTGGCTTCATACCAGCCCGTTACCACATCATCAGGGATAAATGCCGCCGGCGAAATATCCCCATTCCAGACGGGATGGACCTTGACGGCTGCCACACCGGGGATGGCTCTCACCTTTTCGATGTAATCTGCCTGGTTACCGCCGAAGGCTTGCGACTGGTAACTGTCCAGAACTCTCTGCCGGAACACTTCTGTTTCTTCCTCGTCTTCACCGGGGATGATCAGCCCGACCAGCTCTGCAAGCGCCAATCCGGGAATGTACTCCACGGGGATCAGATCGCCGGCGTAACCGTTTGCGGCGGCACCTGCCGTTTCACAAACAACCTCGTGGCTGCGGCGCTCGTCTGTATCTGTATCATCGGCAATGCGGCCTTTGACAACAAAATTAAGATCCTCGCAGGAGAAACGGGCGCCCGCCGGTACATCGATATTGAATACTGCCCGGAACACGGCTGCGCTGGCCGAATAGGGTGCCATATTGCGGTCCTGCGCCCGTTTGATGAGGAACTCACGGGGCGCGGTCAGCAGGTATGTGGCCTGAAACACAAAATCCGCGGCAATGTAGAGCTGCGCCAGCTCCGCCATGGAGGGCGCCACGCCGTTCATCACCATGGAGCCCTCCCGTTTATCGACAGGAGCAGTCACTCTGGACAGAGCACTTGCCAAAAGTGCCTCGTAGGTTTTCGCTTCAAACATGATCAGATTTCAACCTCCTTTGTGACCTCCAGATCACCGTAGATGGTACGGACAGTGAAACGGGCCAGCACGCTCCTGCGCCCGGTCTCGAAGCTCCACCCATCCACGGCAGTGATGCGGTCATCCTGCAGCAATGCTTCCGTGATGCGGCGTTTCAGCTCACTCATGGCGTAGTCTTTGGGCTTGCCGATCAAGTCCACCAGTTCCACTCCGTAGCGCCAGGAATAGATGGGATATGCGTACCGTTCCACATTCAGGATCAGATAAATGGCTTGGAAAAGTGCGTCTCTCTCATCCGTCATGCCGCTCACACGATCACGCTCAATGAGCAGCTTGTGTGTATAACCGGGCTGCCGTACCATTGCGAAGCGGATCAGATCCAAATTGTCACCGGTATTCGGTAATGTAGCCATTAAGTCGGTGCCTCCCATCTATCAAGGACGATATACTTCTGTCCGCCGTCACAGCGGACCAGGATGACCTTTTCACCCGTTTTGAGGGCAAGGTGGACTTTCCACTTTTTTCGGCCCTGGTACCGGTGTTTGTGCGCCGAAAAGGATGCCTCACCGGCACCGCCGCTCTCATCCTCCGTCTCATGGAAGTCAGGCAGGGTGGTCATCTCCACAGCATAGTCCCGCACATTGTTTGTGAGGAGAAGCTGCGTTTCTGTCAAAGTCTTTTTCTGATCCACCTGGATCTTAAGCGGTGCAGCGGATACAACCGTGCCAAAGCAGAAGCCCATAGGCGCGCCGGCCTTGACCGCCTCCACAGCGGCCTGCTTCACCAGCTTGACCAGTTCATTGGGGTTAAACGACAAAAGTACCACCTCGCATCTTCATCTCCATGAGATGGTGGCCATCTTTGAATGTGTGCTTGACATGCTCCACCATGAGGTAATTGGATACATTGATATCACCCAACCCCAACATCACCACCAGCAGCGTGCCGCCTCTCACCCGGATATCACCGAGGACATCCTGGAGCCGGAGCGTGCGGGTTTTGGTGTTGTAGAGATCCAGCAGAGCATCCGCCATGGCCTTGGCATTGGCTTTGTTATCTACCTTTTCGTAATACTGCAGTACACCCCACTGATTGATGTGGGAACTGTCCTGCGCAATGTAGATCTCACGCTTGCCGGTTTCCTTGTTCTCATAGGAAAGTTTGATCTTGTCATAGGTCTTGGAAGCAATCGTGCTCTTGTAGTCATAGTCGCCGGCGGTATCTTCATCAACGAGCATATTGATCTTCATATTGCCAAGACCTCTGAGGGTCAGCTTGCCCACATCGTCATAAAGCACATAGATCTGTCCCGTAGCCTTGAGGGTCTCATCGAGGGCATTCTGGATGATATCGGTGAGAGTTTGGTTATCCTCCACACGGCTGGCAATGGTGTAGCCAGTATCCTCCAGATCTCCCGCATTCAGCTGAAAGTCCTCTGCAATCATACGGATGATGTCCGCCGCTGTCTTATTTTCGTACACATAGGTATCTTTGTTCTTGAGGTAATAGAGCTGATCATACACGGTACACTTGATGATCTCGGGCTCGCTGCCCTTCCGGGATTTCTCAAAAACAAATCCATAAAAAATGGGAGTACCGTCTACCGAAAACCGGCAGGGGTCTCCCTCCTCAAATTCAACACTGACCGTCTTGACAACCTCAAAAGTGAGCTTGCCCGGCTGGCCCTGTCTCTCCCACTCAATGGATACACCCTCCACCACCGGTGGGAGCAGGATCTTGTCTCCGTGTTGGATCAGCAGTTCATAGCTCATGGTATGGTAAGCTCCTGCCCCACATAGATGAGGTTGGGATCGCTGATCTTATCCGTGTTTGCCTCGTAGATCTTTGTGTACTGGGCACCATCGCCGTAGTACTTTGCAGCCAAAGCCCAGAGGGTGTCGCCGGCTTGCACGGTATAGGTTTTTGTGGTGGGTGCCGTACTGGCATCCCGTTCCTGCTCCACGGAGACAGTCTGTACCTGACTGCCGTCTTCCGGCTGCGCCACTTTCACAGTCTTGGTGCCGTAGCCGCGCCACTGTTTAAGATTGACATCAAGGCTGACATCCAGACCCTCTTTTGCATCCTCCACGATGTTGTAGTCCTCTACGCTCACCTGCATATTGGTGTCGTAGAGCAGCCGTCCATCGGGAGATACTCGCACCAGAATAAACTGGGTCGGTCTTTTTGAGGTTTTCAGTCGCTCCAGCATACTCAGATACGCATCCGGAGACCGGCTGCCGGTGAGCATAGGCAGCGTCAGCGGCAGCACGATCTCCGAAAGTCCGGGCATGCGCAGAAAATTGATTTCACCCTCGTTGAGCAGAACAAGAGTTTTGTTTTTGTTTTTGATCTTCACCGTCAACTTTTCCGGTGTAGGCAGTTCCATACCGCCTAAATAGCAGGTGTAACTCACGGGTGTACCCCCTCTGCAGCAGTTACCAAAGCCTCGGCAAAGCCGTCTGTCAGAGACACAAGCACACTGTCCAGGCTCATGTTGCTGTCAATACGGTTGGTCATGCCGGTCATGTCAATGCGCACCTCCGCCGTTGTGAAACGGTTGATGGCATCCCGTTCCGCGATGTCCCGCAGATACTCCAACTGCTCATTACTGACCTCCAACGCATCGGCCATACCGCCGGTGTTGTCTGCCGTCTCCTCCACATTGCCGGCCAGCTCCGTGTAGTCGTCAAAACTTGCCCCGCCGAAAAGATCACCGGCCTTATTTCCGAGATTTTCGCCAAAACTATAACCGGCGTCCCAAGCATCCGCGTAGGCCAGGCGGCCAAGACCGAGGCTTTCAGAGCTCAAATCCAGTTTGCCAACTTTCTTTTCATAGCTGCCGTTGCCCCATTTTGCCGCCAGCTCATCAGCTTTACTGCTGAGCCCGGTGCGCCATCCGGACACTGCGTCTGCAAGGTTTGAGCCAAACAACTTGTCGATGGCCCGGGCTATGCTTTCCAGGATTCCCAGCACATTGTCGGCCATATCTGCGAACAGGTAGATGATGGACGCCACAGGGTCGTTGAACAGGTTTCCAAAAAAGTTTGCAAAAGCGATCCAGGGATTGGCGATGTAGTTAATGATGCCGAGGAATATATCCAGCAAGCCGAGCAGCAGATTCCAAATGAACGCACCTGCTGTGGCCAAAGCACCGGTAATGAGCCCGGTAGCAGAGATGGAGGATTCGGTCACTTTGTTGATGACGCCGACCACTGCATACAGGATGGCAATCAGCGCGATGAACAGAATGATGATCCAGGTAATTGGCGAGGCAAGCAAAGCGGAGTTGTAAGTCATCGTTGCCGCCGATGCTGCCGCCGTATTACCCGTCAGGACACCAAAACCGATGGACAGGAAGTTCACCACGCCATTGTAGATACCCGTAGCGATGGAGGCAATTTTTGTCCAGTTGGCTGCAACCTTAAACACCATGAAGCCTAACCCAACACCCGCAAGAATCGGACCAATAATAGAAAGATTATTCGCTACCCAGTTAATTCCTGTCAGAATTGGCTGGAAGACCTGCAGTGCGGTGTTTTTCATGGATGTCCACACCTGTGCCCAGGTCATGGGCATGCTCTCGAATTTTGTATTCGTACTCTCTGCGGCTGCGAACAGGGCATTTTTTACCACATCTGCGGTGATTTTGCCTTCCTCGGCATACTTCTTGATACTGCCCTCTGCGATGCCCATATAGCTTTCAATGGCTCGGGCAATGCCGGGCGCATTCTCCAGAATGGCATTCAGTTCCTCGCCTCTCAGAGCGCCGGCAGCCATCGCCTGCGTCAGCTGGGTCATGGCGCTGGACTGCCCGGAAGCAGAGGCACCGCCGATGACCAACTGCTTATTGACTTGCTCCATAAATGCGATCAGCTCATCGTTTCCGGTAAAAGCGGATCCTGCATTTGCGCCCATGCTTGCGATAGCGCCGGCTGTTTCCAGATAGTCAGCTCGGGAGCGTTGGGCAGACGCCATGATTTTTGCTTCCAGCTCATCCACGCTGCCGCCGTCATCCACAATCAGACTGAGCCGAGCTGTAGTACTGGTCATCTGATCGGAGATATCCATCGCCTTTTTGGCACCGGCGATCACAGAAGATACGGCAATCACATCTTTGAGCGTGTTTCCGGATTGGTTCCCCTCCTCGGTAACATCGTTGAGCTTCCGCTGGGCCTGTGTCGTTTCGTTGATATTTTTTGTGATTTGCTGTTCCTGTGCAGCAGCTCTGCGGTACTTTGCCTCCATCTCTTTGATGAGTGCATTGGTCTCACCAAGTCCTGCCTGCGCCTGACGGAGCATTTTTGTATCGACAGAATTGGCTGACGCCTGCTGCATTTCTTCAAAACCGCGCACGAGCATACCCAAAGTCTTATTGATGGATTTCATCACACCCGACATGCCATCATTCAAGACCATTTGAGAACGAATGGAAGCCAAATACTCACCTCCCTTTCACAGGATAAAAAGACCACCCTCTCTTGACCCAGAGAGGGTGGTTGGAAATATTGGATTAAAGATCAATGGAAATTTTTTCCGTGGATAACAGTGATCTGTGACGGTCGCTGATCTGCGTAGCTTTTTGTGCAACCAGGGCATCAGCAAGCCGGAAAGAAACGGCTTCGAGGTTGTCGTCCTTTTTGTAGGTAATAACGAAATAATACTCCGTATTTTTTGTCGTCCGTTCCTTTGCCCGGCCGCCAACAATGGCACCCAGTGTGCCGAACAGGACCGCGCCGCCGATCGCGCCGCCGATGCTGCTGACATACTGCTTTTGGATCTCGACATCCGTGACCACCTGCATATCCGTGATTTTGCTGTAGGCAATACGGAATGCGTTGCCGCCACTGTTGATGGAGATCCAGTCCGGTTGGAAAGAAAGAACGCAGGGCACATCCTGCGCCAGAGGAAGACCGGTTGTGTGACTTCCGGAAAAAGCCTTTTCCTGGAACTCTTTTGCTTCCGCTTTTCTCTGCCGGACCTCAGTTTTTGCTTCCTTGCTTTTTCCCTTTTTCAGGAGAAGAACAAGACCGACAATAAGGAACACAGCGGCCATGATCAGACTGGTTGCAACACCCTCTGTGGATGTACTTGCTCCGGCAGCTCCGCCAACAGCAAAGACGATACAGAGCCACCCAATGACTTTTCGTGCCATAATGCACCTCCAAAGTGTTTATGGCACCATTTTAGGTGAACCAATAGCCCCTGTCAAGCAATTTCTGCCTACTTTTTCGGCATCCGGCTTTCGATCTGCGCTCTTTGCTTCTTCTCAGCTTCCGCCCTGCGGTTAATGGACGCGATGACAAAAGCCCTCTCCCGGATTGGGAGATTCAAGAACTTGGAGGGCTCCCAGCCAAATTCCTGCAAACAAAAGTGTGCATAATTGGCTTCCGGATCGCCCTCCTCGATCAGTTTTTTGCATCGTCCACCAGATCGGGCTCAGATTTGAAGCCATTGACCCGGAAAACTTTCGTCACATAGTCATCAAATTCGCCGCCAATGAGCATTTTGCCCAGCAGTGCCTCGGGGGTTTTAACACCCCAGTCATCCTGGAGCTTTGCATCATTCAGCGGAGGAAATACGGTGCAGGCTGCGCAGATTTTTGCCTGGAAAGTGTAGGTGTCCAGCTGTGCCGTGACCTGGTTTTTCTTTCCCGGCACCTGTACCTGTCTGATACAGGAACTGCGGATACGGGCGTATTCGTCTGCCGTGATGCAGCCAATCTCCCATTTTACAGGCTTGCCGTCCTCCCCCTTAAAACGGGCAGAGGGGGAGAACTGAGCATTTTCAACCTGCTCGACATTGGCGTGAAGAAAAGCGGAAAGGTTACTCATAGATGATTTCCTCCTTTAGTTTGTTCCACCCTTACATATAGGACGGATTGCTGAATTTCTCGGAACGGGTGTAGCTGTCACAGAAGCCCTCGATGGACTGCTCGATGAAGTCACCCTCTGCATTGAACATGGCCAGCAGCACATCGCCGTCCAGCACGCAGTCATTGAAGCTCTTGGTGCTGCGGCCAACAGAGGACGCAGGATCCTCATTGGACACCTGAATGTCGAAAGTGGGCATGACACCGGTCTTGATGAACTGATCCATCACATCATCGAAGATCTCCGTGCACTTGTAGATGGTCATGGAGAATGCCAGTGCCACCGTCTGTGCCTTGTGACCCACCACGGGGTTGCCCAGACGGTAAACCTCCTTGGTATTGATGGATGCCTTGCTTTCAAATTCCTTGGCCATCAGCATGCAGTACCGATTGCCGTTCAGCGTCACAAAGCACTCGGCAAAGTTGGCGCTTACAGCATCCTGTGTGTTAAAAGTGGGGTTGTTCAGCATATTTCTGCCTCCCTTACTGGATGATGACGCTCATGTAGAGCTTGTCCATGGCATTGATGATATCGAGGCCGTCAACATTGCAGACCACAGCGCCCTTGCTCTCGCCCTGGGCACAGGTCAGAATATCGGGATCGAAGTTCTCCACAGCCCGGAGCTTCTCCAGTTCGCGGACGATCTTGACAATGTTGTTCCACAGGTGAGCCCGGCCGGGAGCATCGTTGGGCACGATGCCCACATACCGGGTATTGAACAGCACAGCCACATCGTTGGCGAACAGGTCACACACACGCATGGTCTGGTTACTCTGGAAAACTTCACCCTTGGTATCGCTCAGCGTGACCAGAGTGTTGATGTCTGCCAGCACACGGGTAACACCATTGACACTGTGGAACATGCACTTGCCGGCTTTGATAGCCGCCTCCAGCTCCACCTGGGTGTACTTGGTATTGACGATGAGCTCACCGTCATATTTGGAATTGGTGAGCGATGCGTTGACAGCCACACCGGCCTGCGCACCGGCCATCCAGTACACAAGGGAGTGTGCATCCACGCCCTCGATGTTGGCATGGGTGGCGGTGTTCCACACGCCGATCACACCCTCGTAGTCCGCATCGGGCTGCCAGGCCACCAGCTGGAACTTGGCGCCCAGATCATCACGCATACGCTTGGTATAGGTGCTGTAGAGTTTCACCGTGGTGATGTCAGCCACGGGGCAGCAAAGCGTGTTGAACGCATAGGCTTCGATGGCATCAAGAAAAGACTGATGATCAGCCCCAGAGACCGTTGCATCGGTACCGCCGGTCAAATCCACCCCTGCTGTGGCCTCCAATGTCACGCCGTTCTTAAAGACCACATAGTCATTGGGTGCCAGTTCTGCGGCTTTGCTGACCGTCTGTGTATCCATGCAAATACCACCCAGATAAGTACTGACATCCCACATTTCGGGGTTGTCCGCATTGGCCGCAACCACGATCCTCAGGTCATTGCCGCGAACGCCTGCGTACTTCGCCTCTGCAAAGTCGCAGTTTGCTTTTTTACCCGTGCCAAGCCGCCAGCAGTACACGGTAGTAGCATGCAGGAAGATCTCCCGCAGGGGCAGCATCCTAGGGTGATCATAGGCGTAGCCAAAGATCTTCATGCCGTTCGTCTGAAATTCGCCGGCAGTGACAGCGAACACTTCACCCTCCGGGCCCCAGCTCAGTGCAAAAGGTGCTGCTGCATAGCCTCTGTCAGAGAGCGTAGCAGATGCTTTTGCTCTACTGGTAAAATTGATATAGGTGCCGGGCAGAACTTTGTTCTGGGTCGTCCAGGTGCCTCCGCCAAGTGCCATATCACTTCACCTCACCTTTCATATAAGTCTCGATCAGCGTGTCCACCTCATCAAAGGTGTAGTTCTTGCCATCCTCCAGCAGGACACTGATCAGATCCCGCTGGGTGGCATACTTTCTGGAAGCTGCCAGCTGTTCCTTGGAATAGGTGGCAGCCGCCTCAGTGGTTTTGGTTGTAGCCATAGGCTTATTCCTCCAATTCGATTTTCAGAGTTTCCATATATTCCTTCTCCTGCGGCACATGCACAAAGTGATCGTACTGGAAAAACACATGAAGCACACCGTCCGTCACTTCCCAGCTGCAGGATCTGGCATGGATGATGTCTCCTTCCGGTGTGGTGATATTCCAAAGAACCTGTACCACATGGTGGGCTTTGTCATAGCAATCCGACACACCCCCGGTGGGGTAGTAGATCACATCTATCAGCGGGGTGCGCCGGTAGCGGTTGCCCACCTCTTTGGACTGATTAGCACTGGGCATGACCACATTGAAGTCGCCGGGGTTTACGCCCTGCGCTGTATTCCCGCCATGTACTGCACTGTTCGGAAACGCGGCATGGAGCGCAAGGCTCACACCATCATAAATACTGTTGAAATTGATCTCAGACATTGAATGCCTCCCGCAAAAGTGCCTGCAGCTTTTTTTCAATGAGTGCCGGAGCAGCACGCTCCAGATCACTCTCCGAGAGCGTCAGAAAATACTGTCCCGGCACCCATCCGTTTCCACCCGGAGTCCGATGTCCAAATTCCACATAACTGGCATACTCCACGGGATTGATGATCTCAACGGTGTAGGTGTTGCCGGTCTTGGAAACCGGCAGAGCACCGGCGTATGCCGCCGCCCCTTTTTTACCTCCACCGCCTGCAGCCTCGTCATGGGTTTTGGCAGTCCATCCACGGCGCAGTGTGCCGCCTTTTTTGCCGCTGGCCTTGGGATACTGCCCGACAGGTGTCCGGGGAATAACCAGAGAGAGCAGCCGGGCAGCCAACTCCTTGGACACATCTCTGCAGAACTTATCCAGATCCACGCTCTGGAGCTTGGCCAGATTATCCCGGAGCTGCTGGAGCTGCTTATAATCGCAGTTGCCCCATTTTGCCATCAAGCCCACCCCTTAAAAAGCTCAAGCGGCACTTCCTGGTGACAAGAGTACACTGCAGGCTTGCCGCTTCGTTCATATTCTCGGGTAACACCGTTTTGTACCACGGTGATCTTGGAGCCCTCCGGGATCTCCACCGCAGGATCCAGATACAGGGTCACGCCCTGTGCCACACGGGCAGCTCTCTCAAAGGGTTCCGTACTCACGACAGTGTTTTGAGAGATGCGGCAGGGCAGCTCTTTGAAAAGCACCTTTTCCTGCGGCTCCGTGCGGCCATTGGAGAGGTTGCATATCCCCTCCAGCACGGTGACCGTTGCCCGGCCTTGCCACAGGCTTTGCACCGCCTTTTTGTGGGTAGTTACCATCTCAGCCTCCGATACGCTGCAAGGATGCCCTCAGCAGGATGGATGAGCCGGTCGAGCAGCGTATCGAAACGGGCTTCCGCACTTGCCGATCCATCGCTGGCCCCGGCATAAGTAACGGACACATCGCCCTCTGTGATGCTCTTGACCGGTGCAGAGAAGTCAAACCCCTCCACCCCGTCCAGCTTGCCTGCAGCTTTTTTATCAAAGAGAAACTGACCGGCCGCCATATCCACCAGTGTGTGGAAAAGGCCATCCGGCAGCACCTCATGATTGATGTTGTCCAGGATGTCCTTTTCGCACTTGCTGATGAGATATTCAAGACAGGGTTTGTCACTGTCGATGTCGGTGTACCCCAGCATGGCCAGCCGGGTCGCCACGGCCTCATAGACGGACATAGCGCATCACCTTAGCCCTTGGACTGGATGCGGCAGATGGGAATGGCCTTGTGAGCGATGTAGGAGCGCTGTGCCTCTTCAGGTTCACCGGAGTGGACCAGAGCCCAGTTGGCACCATCTTCCAGCTCTGCATCGGTGGGAGAGAGGCTGGCCTGGTTCTTCTTCTCATAGGAGATACCCATAGGAGCGAAGACCTTGCGCTGACGGGTGTACAGGGTGTCCTGACCGCCGTTGGTCTTGGGATCGCGGCCCATTTCATGAGGAACCTTGGCACCAATATCCTCGAAGCTGAAGGAGCCCTCACCCAGCACATAGGTGGTGTAAATGGGCTCATCGCCGGTTTCGTCAACGGGCATACCGTCATCGACCACCAGCAGCTTGCCGTTCCAGGTGTACAGGGACAGGTCGCGGGTCACGCCCTCCTTGTCGGTGTACTTGAGAGCCTGGATCAGATTGAGGTTCTCCAGATTGGTGGCCACAACGGAGTGAGCAAACACCAGAGCAAACTTCTTCTTGCGGTCGCCGCAGGCCTGGGAGATGGCGCTGTTCAGAGTGGTGGATTCCATGGGACCGTCCACGGGGTAGGTGTGCTTTTCCACAAACTCGGCATTCTGACCGCCGGTCATGGAGAAGATACCCTTGAGGATCGCCAGGATGGTGTCCTGATCGATGCCCTCCCAGTATTCGGCCACCTGGGAAGCCACATTGTCCATGAATTCCTGACCGCCGGTGATGTCGTAGGAGAAGTCGCGCTCGGTCCATGCCTTGGCGCGGCCGATGACCACCACACCCTGCTCAAAGGTCTTGGTGGTGGAGGCTTCGATGTCGGTCTGGCCGTCATAGTTCACGGCGTCACCATCCAGCAGGCCGCGCATGGCGATACGGGCATAGCCGGTGCCGTCCTGGGAGGCAAAGACGCTCTTGATGTCGGGGTTGCCGGCCAGAACGCGGGACTTGCGGATCTCATTGAGGCGGGTCTGGGGAGCACGGTCCACCAGATACTTAAATGCCTGGGGGTTGAAGCTCTTGGAATCAAAGTTGGGCATAAATTGATACATCCTTTCTGTTATTCAGATTTGCGGCTCTTGCCGCCGGTTTTTGCCTTGGTGCCGTCTTCCGGCTCTGCAGGCTGCTCGGGTTCCTTACCGTTCTCGGCGTCGGAAGTTTCCTCTGCGTCACCTGCAGCCATCTCAGCCAGTCGGCTCATAACCTCCTGGGTGATGGTCTCGGTCAGATCAGCCACGGAGGGGACATTTTCAGCCATGTACTGAACAATGGCCTCCTGGGTACGGGGCAGCTCCTTGGCCGGCAAGCCGGTCAGCTTTGCTGCCAGATTGCGCAGCGCATCCTCAAAGGACACGGCGCGGGGACTGATCACATTTTTCATTGCGTTTCACCTCTCAATCCAGTTTTGCATCGGGATTTGCGGCCAGATATGCCGTCAGTTCAGCGTAGGACATGTCGGAGGGCTTTTTGCCTGCGCCGGGATCGCCGCCCCGATCTCCGCCCTCGCCGGGCTTCCAGCCCTGATACTTGGACACGGCGCCGAACAGGAAGTCTGTGGCAGTGTCCTTTTTCAAGGCTTCTACCTGTGCGGCCAGGGTGACCGTTTCACCGTTGACCTTGGAACTGACCTTGCCATCCGTAATGGTGGCGTCCTTGAGGAAGTCAGCCAGCACAGCCTTGACAGCGGTGTTGTTCTTGGATCCGGCGGCGGTCAGTTCTGCCTCTACGGCAGCCATCAGCTTGACGGTGGCCAGCTCCTTGTCGTGGGCAGCCTTGTCGGCCTTGTTCTGAGCAGTCAGATCCTCGATCTGCTTTTTCAGATCCTCATTGTCGCCGGCGGACTTCTTCAGTGTCTCCAGCTGGCTGTCGCGGTTCTTGACCGTTTCAGTCAGCTGCACCACCTGGGTCTCCGCTTCCTTGAGCTTGGTGTTCTTGTCGTTGAAATCCTGCCGGGAGACGAACCGCTCACCCAGAGCAGCGCTGACCTTTGCATCCATCTCCTCCGTGTAGGCTTCGCCCAGGATTTCTTTCAACCATTGCAGTTTCATATCTGGCTCCTTTCTGCTGCTTTCCTTTTTCCCGGGCCAGTCCCCGTATGGCAGCCGCCCTGCTGTTTCCGCCGGGCCAGCGGTAATTTGTGTATGAAAAAAGCACCGTGCATTTTCAGCACGATGCTTTTAACTACTGTTTAATTAGGGGTGATCAATGCCGATTTTTTTGTAGTCAGCACTGGTCAATTTCGACATGGGAACCCCATGTTTCAGAGAATACTGGCGTACCGCTCTAAAGTTGGCTTCTCCCTTGGGGTTGTGTCCGACTTTTTCGGGAGCGACAACAAAACCGCCGGCTTTCTCTGCAGCAGCTTCAATTTTTCTGCTCTGTATCAAAACTCTTTTTGTCATGGATTACCCCTCCAGTGTGTAGGCACTCCGCAATACAGCGGCCGCATCTTCATCAATGATCATCGAGTATTCATGGGGCATGCCTATGAGTGCCGCACCAAACTCGTCTTGATAGTGCTTAACCAATTCCATGTTCTTGGCTTCAAAATAGATAAAGCCGCCGTATCCATTTTCATAAGACTTCTGTACTGCAATCGCAAATAGATGGCCACCAACACCATCATACTGCTTCGTTGCGCCCTTGTTATGAGGTGCGCTTTCCGCCAGGGAGAGATGAACCGCCTTGCTGTCCGGGCGATCTTCGATTGCGACAAGGCCCTGAATTACAGGATCACCTTTTAATGTCAGTTTGTACACATCCGAATTGCTCAAGTGTTTGTGATTCCAGTTAAACAACCACCCTTGCTTTTTGAGGCCTTTTCTATCCTCCGGTGTCGCAAGCTCGTATGTAGTATCTACAATTTTTCCGCTACTACGCTCGACTAAACAAGGCGTAAAACGGTCTATTTCAACATCGACAACCAAAGTATCATCACCCGTATTTATTATATCCAAAATAGGCTTATCTGTCAATGTTTCATCCTGTTTGGCTTTCCACTGCTCGTATGTCATATCCCGAGGCACCTTGTACCGTTCGCCGGTTTCAGCATCCCGGGCAAAACGCTCACCCAAGCCCTCCATGTCGGCGAAATAGGGAGCTGTGCAGCACCGGCACCAGGGATGGAACGGAGGCGCCGTGAGCCCCTCCTGGTACTCCGACATTTTGAACACCTGGCCATCGAGACTGCCGCAAATATCGCAGGTGTCCCGATCCAGAGCTGCCACGATCTGGTATTGCTCCACATCCAGCTCTTTGTAGCAGTCTTTTTGCGCCGCGCTGGCAAAGTAGGCGCTTTCCGTCATCACCAGACGGCCGGCCTTACTCTTGGACACCTCAAACTGTTTGGAGATGGCAGCGATGGCTCTGTCCGGAGCTTCGCCCCGGATGATCATCTGTGTCAGCTGAGTGTTGACACTGTTGACCAGGTTTTGCTTATTGGTCCAGCACCGATCCCGGAAAGTCTGGTTGTCAGCTGTCCAGGGACGGGAGAGAACCTTTTTGATGGTCTCCTCATTGATGGCATGGGTTGTCCATCCTACGCCGAGGCCCTTTTGTACCTCAAACGCGGTGTGGTAGTAGCTGCCCTCGTAGATCTGCCGGGCAGCGGCATCCACACTGTCCAGCTGGTTGGCGTATAGTGCCTCGGCCTGCTGCTGGATCTGCAGCTTGAGAGCGTCCAGCCGGGAGATATGTACCCGGGCACTGGCATTCTCCAGCTGCTTCATCCACATGCCATAGATGGCATTCTGCTTGCCATAAGCGATATATTCGCCTACCGTCCAGTGGAACTCTGCCAGCTCATCGGAATTGAGCAGCCGTTTCGCCTCTGCCAGGGAGATCTCATTGTTGGAAGCAAAACGCTGATACCATGCGGCGATCTGCTTCTCAATTTCAGCCTGGGCGCGGGAAAATTGCGCCTCCAGATTTTCCACATAGGAGTAGGACTGATCCAGCAGTGCCTCCTCCATGTTTTTGAGCCGCTGCGCCCAGTATGCGGCATTACTCTGTCTTGCCATCACCCTCACCGTCCTTCACAGGAGGCTCCTGCCCGGAGCCGTTGCCGGCGTTCCCGTTCTTTACACGGTTGGCCTCAAATGCAGCCCGGTAGGGATCAGCTGCATTTGCTTCCTGCTCACCCTTGATGCGCTTGAGCTCCTGCTCCGGATCAGACACCCAGGGGTGCATCTTGACGATGGTCTCATCAGAGAGGATACCGACAGAGTTTTTGCAGTTGTTGATGGCTTCTGTCTCATTGATCAGCACATCCCGGTCAAAGATGACCTTGACCTCTGTGCCATCGAAATTGCCAACGCCGGTGTTGGCCAGATGCCGATTGACGAACCAGAGCAGTTCCTCCATGGAGGCCTGGAACTCTGTTTCGATACAGTTGGCATCCAGATCGATGTCAGAGTACATGCTCTGGATGTTCATCTGGTTGGGATTGCCGCCCATACGGTCATCTTTGGCATCGTAGCCTCTGGCATTTTCGATGATGGCATCTTTCAGCAGAGAGAGCAGCACCTTGTAGTTTCCGGCATTGACCTCGATCTGCAGGGTCTCCACGCCGCCCTCTGCACCGTCAACGGATCGAACTTTGATGGCGCCATAGGCTGCCAAATTGGCACGGAACCGTCCCAGATCCTCGCCGTCATAGTTCTTGATCACCAGAATGGTGTTGTGGATATCCTGATCCATCTGATCGGTGAAGTTGGAAAGAATTTCGTTGTAGGCATCCTGCAGGCACTTCACTCTGGAGAGCAGCGGGATCTCGTGATGGGAGCTCTTAAAGCACACCAGAGGGATGCGCTCCCAGTTGTACTCTTTGATCTCGCCAGTGACGGGGTCTTCCTCTGTGATGTAGGCGCCGGATCTCGCATTGCTGTCCGGCTCCAGAATGCCATCATCGGTGCGAATGAAACAATCCACGCCGCCACCGTGCATGACCTCGACCTTGACTACTGCCTTGGTCTTTTCGCTTTCGTCATATTCCAGCACCATGTAGATGTGCACAGCAGCGTCCAGGATGGTGTGATCGGCATCCGCCCAGAACGGCAGCACTTCGTCAACAGGGAAGCGCTTGAATGCCAGCTGCCCGGTCTCATAGTAGGGATAAACCCAGCTCTTGCCGCCGATCCATGCGCTCTCGCCGGTGTTGTGCATCAACCGCCGGAACCGGGATCCGAAAACGGTACCCAGAGCTGCAGCATACTGCTTGTTGTCGGTGTCAAAGGAGAACGGGCGCCCAAAGGAGTAGTTGGTCTTCTGATCCACCATTTTGGCATACAGATTATTGACCATTTTGTTGTTGGGCAAATGGGTAAGTTCAACAGGCTCGCCGTCATCATCCAGTGCCATGCGCTTCCGGCCGAGCACGGCATGCGTTCCGTCATAATAAGCCTCACCGGTCAGCTGCCGCTTACGCTCATCAGACTTCAGCCACGCTGTGATCTCCAGTTCCAAAAAGCGTTTATCCGTCATGCCCCTGCCGAAACTCGTGGCAGTACGCAGAACGCAGTCATCTCTCAAATTCAGCACAACCATGCTTTTTCACCTCACAAACACTTTGCCGCGGCCCATGCCGTGTACAGCTTCGGTCCCTGGATCGCCATCCAGTCCACCATTTCCTCGTTGGTCGCCCAAGAGCCATCCACTCTGAGAGAGTTAACGCTCAAGCCGCTTTCATAAAGAAATGCGTGAGCGATCTCGTGACGCATGCACTTACGCTTGTAGGCGTCCAGATCGGCACAACTCATGGGATCTTTTCGATCTTCAGCTGTGTACTCTTTCACCACGATGCTCTTGGTGGAATAATCGCAGTATCCGTCACAGTTTTCCAGTGCCGGATCGTCAGCTTTTACCCGATATTTCAGAGTGTAGGTAACACCCAAAACAGAAATTTCCATACAGAACCTCACTTGAAACTGAAACGGTCCGGTGCAAAGACTTTGTTCACAAAATAGCGCACATCATCCATGCTGTGGTCGTTTTCCTTGATGGGGCGATCCTCCATGGCCTTTTCGTCCCAGCGATACATACCAAACTCCCGGATGCAGTCCGTGCAGCTGGAGCAGATAAACAGTTCTCCGGTTTGGAGCCGTGTGGCCACATTGCGGATACCGGTTATCACCGCATTGGATGCTTTCTCCACCCGGAATCTCCCGTGCCGGTGAATGGTCTCGATAAAAGAAGCCGCAGAGGGGTCAACGATCACCGCACTGATCCGGAGATCTCCCGCCAGAGCCTCCAGCTCCGTGTAGTGCTCCTCATCAGTGCGCTGCCGTCCCTCTTTGCGGCTGTCGAAGTAATACTCCCGCATCCTGTACCAGCTGCCATTCGATCTTCCCCATAAACCTATACTGGTGGGGTTGATCGTGCCGTAGTCACAGGATATGTAATACCTGTCGTATGGTCTGGGCTCCGGAGGCACCACATGAAAGTCCTTGTTGAACATGGTATAAATCAGCCCCTCCGCAACCACCCAGAGGCCGCGGACAAAACGGTCATAAAACACGCCTGAGTATAAGCTCTCATACCTTGCCTTGATGGCTGGAGAGAGGCTGAGGTTATCATCCATGGTGAAATGGAGGCGCAGCAACTTATGCTCTTTAGCCCCCAAAACCCATTTGATGTAAAACCAGTGAGAAGGGCCCTCCGGATTGCAGTTGAACCACAGCTTGGATCCATCCACAGAACAGCGGGCGCATGCTTGCTCCACAAAGGAGCGTGGCATCAAAACAGCTTCATCCATCAGGACACCTGCCAAGGTAATGCCCTGAATAAGACCGGCACTGCTTTCGTCCTTGCCGCCGAACAGATAGAAATAGTTTTTTCTTTTTCCTCTGCTGACGATGATCATGTTCTCTTTTTGACGCTCTTTGAATTTGAACACACCCTCCAACCAGGTGGGCAGGTTGCTTGTCACATTGCGCCGCAAGCTCTCTATGGTTTTTCCACAGAAAGCAAATTTCTGTTCGTTAAAGTTGGACATAGCCCACAGGACAAACCCGACCGACATGGCTATGGTCTTGCCGGATCGGACGGACCCGTCACAGATGATGCCTTCATAGTTCTTAAAGCCTGGCCTATTCCACCAGGTCATCGCCAGGTTCTGCCTGGGGCTCAATTTCTGATATTTCACTGATATCCAGCTCCCCTCCGGTACTCTGATCGATGATCTCAAAGATGTTGTTTTCAGACGGGTTCATTTGGCCAACATCCTCATCCCCGGTGTACTTGTCCACCAGGATGCCAAGGGCCGTGGCAATCTGCGGTAGCGTAGAGCATTCCATCTTGTCCGGGTCATCAAGCGCATCCAGCAACTTGTCCAGAATGCCGCACACTCGTTTTTTCTGCTTGCCCATGTGTTGGAGAATAGCAACGGTATTTTCTGCTTTTTTATGCTTGACTATTTTTGCCGTTTCTTCATCACCATTGCAGTGGCGGCGCACGGTGCTAACAGACACACCAAACTCTCTGGCCACGAGAGAATAATTCTGACAGTCAGCATACATGGCAATCATCTTTTTATGCTGCTTGTCTGAAATCTTGGCCATAAGCTCACCCGCCTCTCGCAAGCATCATGCTGTATGCAGGAGAAAAGCAGTGCTCCTCTGTATGACAGTTATGGCATAAACACAGGCCATTTTTCACATCTGCGCGGCCTTGCGGCCACTCAGCCCAGCCAATAACATGATGAGCCTCAAGCTGCTCTCTAGAGCCGCAAAACACGCAAACGCCGGGCTCAAGCACCTTTTTTCTCCATGCCGCAACACGCTTGTCTCCACGGTCAAACGGATACACCGTGCCGTCCCGCAGAATGTTCTCATACGCTCTTTTTGGTAGTAGCGCTCTCAAGATCAGAGTGGCAGCCTTTTTCCTGTATATCTCATAATCACCGAGTAAAACAGCCAAAGCATTGACCGTCATTTCCTGTTTTTCCATAGGCTCTCACCACCCCAAAGCATAATAAAAGCCGCCCCTCTGAAAAGGGCAGCTTGTAAATATTCAGATTGGAAAAGCAGCGACAAGGATCTGGGGGATCGCATTCCGTCACCTTGCCGCCACTCAACCAAAGGAGGCGTTGCATCTTCGAGCACCACCCGCATTTTACAGTATAACACATCGGCACCGAACAAAACGAACAACTTATCTCCGGGTGTCATTTTGCGTTGCCTCAATGTACCTGTTGCACATCATTCTCACACCGTCTGCGGTGTTATTTCCGCCAATACAAGCGGCCACCTGTCTCCACGGCAAGCCATTCACAAATCGATAGGTGAAGATCTGACGGAGGAGGCTGTCATCGATGGAGGCTATGTATCTCTCGATACGATTACGCTCATAAAGACACTGCTTGTGCTTGGCCTCAATGATGCCTTTGAGATCAGCAATCTCCGCAGCATACCGCCCCACTTTGTCCGATACTCCGGATCCACGAGGCATACCGGTGATATTCGGAGTTACGGTGACGGCCAGCATCTCCAGCTCCTGAAGCCGCTTTTTGTCCATTTCGATTTCCCTGTTGAGGTAATAAAGCTGGGAGAGTTCTTTCAGCGTCATTGTTAGCCCCTCGATCCGCGCCAAGCGGGTTTACATTCGGCGGTACCCATCGGACACTTGTTCAAGCAAATCTTGCAGGGATCGCCGCCGGCCATGACGGCGTGCAGATCCTTGACTGCCTGCTGTAGGCTGCATTTTGCTTCTTCTGCCTCCGCACTGACCTTGTCGAGACGGGCAGCCATTTCCGCACCCATTGCCCAATATTCTTCTGCATCTGAGGGCCGCTCTCTCATCTGCTCCAGCAGCTGACGATCCGCTTCATGCTGGACAGTCAGCCGGGCATTCTCCCGGATCAGCTCATCCAGGTAGATCTGATCTCCATTCAAAAGGACTGTTGGATTGTTGTTACTCATGCAATCTCCTCCTTGAGTTTCTTGATTCTTGCTTTCAGCGCCCGCATAACAGCCTCATGGGTGTCCGCACGGTCCCGGATGGTCGCCATGACATCCTCATCCTGGCACCCCTGCACAATGAGGTAGTGGATATAAACCTTGTCATAGGGTGATCCCTGCCGCCACAGTCTGCAGTTGCCCTGATCGTTCAGTTCAAAGGACCAGTTGAGACCATACCACACGACATGGTGGCCACCGACCTGAAGGTTCAGACCGTAGGCGCAGCTTGCAGGGTGGACAAGCAGCACATCGATTTCTCCGGCATTCCATGCATCGGCATCTTCGGCATCCTTGTACACCCGCACCCTCAATTTGTTCTTCCGGCTCTTATTGGCACGCTCCAGGCGCTCAAGGATGCGGTCACGATCATGCTGATATCCGTAGAAGGTCAGCGCTGGCTCTCCGTCCAACCGTTCCAGCAGTTCCATGTAGGCGTCCAGCTTGCAGTCGTGGACAGGAACCACCTGCCCCTCTGTGCCATAAACAGCGCCGTTGCAGAACTGCAGCAGCTTGCCCACAAGGACGCCGGCAGTACTGGCAGTCACCACAGCCTCGTCCACCTCAAGCAGCAAATCTCTTTCAAACTGCTTGTAGTCTCTCAGAGCTTTTGGATCCAAAACCACGGGGATCTCATGCTGGATATTCTCCGGCAGCTGCAGATAATCCTCAGCTTTCATGGAGATGCAAATATCGGAAATGGCCGAAAGCACTGCATTTTCAGCTCCATCCTTTGCCTTGTAGCTGAAGATCTGCGTGCGGCTTCGCTGATCCGGGTCAAAATACTTTTCCCGGTAGGCGCCCAAGGTAGTTCCCAGCCGGGCTCCACCGTCCAGCAGAAACACCTGCGCCCACAGATCAATAAGGCCTTTGGAGGACGGTGTGCCGGTCAGCAAAACCATCTTTTTCACGAACCGGCGCACCCGTTTCATTGCCTTGAAGCGTTTGCTCTGGGAGTTCTTGAAGCTGGTGCTCTCATCCAGCACTACCATGTCAAATGGCCATGCCTGCTTGAAATAATCTACCAACCACTCCACATTTTCCCGATTGATGATATAAACATCCGCCGGCATGTTGAGTGCCTTGATGCGCTTGGTGGCGCTTCCCAGTACGGTGGAGATCCGAAGGTGCTGCAGGTGATCCCACTTGGCAGCCTCTTTGCTCCAGGTGGCCTCTGCCACCGTTTTGGGTGCCACCACCAGGACCTTGGATACTTGCCACCGAAAATATTTGAGAATATTGACCGCGGAAAGAGTGATGACCGTCTTGCCAAGACCGGGACGCAGAAACAGTCCGATGGCAGGATCCTCAACCACTCTCTGGATGCAGTAGGCCTGGTAATTATGCGGATTGTATTTCATGTGCAGCCTCCCATCTCCCGGATAAACAGGTCAACTTTTTCTTTCGTATCGATGCGGCGAACATCAAAGCCCAAGCCTCTGATCAGCCCACACACATACTCCTGCAGTTTCCTCAGCTTCTCTTTGGGCGCCTTGGTCTCTACAAAAATGATCCTGCCATGGGGCAGCAGCACTATGCGATCCGGCACCCCATTCAATCCCGGACTTACAAACTTGACCGCCATGCCACCCAATTTGTTTTTTACCTGGGTACGCAGCCGGCTTTCAACTTCTTTTTCAAGAGTGCTCATTTTGGCCTCCGATTTTAGCATTGTTCCTTGCGTGCGCACGCACACGCGCGTATACACCCGTATTTATGCGGATTATAGCGTTTACACACATTATATTTTCCTTAATTTTCTTTATTTTTATATTTAATAGATAAAGAATGTTCCAATGTTCCAGTTAAACAAAAAAGCATGTATTTTCAACTGTTTCAGCCGTCAACATTTCTGGAACTTTCCCGGAACATTGGAACATTTTGGTGAAAATGACGACCGCTGAATGTTCCGCAAAGTTCCGGCTTTGTTCCGCCTTGTTCCGCTCAGATGTTCCGCCTAAAGCCTCGCTGTTTTCCGCAGTATCCAAACCGCACAGAACCCATTGTCTTGGACCATTCCGGACAAGCCTCTATGATGCTGTTGATTTCCGCTGTATCGCTGTATCGGATATCCTTTTGCTTTCCGTCCAGCGCCTCGCACCAGACCTCCAGAGCACACACCCGGTCACGGTCGACCAGTTTGATGTTTCCCTGCACCGCTCCGCTCCAGAACATTCTGCGGCGATCCAGAGGCCAGCTCTGCCAGTCTGTGGGCACCTGTCTGCTGAGGAAGTCCTGCACAAGGCCCTCGCGTGTACTCACCTCTCGGTGTTGTTCCTGCTTCACCCTGGCAGCTTCTTCCAGCTCACCTGCGAGGAAAAGAGGCTCTCCGGCCTGCCAGCGGACCATTGCTTCTGCCCAAAGCTGATCCACTTCTCTCGGCAGATCTGTCCACACATTTTTGGTCGCCGGCTGCTCTCCGGTATCCACGGGCCAGAAGCGCCGGTTGCCGGTACGGTCCTGCAGGTAGTCATCGGTATTAGTGGTGCCGAAGAAAACGCAGCAGCGGGGCAGTTCCTTGACATGGCGGCCGTAGGCTGCACGGAAGCGGTCGTGCCGCAGGGAGAGAAACTGCTTGATGCGGGCGATATCGGTACGGCGGAAAGCGTCAAGCTCGGCGATCTCCACCAGCCAGACACCCTGCAGCAGCTCTGAGGCATCCTTGCCCTCAAAGGTGCGGATGCTGTCATTGAACCAGCCCTTGCTCATCTTATCCAGCAGGGTACTCTTGCCGATGCCCTGAGGGCCTGCCAGGATGAGCATATTGTCAAATTTAGAGCCGGGCACCATAGCACGGGCAATGGCCGCTGTGAATGCCTTGCGGGTCACGGCTCTGGTGTAGGCGTTGTCAGCTGCGCCCAGATAATCGATGAAAAGAGTGTCCAAACGAGAAACTCCGTCCCAGCGAAGCCCTCTGAGATAGTCCTGTATATCGTTGAAAGCGTGGGCGGTAGAATGTAGGGAGAGGGCGCCATCGATCTTGCCGTTGCCGGTGATATGGTGGGTCTTCTCCATATACCAGTAGAGGCCCTCATTGTCGTTGTCGTCCCACAGACGGCGCTGTGTGCGGCCATCCCACGGCAGCGCACCCAGCACCTCACCACGGCCGGCAAATCGATTAAGTGCGAATTTGCCCTTGAGTAGTGGATCATTCTCAAGGATGATCCACACATTGTCGATCGTAGCCTTGGGAAGACCCGTCTGACTGTTCAAAGCAAGTTTTGCCGTCCAGTTGGCCGGCGCATCGTCATTGGTGGCGCTGACGCCCTCAAAGTCTTTAATGGCCTCCTGGTACCGTTCCTGGCTCATCAGCGCTGCAACATCCGGCTGAGAGATAGCCAGTTCATTCATCGCTTGATAACTGGGGAGCCGATGCGTGGGTGTACCCGGCTGGGCTTCATCATCCTTATCACCGAAGCGATGAAGACGCACAAGGTCGAAAGCATTGACCAGGCGGCCGCTGCACGGGTCAGTGGCATGGTGGCTGTACAGGAACTTGCCGCTGTCGTAGATCACGGCGCCGCCGGTGGTAGATCCGCCGAGATAGGTGTATCTGCCGGGCATGCTGTCCACCGGATCGTACATGCCGGGGATCAGTTCTTCCATGGCACGGTAAATATCGAAAGATCGGCAGAACGCACCCACCACACCGTTCTTCGCTTCCGGATCACCCTGCTTGACTGCCAGCTTCGGCAGGCTCAGGGCGCCCGGTACCTGCGGCCAGAGGGAGCAGTCACGCCAGTCCTCGTATTGCGCCAGCAGACCGTTGGCATTGAGGAGAGGCTTGTCCTGCCACAGATATATGTATTGACTGTCTGCAGAGCAGCTCGGCCAGTACATGAGCCGGGATGCTTCAAAGGTTGTCGGATCGCAGAATTCGAGACCGATATGCTGTGCCATTTTACGGGATACCGGCTCATACTCATCTGCAGACACCGTACGATCCAGTGGGAGAAGAACACGAAGACGGGGAGCTGCAGGGCTATGCTTGCGGGTACTGTAAATGCAGTAACCACATCCCAGAGCCTCCACACGGCGCAGCACATCCTCTGTCCCACCTGCAGGGATGTTATCCAGATCCAGAGTGATGATATCACGGCCGGTCACATTATTCGCTTTGCGGCGGGGTCCGGAGAGAGTGCCGGCCATGAAGCCGCCCACATCTTTCAGATCATCCTGCTGGGCTTTTTTCATGTTGAGATATTCTGCCAGAGTTTCTGTACCCCGGGCAGGTGTCTGGAGCTTTGCCCACAGCTCGGAGATGAGCAGGGTTTGGGCGCTCCAGACCATTGCACGCCGGTTGCTGCCGGCGGAGATTGTTATTTTACGGTCATACTGCATACCGCGGTACTCCTTTACTTAGCGGGTGTCAGCTTTTTTCCACACTTGATACAGTGCGTATGCCACGGGGTTTCTAACAAAGCTGAGGGACTTTGCCTTTTCGTATTCTTCGCGGACTTTTTTGAGCGCGGCTTCGATGTCCATTCTCAGTCACCCCCCCCCGCACAGATCTATAAGGTGGAAATATGTACTATTTCCTTTTTTGAAGGTATCTATGGGCATGAACATGGTCAGAACGGCGATATCATCATAGATCGTTTTCCTGTTCACCTGGATGTCGTATTCCAGATCCAGCTTGCGGATGATCTGTGGAACAGTCAGGGGTCTTTTGCGCAGAAACATGCGTTCAATAGCAAGCACACGGTTTTTGATGTCATGCTTTTTTGCCATGCGTCTGATACCTCCGCTTGCACTTGAGGTGATCTTTGGTGGGTGTCCAGTCAGACACCACCAGAACACCCATGGGATCGGTAGGATCTTGCGTACAAACAAAGTCACCCTCTCCGATGTACTGGCAGTGGTCACACATGCCGGGGTCGCACATCCGGGGCTTTTCCCTGTAGCGATGACGGCCGTGGTGGCGATTAAACTTCTTGGGCATATTGTGTGCTCCTCTCTGCGATCTCACCGGCGCAGGCAGCATAGCCTGCCAGATCGACAAAGCTGTCTGCCTTATCGCCGGCCTTAATGCGGGCCACTTTCAGCAGAGCCATCATCATAGCTACATCCTTGGGTGTAAAAGGCACACCCATATAGGCAGTCCAGAGCTTGCCGATGAGGGTGAAGCTGTCCTCCGGAGTACCGTAATCCTGCTCGCGCTCACCGCACACGCAGACCCGGGCAGTCTCTAATATCTCAGCTCGTTTCATTATTTTTCTCCTCCATCGCCGACTTCTTCCATGATTGACTGCACGGCCAGTTTGTTCAGAATGTGGGTAAAGTCGACCAGATCACTTTCCGCGTCTCCCGTTAATCTCTTGTACACAGCCTGCATGGCCAGGAGCATGGCAGTAAAATCATCGGTGGCATCCTCGGGATCAAGGTCTAACTTATCAAAGACATATAACTCCCGGTTGTCTTCTCCTCTGTAAACATCCAACAGAGCAGTCATAAATCGCAATGCTTTTTCTTCCGTCTTCATAGTATTAACTCCCATCTTTTTGATTGTGGATTTTGTACCACTTTCGTCCTGCCGCCTGCTTCCTGGCCCGCCTGCAGCTTTGACAGATTTTATTTTCAACCCGTTCAAAAAAGGTCTTTCCGCAGCGGACGCAGTATTGCGGTTGGATCCGGAGAAACTGGGAACAGGTATCACAGTCATCACAGCCTGCCAGACACGCACTGTTCAGATCGTCCCAGTTCATACAGAGCGCCCGCTGGAAGTAATGGTCATAGTCAGATTGCTTTTGCCGGCGAACCTCATAGGCCAGCACAGCGCAAAGCCTTTCCAGATCGTGCTTCACTGCTGTTCGGCAACGAGATAGGTGCGCACCTTGCTTCACGGTAGGTATTGGGGCTCCGCAGCCCCAATGGCCACCACCCATCAGAGCCCGCACCTTGTCTGCGTTCTCTGTTAGATAAACGAAATAAACCTTTCCCCGGACCGCCTTTTCTGACTTGCCGAGAGCCCGACCGATCATCGTGTAGCTGTCGCCACGGCGGATACCGTCTGCAAGGATCTGATAGTCGGCG
>JAZNLL010000051.1:0-5717 GCA_045579045.1 Candidatus Avilachnospira sp.
CGATGGAAATTTCTTCGTCCACACATTCGTCGATGAACCGCTGGTCGATGCCCTCGTAGTGACCGCAGACCAGAATGATGTTTTCGTGTTCATCCCGGAGCCGGACGGCATCGTTCTGGGTGAAGGTCTTGCCGCAGGGGGACATGAAGATCGTATGGACGGGTGCGCCCACTTCATCGCAGATGGCTCTCCAACAGTTGTAGAGGGGATCTGCCTGCAGAACGGCGCCGTGACCGCCGCCGTAGGGGTAGTCATCCACCTGATTTTGTTTGTTGGTGGTGTAGTCCCGAATCTGCCATGCCTCAATGCGGATCAGATCCCTCTCCTGGGCTCTGCCCAGAATACTCTCGTTCATCATGTCCCCGACGGTATCGGGGAACAGGGTCATAATATCAATCCGCATCGGTCTGCATCCCTTCAATGAGCCGTACCTTTACGTAGCCGGCATCCGGATTCAGTTCTTCAATGAATTCCTTGACGGCAGGAATCATATACTCATGCTGACCCTTGACCACATAGACATCGTTGCCGGGAGGGGTCAGGACTTCTGTGATCTTACCGATCTCCACGCCCTCTGCCAGCACCGGCACACCGATCAGGTCGGCGATGAACACCACACCTTCTTCCAACTCGATGTCGTCACGGCTGATGGCGATCTCTTTGTTTCGAAGCAAGGCTGCATCTTCAATGGAATCCACCCCTGCCAGCTTCAGAAGGATCATGTTCTTCTGCCGGGAGGCGTGCTCCACTTCATATTCCTTGCCGTCAATGAAAAAACGGTCAAAATCCAGAAGATCATCGGGATCGTCCGCCCAAGGCATGACTTTCACATGACCGCGAAGGCCGTGGGTGTTGACGATCTGACCGGTAGGAAGCAGATTTTCTTTCATGGGTATACGCTCCTCATTCTATCATTATAGTTATTGTATCACAGTTTTGACGGATTTGCACCTTTTTTCGCAGGGAAAGCAAGATATTCCTTGACCTTTTGGTTTTTGGAAAGTATGTTGTAGGTAAGAAGCTTCCACAAAGGAGAAAAACCATGCAGAAACGTATCGCCGCCATCCATGACCTGAGCTGCTTCGGCAAGTGCTCTTTGACTGTGGCCTTGCCTGTTATTTCCACCTTCGGCATCGAGTGTGCCGTCCTGCCCACGGCCATGCTTTCCGGTCACTTTGCCGCTTTGCCGGAGGTCAGCGTGCTGGATCTGACAGAGCGGATGGGCATGATCGCAGATCAATGGAAACAGGGCGGCGTGACCTTTGACGGCATTTTCTCCGGCTATCTCAGTTCCCGGGAGCAGGTGGAGCAGGTGGAAAAATTTGTAAAACTCTTCAAGGAAGAACACACGCTGTTTGTGGCAGACCCTGCCATGGCAGACCGGGGAAGGCTCTACCGTGGTTTCGGCATGGATCATGTGGAGGCGATGAAAAAGCTGTGCATGGGTGCCGATGTGGTGCTGCCCAATGTGACGGAAGCCTGTCTTATGCTGGGAAAAGAATTCCGGGAACAGCAGGATGAGGGCTACATCCGGGAACTTTTGCAGGGAATGACGGAACTGGGTCCCAAGCAGGTGGTCATCACCGGTGTCAGTCTCACCCCGGAGCAGGTGGGCATTGCCTGTATGGATCACGGTGCTGTCTCCATCCTTCAGCGGACAAAGACACCCGGTCACTACAACGGCACAGGCGATCTGTTCGCCAGCGTTTTTACCGCCGCCGCGGTCAAGAGTGTGGAATTTTCCAAAGCCGCCAAATTGGCCATGGATTTTACATCCAAAGTCATTGCCGAAACTGCGAAAAATCCCCATCACCGCACCTACGGTGTGGACTTCGAACAGCACTTGAAGGAACTGCCTGTGCTTCCGTGATTTTCCTGGGGTTTCCTGTTGAAAAAAGGCGAAATATTTTATATAATGAATCATCATAGATTTGTTGGGATTCTTATCCCATGAGATAGGAGCGATCACCATTAAGAAAGGTAAATTCGAGCAGCCTCGCAAGCCCATTGTGGATCTGCCCTTTATGGAAACGGAAGATGCCACCATGGTTTTGCCGAAGGTGCCTGCGGCAAAGCCGCCTGTGACACCGCCTCCCGCACCCAAGCCGCAGCCCCCCGTGGAAGAGCCGAAGAAGGGTCTTTCCCGCGGTCTGCTGGCAGGCATCATTGCAGGTGCGGTGGTTCTGGCGATTTTGATTGGAATGTTTGTCTGGGGTCTGGTACTGAAAGCCGGCGATACCATTTACCCCAATGTCTATCTGGCCGGCATCAATGTGGGCGGTATGGATCGCAATACTGCCATGGCAACTGTGGAACAGGCAGTTTCTGATTCCTATGCCTCGTCTGTGCTCAATGTCCAGCTGCCGGATAGGACCCTGTCCTTCCAGCCGGAACAGACCAAAGTGGCGCTGGAGCCGGAGGAAGCCATTGCGGAGGCTATGTCCTACGGCAGAAGCGGCAATCCCTTCTCTGCCGTGACCACCTTCTGGGCTTCCAAGAACCGGGAACACTATGTGGATCTGCAGACCGTTCTCAATCTGGATACGGACTACATCCGCCAGATGATCGATGCCATGGCTGCCGAGGTTGAAAGTGATCCCACACCCCACAAGGTGACGGTCAATGAGCGGGCCGAGACCATCGTGGTGGAGGTCGGTTCTCCCGACCGTTCTCTGGATGCCGATGCCCTGTATGAGGCTGTGTATCAGGCTTTTATGGATCGGAATTTTACCCCCCTCAAGTGGGAGTATGACGAAGTGCCCTGCCAGCCTGTGGATCTGGAAGACTTGATGGAGCGTTTCGGCACCCCTGCTGAGGATGCTGTTTATGACGAAGAGGCCGGCGTGATCACCGAAGAGGTCGTCGGCTACGGCTTTGATGTGGAGGAAGAAGCCAAGCGTATTGAGTCTGCCGCTCCCGGCAGCAAGATCGTCATCAAAATGGGTGAACTGATCCCCGAAGTGACCAAGGCCGATATCGACTCGGAATACTTCGGCACCAAGCTGTTCAGTAAGTCCACGGTCTATGTGGTCAATGCTGACCGTACCAACAATCTGAAACTGGCCTGTGAGGCCATCAACGGCAAGATCATTGCGCCGGGTCAGGTGTTCTCCTTCAATGACATTGTGGGTGAACGGACGGCGGAAAAGGGCTACAAGGCTGCCACCATCTACTCCGGCGGTGAGTCTCTGCCGGAACTGGGCGGCGGTGTCTGTCAGGTGGCTTCCACCATTTATTACTGCACGCTGCATATGGATCTGGAACAGGTGGAACGGACGGAGCATATGTTCGTAGTCACCTATGTGGACATGGGTATGGATGCCACCATCTACTGGGGCAGTCTGGACTATAAGTTCCGCAATACGCTGGATTATCCCATCAAGATTCAGGCCAATATCGATGACGGCAGCTGCAACATCACCTTCTGGGGCGAAAAGCCTCTGGAAAAGAAGGTGGAGATGTCTTACAGTATCCTTTCCACCACTCCATGGGAAGAAGTGGAGGAAGTGGACGAGGAGAAAGAACCCGGCTTCCGTGAAGAAAAGTGCACACCCTATACCGGCTACAAGGTCGTCACCTACAAGAAGGTCTTTGATCTGGATGGCAAGGAGCTTTCCTCCGGTGTGGAGGCTTACAGCACCTATGAAAAGCGGGATCATATCTTCATTGTGGGTCCTTCCGAGGAGAAACCCATGGATCCCAGCGATCCCATGTTCCCGGAAGATCCTCTGGCACCGGAAGATCCTCTTGGCGGTACCACCGATACGGAAGATCCCGGCTTGAACGATCCTTTCAATAACCCCTGGGGCATTTATTAAGAGAAAAACCCGTGTCATCGGAAGATGACACGGGTTTTTGTTACGCATTTTGCAGATACCATGCGATCAGCAGGTCGGTGACTTCGCCGTAGGAGCGGACACCGCTTTCCTCTTGGAAGGTTTTGAGGTAGAGGTCATTGAGTTTTTCTGCTGTCTCCTGCACTTCGCCCTCATATTGGTCGTAATGCTCGGAGGCTCTGCGGACGTCCCGGAGGACGGTTTCCGAGAGAGTGCTTCGAATCTCCGAGGCGGCGGTAGGATCTGCCTTTGCCAAAGCATTGTAAGTGTAGATATAGGCAGAATACCAGCCGGAGTATTGGAATGCCGGGTCGTCATTGTTCAGACAGGCCAGAAATGCACAGAAATTGGCTTCGTCTTCGGGCGCGACAGTCAGACTGTGGGCCAGCTCATGGCACATGGTAAAGGGAATGGAGGCAGAGTAGGTATCCGTATTGACGCAGCTTTCGCCGGTGTAGGCAATGTAGATGCCGGTGATGCCCATGTAGCTGAAGGCTTTGGAAGTGAGAAGAGGCTTGACCGTGGTATCCGGCAGGCGGAAGAAGCCGTTGGTCTGTGCCATGGCATCATAGCCGTCCTTTGCAGTTTTTGCCATGGCTTCAAAGTCGATGGCAAGGTCGCCGTTTCCGTCCCGCTCCGCCTGCTCTGCCCAGGTATTTGCCTGGTTTGCCATGTAGTGGGTGGTGGCTTTCAACTGGTCTGTGGAATAGGTTGTCACGGTCAGACCTACGCGCTGGGCAACGGGTGTTCCGAAATGGTTGACGCCCCAGAGTCCGACAAACAAAAAGACCAGTATGGAAATGAGCAGCACCAGTCCGGAGAGCCACCGCAGGAACTTCCCTGTGGAAAAGCAACGGATCAGTCCGTAAAGCTCCAGTAAAATGACAATGGCGAGAAGAATCTCCCACACCGCAAAGGGGAAAGAGGCGGTGATGCCGGAGAGAAATGCCGCGGCATCCCGGGTGAAATCCGAATAAACAGAGAAAATCGGTGCAGGCAGGTACATGGCTGCTGCCATCAATGCTGCAGCCAGCGCCAGAAATACCGCAGATAAGATCAGTCTGCCGATAAAACGCATGGAAAACCTCCGGTTTTGAATTGACAATTGATAATGGACAATTGACAATGAATTTGAAATTTTTGTTCATTCTACCACAATTAGGGTAAAAACAAAAGGGAAAACTTGACTTTGCAGTCATTTGTCCTATAATAATATGTTAGTATGCCAAATTGCGGCCTCGCAGCCAGCGGGGTCAAGCTCAGGAGGAAAAAGATATGATGAAAAATACCGAAAAAACCATGGAAAAAATCGTCGCCCTGTGTAAGGGTCGCGGTTTCGTCTTCTCCGGCTCCGAGATCTACGGCGGCCTGGCCAACACCTGGGACTACGGCCCTCTGGGTGTGGAACTGAAGAACAATGTCAAAAAAGCATGGTGGAAGAAATTTGTCCAGGAAAGCCCCTACAATGTGGGTCTGGACGCCGCCATTTTGATGAACCCTCAGACCTGGGTCGCCTCCGGTCACGTGGGCGGTTTCTCCGATCCCCTCATGGACTGCAAGGAGTGCAAGGAGCGCTTCCGTGCCGATAAGGTCATCGAAGACTGGTGCAAGGAAAATAATTTCGAACTGTCCAAGCCCATCGATGCTTTCTCTCAGGACGAGATGAAGCAGTTTGTTGAAGAGCATCACATCGGCTGCCCCTCCTGCGGCGGCTTCAACTGGACCGACATCCGTAAGTTCAACCTGATGTTCAAGACCTTCCAGGGCGTTACCGAGGATGCCAAGAATACCGTTTATCTGCGCCCCGAGACCGCTCAGGGTATCTTCGTCAACTTCCAGAACGTCCAGCGCACCACCCGCCGGAAGCTGCCCTTCGGCATC
>JAZNLL010000052.1:0-9557 GCA_045579045.1 Candidatus Avilachnospira sp.
GCTGTCAGTTACAACTCGAGTCTATCACCGGGACGAGGCTTTGTCAAGAAGTGCCTGTTGTGGTCTCTCCCTCAGTCAAAAATCAGAGATTTTTGACAGCTCCCTTTACACAAGGGAGCCTTGGGCGCGAATTGCCACGCAACTTCGCTGCTCGCAATGACAGGTGGTTGGAGAGAAACAAAAAGTCCGGGCTGAATGAACAGCCCGAACGAGGAAGAATATTCTAATAACTGACAGAACTTCAGATACCGATGTGCCGGCTAAACCGGAACCAACAGGCCTATTAAGCCCCCCCAGCAACCACGTCCAAGACGCTGAAGAAGCTGTCAGTTACAACTCGAGTCTATCACCGGGACGAGGCTTTGTCAAGAAGTGCCTGTTGGGGTTTCTCCCTCAGTCAAAAATCGTAGATTTTGGACACCTCCCTCATCAGAGGGGGACTTTAGGGGTGCTATTTATTGCTTTCAAATAAAAGCAAATAACTACCCATTATAAATATAATGGAACCAATCGGGGAAGTCAAGAAAAAAGAAAGGGGAATGAAGATGCTTTATGCAACTGTTAGACAACGGAAGATCCATGTGAAGAATCCGGTGACGGTCATCCGCAACGGTGTCGGTGTGGATCAGCTGATGCTGGACATGGATGAGGAATGGAAGGACATGACTTCCATCGTCTGTGTATTCACCCTCCGCTATACCGCAGAGGAGGAGCAGACGGAGACTGTGGAGAAAGAGGATGGCTCCACGGAGGAAGTGAAAAAGACCGTTACGGTGGAAAAGGAAAAGGCGGTGGAAACGTTTTACCGCATTGGTGAGGCTGTGCTTGTACCGGCAGAGTGTCTGAAGGAAACCGGTTCTCTGTCTGTCAGCTGCACCGGTTATGTGGATGGGGAAAAGGTCATGACCACCATGCTGCCGGACAGCTTCTGGGGGGTGGTACAGAACGGCCCTGTGACGGGGGATGTGCCAATGGAGACCACACCCACGCTCTATGAACAGGTGGTTTCCGCTGCAGGTGCGGCACAGGCTGCTGCGCAGACTGCCAATGCGGTGGCAACGGAAATCCAGAAGGCAAAGGAACAGGGCGAGTTTGACGGCATCAGTCCCGCGGTGGAAGTGGGAACCGTTGTCGAAGGCACACAGGCAAGTGTGATCAATTCCGGCACACCCACGGCGGTGGTATTGGATTTTGTTCTGCCCAGAGGCCCGCAGGGTCTGAAGGGTGAACGGGGTCTCAACGGCAGAGACGGAAAAGACGGCAAGGATGGCAAGAATGCGGAAGTGACGGCGGAAAGTATTACAGGTGCCCTTGGCTATGTGCCTTTGAACGGCGCAGGCGGTACGGTCGGTCAGTTTGCCGTTTCCAACGGTGAGGGCGGTATTACATGGGTGAGCCTCACCAATGTCGGGGAGGTGGGCATGTGAATCAGACAGAACTGGTACTGATGCCCGGTGCGGATTATCGGCAGATTTGCGATCAGCTCCGCGAGTTGTTAAATACGAACGCTTTAATTCCGTCTTGGATGGCTTCCGATATGTTTGACACAGTAAAATCAAATATTGATGCGACAGACGATGTTCTTTCGGGTCTGGCAGAAGATACTTACTATAACAATCGGCTGACAGCACTGAGAAGTTATGCGTTTGCATATTCCAAGATAACTTCCCTGCTCTGTCCGAACGTTACAAAAACGGGTGGGTACTCCTGTTCGAACTGTAAGTCTCTGAAAAAAGCCAAGCTTCCAAATTTGACAAGCGGAGGTACAAATGCGTTGTTTGTGTCTTGCTTTGTTCTGGAACATGCGGATTTGGGAAAAACCGACAGCGTTTCTTCGAACACATTTCTTTCCTGCAGTAGTTTGAAGCGCGTGGTTTTGCGGCGAAAGTCTCTCTCCTCTTTGCAAAGCATCAATGCGTTCACCGGAACACCTTTTGCAAGCGATGGAAGCGGCGGCAAAATTTATGTGCCTCAGGCGCTGATCGAAGCATACAAGACCGCTACCAACTGGAGTGTGCTGTACGGTTACGGAAACTGTGAGTTTGTGGCCATCGAAGGGAGCGAATACGAATGATTCAAAGAGAATATCTGACAGTCAATGAAAGAGAATTCGTCAGAACATGGTCGGATGAAGGAAAATTCATCGTCCGTGACGGCGATCTCTACGAAGAGGCCATCGATCCGGCGGAATATGGACGGACATATACCGAAACGGATGCGGATATTGAAGTTTCGGCAGAAACTGCGTTGGCGGAATTGACGGAGGTGCTGAGTGATGAAGAAGGCTGAAGTGTTGGCAATGAAGGTTGATGCGCTGGAAAAGAGAGAAAAGGCCGTCGATCTGGATGTGATCGTTTCGGAAGTGATGAAGCTGCCCTACGGTCAGCTGAAAAAGGTGCTGACGGCGGAAGTGCTGGCGGTGTTGGAGAAATACGGCTATGGTCAGTGATACAGTCATTGCGGCGGTACTGTCTATGCTGGGCAGTCTGAGCGGCACCTTCGGCGGTATTCTGGTGAGCAATAAGCTCACCAGCTACCGACTGGAGCAGCTGGAGAAAAAAGTACAGGCCCACAACAATCTGGTGGAACGGACATATCATTTAGAAGGTGAAATGGATGTGATCCATGAGCAGATCAAGGTGGCCAATCACCGAATCGGTGATCTGGAGCATAAGGAGGAGAGAAGATGAGTGAAAAAACATTGCGATGGTTTCAGGCAGCCGGCATCCGCGCCATCAAGACGGTGGCGCAGACGGCGGTGGCTACCATCGGTACGACGGCGGTCATGGCTGAGGTCAACTGGCTGCTGGTGGGGTCGGCATCGCTGCTGGCAGGTATTTTATCCCTGCTGACCTCTGTTGCAGGCCTGCCGGAGGTAGAGCAGTGACGGAAAAGGTCATTGCCTGCCATCCGTCCAACTACGGCGGCAGACGAAAGCTGACCAAATATCTGGTGGTGCACTACACCGCCGGTGACGGCGATACGGCACAGAATAACGGCGATTATTTTGCAAGAGAACCGGTGGGCGCTTCTGCCCACTGGTTCGTGGATGAAAAAGAGGCGGTGCTGTCGGTGCCGGAGGATCGGATCGCATGGCATTGCGGTGCAGACAGCTACCGCCATGGAGAATGCAGGAACAGCAATTCCGTGGCGGTGGAGCTGTGCAGCCGAAAAAATGCCGCAGGAGAATATGAAATTCCTGTCCGCACATTGGAAAATGGAGCGGAACTGGTGCGGAAACTCATGAAAAAGTACGGGATTCCAAAAGAAAATATCCTGCGGCACTTCGATGTGACAGGTAAAAAATGCCCGGCTCCTCTGGTGGAAGCCGGGAAGTGGAACGAATTTTTGGAGGGGCTTATGCGCTATGATGGGGTCGAAACTGTTCCAGCATGGGGACAGGAGACTGTGAGAAAACTTATGGAACAGGGTCATCTGCAGGGCGATGGGCAGAGTCTGGATCTGAGCTATGACATGCTTCGGCTGATGGTGATATTGGATCGGGCAGGATTGTTTGCAGATAAGCCCGGTACAGCTGCAGAAAGCCATCCAGCGTAAGCGTGACGCGCCATGGCTGACCGTCGCTGCGGTGGGCAACTGCGGGAATCCCCTCTGCCTGCCCGGCGGCAGCCATGGCTTCTTCCAGACGCAGACGCTGGGTGCGGCGGACTTCCACGGAAAGACCGGGAAGTCCGCCTTTTGCGTTGCAGAGACGGAAAAATTCTCTGCAGCCGCGATCGTGCTTAGCGAGGGTTTTGATCATGGTTATCCTCCTTGTTCAGCTGCGCCTTGAGAAAGGCTACGGTTTCGTTCCAACTGCGGATGAAGATCGCACGGAACAGGTCACATTTGTAGGTTTCTGCCGATTGGCATTTGGCTGCCTTGGGACAGCGGCGGCAGGGGTCAGTCATGGGTCTGGGAATGGTCATACTATTCAGTACCTCCTTCGGTGATGATGGGTGCGCAGAGTAACGCGGATAATTCATCTGTGGTCTGTTTGGTCAGACAGGTTTTGCAGACTGTACCATAGGGCAGTTCCAAGGCCTCCGGGACTTTCTGCATACAAAGGCAGCAGCGCAGAGGCGGTTGAGGATGTTCCTGCGGCAGCAGGGAAGGTTCCGGTGTGCGGCTCATTTCTCATCCTCCCATTGCTCGAGCAGACCGTCTATTTTTCTGCGGACTTCCGGCGCCGGGTACTTGCCGGACAGAACCATGGAAATGTAGGATCGGGAGTAGCCCAATGCCCTTGCAAGCTCTCGCTGGGTGCGTCCGAGCCGCAGAAGCCTGGCCCGGACGGAAACGGGGTAAGCATATTTCGCCATAAAATGCTCCTTTCACTTATGTACCATTAGTGGGACAGGGGTCGGTGTATATTGCAAATGTCAATAAATAATTCTGCTTTCGACAAAAAGATGTTGATATCGATAAACATTTGTGGTATGATTTTAACAAAGATAAAGAAAAAACAATCTTAACCGTTGACGATGTTTAAGAATATCAACATCATGACCACAGTATAGCTGATAAATTTAAACTTGTCAACACCTTTTGTTTATTTTTATAAACATTATTTTTGAAAGGGTGCTTACAGGATGTTCTATGATGTGTTTTGTGCGCTGTGTGCCGAGAGAAATCTGACCCCCGGCGGTGCGGCAGCCAAGATCGGCTTCAACCGTGCCAGTGTGACCGTTTGGAAAAACAACGGAACTGCGCCCAAACAGGAACTGCTGGTGAAGATCGCGGATTTCTTTCAGGTGTCTGTGGACTACCTGTTGGGTCTGGAAAAGGAAAAGGCGCCCGCTGATGGCGGACGCCAATGGAGTGACGAAGAACTGAAGTTTGCATTGTGGGGCGACTGCGCCGATGTCAGCGATGACGATCTGGCCGATGTGCTTCGCTATGCGGAGTTTGTTCGGGAAAGGAAAAAAGGAAAGCAATGAAACCTTTGCAGGAGCTCTACCGCTATGCAGAACAAGAGAATATTGCGGTAGATCGCTTCCCGCTTCAAAGCAGACAGGCCTTGTCCATTATGGATGAGGCAGGACGATGTTATGTGGCCATCGATCCCGGGCAGTTGACCGGCGAAGCCGATGAACGGGCAAAACTGGCCCATGAATTGGGACATTGCGCCACCGGGGCTTTTTATAACCGGTATTCGAATTTTGATAATCGTCAGAAGCAGGAGAATAAGGCCGATAAGTGGGCCATCTGCCAGTTGGTGACGGAGGAGGAGTTAGATGATGCTGTGGCATTGGGACGGGTGACCCTCTGGGAATTGGCGGAGTATTTCGGTATCCCGGAACCGCTGATGAAAAAGGCGGTCTGTTGGTACACTTACGGCAATCTGGCGGAGGAATTGTATTTTTAAGACTGTCAAAGAACTCAGGAAAAGGTTATCGTAACTGAGTAGCGGGGAAAGTGTGAAAGGGGCAAAATGCCCCTTTCGCGTTCAATAAAACAGGTTTTCGGAACTTTCTTTGAAAGTTTTGAAAACCGCACAGCGGGGCAAAAAAATTTTTTGACGCGCTGAAAAAGACGAGCCTTTTGGCTCGTCTTTTGCTATGTACATTACATCACAGCGTGGATGCTGGGCTTGGGGAGTTCCTCGTCGTCCAGACCATCGAAGCTGTCGGTGGTTTCATTAAAGATCAGTTCCAGTTCAGCGATGGTCTCCTGCAGACGCTGCAGATTGTTTTTCAGATCTTCGGAAAGAACCTGAATCTCCTGACCGGACTGTTCATAACGGGAAGAGACATTGTCCAGCAGGTCGTCCATTTTCTGCCGCAGGCGCAGGGCACGCTCAGAGGCCAGACGCTCTGTGGCTTCGGCACGGCGGTAGGCTTCCAGTTCCATGGCAACATAGTCGGGAGAAGGCTCGGCAGCTTGCTGCTCCTCGATCATTTCCATGGCTTCGTTCAGTGCGGTTTCCGTAGAAGAAAGGGCCATCTCGGTTTCCCGGAGCTTCTGTCGCAAGGCTTCCACAGAGGCAGTCTGCTCCTGCAGCTCCTGCTGGGTGCTGCTCAGACGGGCAAACAGATCGTCACGGTCATCCCGGAGTTCCTTCTGGGCTTTCATATGCTCGGCACAGAGATTTTCAATATAGTTGGTCACATCGGAGCGCTTGAAGCCCCCCATGGAAGTTCTGAATTTTGTAAAATCAGCCATAAATACGGCCTCCTCAACACAATGGTACTTTTTCCTATGGTAACACAAAAATTTCGGGAACACAAGCCCAATGACATTTTTCTCTTTACAAAGGGGGTAAATTTTGCTATAATCAACGGGCTAAAATGAATATGCACCCGTAGCTCAGCTGGATAGAGTGACAGACTCCGACTCTGTAGGACGCACGTTCGAATCGTGTCGGGTGTACCAGAAAAAACGGCAGGTTGAAAACCAGCCGTTTTTTCAACGAAATAAATCCCGTTGGGATTTGTGAAATGCACTTTGTGCGTGAAATATGGCATTTGCCATGTGAAATGCCTGCGGGCATGGGTGGATTTATTTCATTTCACATTCGGTGGAACACCGAATATTTCACAAGGGAAAGGAGCCTTATTTCACATTTTGCGACAGCAAAATATTTCACAAACTGCAAACGAATCGTGTCGGGCTTGCGTATTTTAAAAGGATACTTTATGATAGAGAAAAAGGAGGCGGTTGGATGGAATTTGAAAATAAAGTGGTGGTCGTTACCGGTGGAGCGCAGGGCATCGGAAAGTGCATCTGCGAGGAATTCCAGAAGGCAGGTGCCCATGTGTGCATCATGGATGTGCAGGAAAATCCCTATTTCGTGGGCGATCTGGCGAAAAAAGAGGATATGGAGCGGTTTGCGGAGAAGGTTTTGACAGACTACGGTCATGTGGATGTCCTCGTCAACAATGCCGCACCCCTCAACCGAGGCATCGAAAAAGCCACCTATGAGGATTTTGAGTATGCCCTCAAGGTGGGTGTCACTGCGCCCTTTTATCTGACCAAGCTGTTTCTGGATCACTTTGCACCCGGTGGGAGCATCATCAATATTTCCTCTTCCCGTGACCGCATGAGCCAGCCTCAGACGGAGAGCTACACCGCTGCCAAGGGCGGCATTGCAGCCCTGACCCATGCTCTGGCGGTGAGCCTTTCGGGAAAGGTTCGGGTCAACTCCATCTCACCCGGTTGGATCGATACCACCGGCACTGACTATGAAGGTCCCGATGCTTATCAGCAGCCTGCAGGCAGAGTTGGAAAGCCCATGGACATCGCTCAGATGGTGCTGTATCTGGCTTCGGAGAAGGCAGGCTTCATCACCGGCGAAAACATCTGTATTGACGGCGATATGAGCAAGCTCATGATCTACCACGGCCATCACGGCTGGACACTGGTGTGATTGTCCATAGAAATATGGACAATCCACAGGGAAATCCATTTGCTTTGCAAATGGGTGAAATACACCTGTCGGTGTGTGAAATAGGCTTCGCCTGTGAAATATTTTCTTCGAAAATGTTAAGGAAAAAGGGTACGTTTCAAAGAAACGCACCCTTTTGATTCAAACTGTCGCTTTGCGACACCAAAACATGCTGCAGGAAACATTTCACCGGGCATTGCTTATGTCTTTGCAAAGTGGACGAAAATGGCATGGGGGATGAGGGAGGCCAGCACCCGGTAAACTTTGTAGAGCAGCAGGGGCGTGTAGACGGCACGGCCTTTTTTTGCTGCCTTCAAGGCACCTCTGACCACCTTCATGGGGATGCAGTAGGGGAGAACATCGAAGGTTTTGGATTGACCTTTGATTCTGCCTGCACGGATGAATTCTGTGTCCATGGGTCCGGGACAGACGGCGGTGACGGAAATGTTCCGTGGCTTCAGCTCCGTGTGCAGACCTCTGGAGAAGGAACTGACATAGGACTTGGTGGCGCTGTAGACCGTCATTCTGGCGGTGGGCACAAAAGAAGCGATGGAAGAAATGTTGATGATTCGGCTGCCATTGGGCATATAGGGCAGAACCGCATGGGTCACAGCCGTCAAGCCACTGACATTCAAAGAGACCATCCGCAGCTGCTCCTCCGGATTACTTTCGTCAAAATTTCCCAGATAACCGCAGCCGGCACAGCCGATGAGCAGTTCCACCTGGGGCTGCTCCGCAGCAAGGGCCTCCTGCAGCTGGGTGATGCTTTCAGGAGTGGTCAGATTGACAGCCATGGGCCTTAACTTCACACCGGGGATTTGGGGCAAAGGCTCTCTGCCGGGATTTCTGGCCAGCAGCCAATAACATTCAATTTCCGGGAAATGATCCTTGATCTGACGGACAAATTCCAGTCCCAGACCGGCAGATGCACCGGTAATGATGGCAGTTTTCATACAAAGCCCTCCTTTTTTGGATAGTATAACAAAAAAGACGGAGGTTTACAATTGTCTTGTCAGGTGTCTTGCAATTTGCTCCCGTTTGAGGTATGATACAGAAAAAGACTGAAAGGGTGTGCAGCATGAACGGAAATGAAAGACGGCAGAAGATCGTTGAGCTTTTGATGGTGGCGGATCAGCCTTTGTCCGGCACGGCGTTGTCCAAGGAATTGGGTGTCAGCCGCCAGATCATTGTGCAGGATATGGCATTGCTGCGAACCCAGGGAGATCTGGAAATCGTCTCCACCTATCAGGGCTATATCATTCCCAAAAATCAGAACGGCTGCAGCCGGGTATTCAAGGTGCGCCACACCCCGGAGCAGACGGAGCAGGAACTGCAGGAAATGGTGGACTTGGGCGGCAGAGTGGAGGATGTGTTCATCTACCACCGGGTCTACGGCGTGGTGAAAGGGCAGCTTCACATCCGTTCCAGAAAGGATGTCCGGGAGTTCATCCGCCGTCTGGAAGAGGGCAGTTCCACCCTTTTGCTGGAAGTGACCGATTACTATCATTATCACACGGTCTTTGCCGATGACGAGGAGACTTTGGACCAGATCCAGAGCCGCCTCTCAGAGTTGGGTTTCCTTGCACCCTTACGGGAACACGAACCGGTGGACTTTTGGAATAAATAAGAAAACCGCCCGTTTGGGCGGTTTTTCTTATGCGTAAAACAGCAGATCGTAATAGTTGGGGAAGGGCCAGTAGTCGGCGGCCACCAGCGTTTCCAGATGATCGATGGTGGCACGGACCTTGTTCATATCTGCAAAGACCACATCATGGTAGTACCGCAGCAGTTCTTCGTGGCTCACATCGGCAGGGACGGTATTGATGACCGTTTTCAGTGCCGTGACCTGTTCCAGCAGATCGTTGTTCAGATGGCAGATACTCTCCGCCAGAGCCTCTTCCACACGGCAGGCCACACCGGGCAGTGCCTCGCGCTTCCGCAGGATGGTCTGGCACAGGTGACCGGCATAGTCGCTGGCAGCATGGAGAATGTGCCGCTGGACCATATCCACCATGGTCTGGGCTTCAATATGGATGACCTTGCAGTAGTTTTCCATGTGGATATCGCTGCGTGCAGCCATTTCTCCATGGGTGAAAATACCGTGACGGGTCATCAGTTCGATATTTTTGGGCAGGGTAAAGGTGGGCAGTGCTTCGGCGGAGTTTTTCAG
>JAZNLL010000053.1:0-11974 GCA_045579045.1 Candidatus Avilachnospira sp.
CTGGCACAGCTGTGCTGGCAGAAGGTCCATGCTCCGGAGCGGCTGGAAAACGCCTCCAAGGTCTGCATGAGCACCGAGTATCTGTATTACAGTCTGACAGGGGAGTGGGGCATCGGTCCTTCTGCCGGTACGCCCTTCTATCTGCTGGATCAGACCAAGGGTACCTATAATCTGCCTGTGCTGGAAAAGCTGGGCATCCCTGTGGAAAAGCTGCCTCCCGTCATGAAGACCGGAACCGTTCTGGGCAAGGTCACCAAGGCCGCCGCCGAAGCAAGCGGTCTGCCGGAAGGCACTCCCATTGTCATCGGCACCTTCGACCACCCCAGCGCCGCCCGCGGTGTTGGCATCTGCAAAGAAGGCCAGCTGCTGCTGTCCTGCGGCACGTCCTGGGTGGGTTTCTATCCCGTCAACGACCGGGAAAAGATCGCCAATGCCAAAATGCTCATCGACCCCTTCCTCTCCGAGTTTGGCGGTCCCTGGGCAGGTATGGTTTCTCTGGCCTCCCTGTCCGCTCAGATCGAAGGTTTCTCCAGAACCTATGTGGATGACAGCGACAAGTGGTATTTGACCCTTGTGGAGCAGGCAGCGCAGAGCAGCTGGGGCGCAGGCGGTCTGACCATCGATCTGTTGGCAGAGCCGAAGGATGCGGAGATCCGCAGCTTTGAAAAGCGTCATGTTGCCCGTGCTATTATGGAGTGCGTGGTCAATCTGCTGGCAGAGCGTCTGCAGCAGGTTGCCGCCAGCGGCATTTCCTGCACGGAAGCTGTCATGGTGGGCGGTCCCTCCGAGACCCCCCTGTGGGCACAGCTCATCGCCGAAAAGACCGGCATGGAAGTCCGTGTCATGCACGGCTCCTACGCAGGTGCCGTCGGCGCAGCCACCGTTGCCGCCGCAGCGGTGGGAATCGAACTTACCAACGAGGTGTAACTATGTACAATCTTGTCATCAACGATTACGATAAGCAGGTCTATGAGAAGGAACTGAAGGACTTTTTGCCCGATACCTTCATTGACCTCCATACCCATGTCAGCGTGAATACCATGACTCCTGCCGGCGAGTCCAACGGCGGCTCCACCTGGACGAGTCTGGTGGCTGACGAAATGACCGGCGGCCAGCTGATGGATTCCTTTGATCGGCTCTTCCCCGGCAAAAAGGTCACGCCTCTGGTCTTCGGCAGCTGTGGCCATGTGATCTCCGAGTGCAATCAGTATGTCTATAACGAAGCCAAGACCTACGGCTTCCCCGTCCTGACCAGAACCGGCTATGACATGGATCCCGATGCGCTGGCTCGTGAAGTCCATGCCAACGGCTCTCTGGGTCTGAAGCCCTATCTGTCCAACTGCCCTCCCTATGTGCCGGCCAGTGAGATTCGTATTTACGACTTCCTGCCCCATGAGCATCTGGAAGTGGCCAATAAGAACGGCTGGATCGTCATGCTCCATATTTCCCGTTCCGGCAGACTCCGTGATCAGATGAACATTGCTCATCTGATGGAGATCGAGAAGAAGTATCCCAACGTGAAGCTGGTGGTGGCCCATGTCGGTAGAGCCTATTCCAAGCAGGATATCGGCGATGCCTTTGAGATTCTGAAGCATACGAAGAATATGACCTTCGATTTCACCGCCAACGTCTGCGATGATGCCATCCGTGAGTGCATCAAGGCTGTCGGCACCGAGCGCCTCATGTTCGGTTCTGACCTGCCCATTGCCATCATGCGGATGTACCGCATCACCGACCCCGTCACCGGCTGGTATAAGAACGTGGTGCCCAGAGGCCTGTACGGCGATGTGTCCGACGATGCCCATATGCAGGAGAGCGATGAGGATACCATCACCCTCATGATCTATGAGCAGCTCCGCGCCTTCAAGCGTGTGGCCATGGACCTGCACCTGACCGATACTCAGGTGGAGCAGATCATGTATACCAACGCTAAAAACCTGATCGACGCCGCCAAGAAAGACATCTACGGCTAAGTCGCACAGGCACTTCTTGAGATATGTCATTGCGAGCCGCCTTTGGCGGCGTGGCAATCCGTATTTCCCAAAACTCCGCCTTGTAAAAGGCGGGGTTTTGTTGTATGATGCAGAGAGAACTGGAAAAGAGGCGAAAATCCTTGAAAAAAATTCATTATGCGTGGGTAATCTGCTTTGCCTGCGCCTTGCTGCTGTTCTGCATCGGCGGCCTGTGCATCAATGCCTTCGGCATTTACCTGCCCTTTATCCGCGAGCAAAACGGCTTTAGCAATACGCAGACCTCCACCCTTGTGACCCTGCGGAACCTTGGCTGCTTCGCCGCCATGCTCCTCTCCGGTTATTATTATAAGAAATTTCCCCTGCGGACAGCCATGGCCATCGGCAGCGCCTGCTGTGTGTCTGCCCTTCTGATTTACAGTATGGCGAAAAACTATGCCGTTTACTGTCTGGCTGCCATCACCTGCGGCATTGGCTATGCCTATTCTGCAACGGTTCCCACGGCCATGATGCTGAGCCGCTGGTTCCATAAAAACCGGAAACTGGCGATTGGCCTCTGTACGGCTGCCACGGGCCTGGGTGTCATGGGGTTTCCTCAGATCATCACATGGATCATTGAGACTTACGGTCTGCGGACGGCCTTCCTGTTGGAGGCCGGTACGATCACGGCGGCGCTGATCGTCGTGTTCCTGCTCCTGCGCAATGACCCCAAAGACAAGGGTTTGCAGCCCTATGGCGAAGGGGAAGTGGAGCTCCATCGCCGGGTGACACGGCATGGCAGAAAGCTGGAAAAGCGGGATTGGATCCTGCTGTTTCCCATGATCGTCATGCTGGGCGTGATCAACACCTGCGGCTATACCCAGCTGACTCTGCTGGCTACGAACAAGGGATTTCCTGCGCAGACCGTTGCGGCTGCTATTTCTGTGACGGGCATCAGTCTCATTGTCGGTAAATTCACCTATGGTGTTGTTTCCGAAAAATTCGGCACCGTTACCGGCAACTGGATCTATGGCAGCCTTGTGACCCTTGGTCTGGGTCTGTGCTGTCTGGCGAAAAGCAATGGCCTGCTCTTTACCGCCTTTGGCATGTATGCCTTTGGTCTTTCCATTGCCACGGTGGGCCTGACCACCTGGCCCGGCGAACTGGCTGCACCGGAACAGTTTGACAGAACGGTGCAGAAGTTCCAGACCGTTTCCACTGCCGGCGCATTGGTATTTTCCTCTGTTCCCGGCATTCTGGCAGACCTGTTCGGCGGCAGCTATGTGCCTGCCTATATCGGCTTCACCGCCTTTGCCCTGCTGGCTCTGCTGACCATCCAGTGGATATACTATAAAGCAAACAAAGAAAAACCGCTCTGAAAGAGCGGTTTTTCTTTGTTATTAAGACAGCAGCAGTTTGTCGTCGGCTTCGTCGGAGCCGCTGACTTTGCTGAACAGTTCCAGAAGATCGGGAACGGTCAGCTTCTGCTTTTCTTCGCCTGCCACGTCGATGACGATGCGGCCTTCATACATCATGACCAGTCGGTCGCCGTATTCGATGGCGTCGCGCATGTTGTGGGTAATCATCAGGGTGGTCAGCTTGTCCCGGTTGACGATGAGACGGGTGGTCTCCATGACCTTTGCGGAGGTCTTGGGGTCCAGTGCAGCCGTATGCTCGTCCAGAAGCAGCAGCTTGGGCTTCTGCAGGGAAGCCATCAGCAGGGTCAATGCCTGCCGCTGACCGCCGGAGAGCAGACCCACCTTGGCGGTGAGACGGTCTTCCAGACCTAAGTCCAGAGTTTTGAGCATCTCCCGGTACATGTCCCGTTCGGCTCTGGTGATGCCGGCACGGAAGCCTCTGCCCTGACCGCGGCGCAGTGCCAGTGCCAGATTTTCTTCGATCTGCATGGAGGCAGCGGTGCCCATCATGGGGTCCTGGAACACGCGGCCAATGAACTGGGCTCTTTTGTGTTCCGGCAGATGGGTCACATCCACACCGCCGATGGTAATGGTACCTTCATCCACGATCAATGCGCCGGAAACGGCATTGAGAAGGGTGGATTTACCGGCACCGTTGCCGCCGATGACAGAGACGGATTCTCCTTCCCGGATATGGAGAGACACGCCCTTGAGGGCTGCTTTTTCGTTGATGGTTCCGGGGTTGAAGGTTTTGAAGATATTATCGACCTTAAGCATGGGGGACACCTCCCGGTTTTGCATTCTTGGCATGGTGTTTGGCTCTCCAGTAGGGGACGAACAGTGCCACAGCCACGAAGGTGGCGGAGAACAGCTTGAGATCGTCGGTGTTGAGACCCAGCTGGATGACAAAAGCCGTGACCACATAGTAGATGATAGCACCGGCCACCACGCTGGCCAGCTTCATGGCGAAGTTGGTCAGGAGTTTGCCGAAAAGTACATCGCCGATGATAACGGCAGCCAGACCGATGACGATGGCACCGCGGCCCATATTGACGGTGACGCTGCCTAAGTATTGGGTGTACAGGGCACCGCTGAGACCCACCAGACCGTTGCCGATGGCAAGACCCAGAACCTTCATCTTATTGTCGTTGATACCCTGAGCACGGCTCATATTGGGGTTGGCACCGGTAGCACGGATGGCACAGCCCAGTTCGGTACCGAAGAACCAGTACAAAAGGGCAATAATGGCAATTACGAACACCAGTCCCACCAGACAGGATGCACCCTGATTTCGGACAGAGACCAGCAGGGGGAACTTGTCCACACTGACAGCCAGCATGGCCTTGCCCATGATTCGCAGGTTGATGGAATAGAGAGCCAGCTGGGTCAGAATGCCGGACAGAATGGGAGGAATACCCATCTTGGTATGCAGAAAACCGGTGATGAGACCGGCCAGCATACCGGCAATAAAGGCAGCCACCATGGCAACGACCATGGGCATGCCGTTGAGGATCAGCAATGCTGCCACAGCACCGCCGGTGCAGATGGAGCCGTCTACGGTCAGATCGGAGAAGTCCAGAACTTTATAGGTGATATAGACACCCAATGCCAGGAGACCCCAGATCAGACCCTGCGCTGCCGCATCAGGCAGCATCTTCAGCAAAGAAGCTAAAAAGTCCATAGGAAATACCGTCCTTGAGGATAATAATAGTGAGAATACTGCGGCGGTGGAGGGCAGAAGCCCTCCACCGCAGTGTTACAGGACTGTTTTATTGCAGATCGTCGGGAATAACCAGACCCATAGCATCGGCATTCTCCTGATTGACGACCAGTTCCATATCGTCGGCAGACATGAAGCCGATGGGAGTGGCGGCAGGATCGGCGCCTTCAGCCAGAATGCTGTAGGCCATCTCGCCTGCGCGATAGCCCAGAGTGTAGTAGTCGATGGAAACGGTGGCGGTACCGCCGCTGTTGACCATGCCGCCTTCACCGCAGATGACGGGAACACCGGCAGGAACAGCAATGTTCTTCACAGCTTCCATGTTCTCGGCGAACAGGTTATCGGTGGGGATGTAGATGACATCGGCCTGCTCGCAGGCGGAGGTCACAACACCGGACAGAGTAGAGATGTCGCTGGCAGTGAGAGTAACGGTCTCAAAGCCGGCAGCGGCATACAGCTCTTCAGCCTGATCGCCCTGAATGACGGAGTTGGGCTCGGCGGAGCAGTAGATGATGGCCACGGTAGCTGCATCGGGGCAGAGCTTCTTGGTCAGATCCACATGAGCGGCGATGTCGCTCAGGTCGGAGTAACCGGTGACGTTGGCGCCGGGAGCTTCATTGGAAGCAACGATGCCGGCACCGACATAGTCGGTAACAGAGGTGCCGATGATGGGAATTTCGGAAGTGGCTTCCTTGGCTGCGATGACAGCAGGGGTGGCATTGGCCATAATGAGGTCTACACCTTCGTTGATGAACTTGGTGACGATGGGGGTGCAGTTGGTGGCTTCGCCGCCGGCCAGCTGAACATCAAAGGTAACGTTTTCACCCAGCTTCTCGGTCAGGGCATCCTGGAAGCCCTGAGTGGCCTGATCAAGAGCCACATGCTCCATCAGCTGAACGATACCCACATTAAAAACGGGGTTGTCATCGGCAGGGGCTTCCTCAGCAGGAGCCTTCTCGGCGCAGGCAGCCAGGCCCAGCACCATCAGAATGGCGAGCATCATAGCGAGCAGTTTTTTCATTGTAAATAATCTCCTTTTTCGAATCTCGCGGGGAAATCAAAAAGAGATGTCTGAAAGGCAGTGACTTTTTGGTTTTCTCGTGGTTGCTTTGTCAGTATATAGCTTTAAATCGATAAAGTCAATACAGAACTTCAACAAACCGATTTTGGAAAAATAAAAAAATTTTGTATAAAAATACAAATGCTCCTGTATGCAAGGGAAAAACCTGCTGACATTGGGTGGGCTGTATGGTATGATAAGTCCAATGATGGACAGTCGGCAGCAATTTGCCGGCAAAAAGGAGGAAATCATGAGTACGAAAAAGAAAGAATTGCTTAGAAGTCTCAAGTTCCTGCTGTTTTCTGTCAGCGCAGGTATCATCGAGGTGGCAAGCTATGCCCTGTTCTATGAAGCATTGGGGCTGACGGAATGGCTCTCCCATCTGCTGTCGCTGGTGCTTTCGGTGCTGTGGAACTTTACCCTCAACCGGAAATTCACCTTCCAGTCCTCTGCCAACATTCCTGTGGCCATGGCGCTGGTGGCGCTGTTCTACTGTGTATTTACCCCCCTGTCTACCTGGTGGACAGCGGTGCTGACCGAGGGCATGGGCTGGAATGCCTATGTGGTTCTGGTGGGTACGATGGTGCTGAATTTTGTGCTGGAATACCTCTATCAGCGGCTGGTGGTCTACAGAAAGACGGTGGATACGGCAAAATGAAGCCGATTTTCATGGTGATTCGGCAGAAAATCAGCCGAAAAAAAGCAAAAAACTTCTATGAAAAGCAGTTTTTTCACAAAATAAAGCAAATTAAAGCAGCCTTTTCCGATGGAAAAGACCGCATTGCCCTTCTGACCCATGCCGGTTATCTGCTGCAGCTGGGCGGCACCCGCATCGCCGTGGACATCGCCCCCATATGGTTTCCTCTGACGGAGGAATCGAAACAGGCGCTGGATGAACTGATCGGTACGTGCGATGCTGTTCTGCTGACCCACGACCACGGAGATCACTATGATAAGCGCTGGCTGGAAAGTCTGTCTGTGCCCGTTTATGTGCCGGATTTTCTGGAGGTGCGGGGTGCAAAGGCCGTTGCAGAGGGAGAGACGCTGAGGATTGGAAATGTTTCGGTGCATTTCTTTGCGGTTGCCCATGTGACCGTACCGGAATACGGCTTCTGCGTGGAAGGCGGCGGTCAGCGGCTGCTGTTCCCCACGGATGTGCGGGACTATGACTGCGAGATCCCGAATTTTGGAAAGGTTTCTGCAGTCTTTGTCCATCTGTGGCTGGGAAAAGACAGGGCTTTGCAGCTGAAAAACAATCCCCGCATTCCGCAGTTTTGCCAATTTGCAAAACAGTTTGGGGCGGAAAAAATCTTCCTTGCCCATCTGGACGATCCCGGTCGGAACGATGAAAACATGTGGTCGGATGTCCATTGCAGGGCAGTCAAAAAGCACCTGCCGGAAGCCGTTTGCTTCCGTGCAGGCGAATGGATCGAGTTATAAGAAAGACACATCCTTTAAAAGGATGTGTCTTTCTTTTTCAAAAGGGCGGAAAGTCTTTCCAATAAATCACCCTGCAAATAGAAGGTGGTTTCAAAATGGAGATACTGCAGGGCATTCCGATCCCACAAAAGAGAAACAGAGGGCGGAAATTCTTCGTCCGCTGCCCAGAACCGCAGCAGGACGGAAAAGAAATCCGTCACGGGGAAGATGCAGCTGACATCGGCACCGGCGGCAGCGGGCTGCGGCACACCGCCGAGGGCTTCACAGGCTTTCTGCAGCACCGGGAGATTTTGGTCAAAGAGCAGCGCCGCCTCCCGGGTGAACCGATCGGTTTCCTGCACACCGCTGACGACAAAGCTGCCAACGGTTTGCCAGCTTCCGGCGGCACCGGGCAGGGTATGACCTTTGTGAAAGCAAAGCAGGTCATAGACGGTCATGACAGAGCTGAAATTCCGGCATTCCGTCCAGCCCTGCTCCGGCAGGTACTCGTCCACCTGTCCGCTTTGGCGGCAGATGCGGAAAGGGCTGTTCAGATATTGCAGATAAAGATAGCTTCGATCTGCCTTCAACCCGAATTTTTGAATCAACAGGGTCTGGTCATATTGCAGAAAGATTTCCCGGGCAATATCTACTTGCCGATCGTAGTTGTTCCGTTCCATAGAACCTCCGCTTGGTTGCTTTGCACCTATTATACCACGGCTTGGCGTTATTTTCCAAGGGCTTTCGCGGCGGAGAACATAGCTGCGATGCCTGTGCCAAGGAGTTTTGCGGAGTTCATGGCTTGGGGCAGAGTGTTGCCGTGGGAGCCGACCTCGATCAATATGGAGCCGGGGGCGGCATGCTGATTGAACCGTTCTGTCCGCAAATCTATGGGGCGGCAAAGACCGGGATACATACCCTCCAGTACCGATTGCAGTTTCAGGGCATTGGCGAAGTTTTCCTGCCAGTTGGGGTGGGTGAGCCCCCCTTGGTCGGTGCCTACCACCAGCATGAGTCTGGCACAGCTTTCCCCGCCGACGGCGGCAGAGAGGGCAAGGGCATTGCCTTGTTCATCCTCCGCCCCATCCCGATGGATGTCAATGACCATCTGGATATTGGGGTATTGGGTCTTCCATTTTTCAATCTGCTGCAAAGTTGTCCAGTAAGAGGAATTATAGGACGGATAATCGTTGATTTTTGGGTCGTGGATGACGGAAATGCCGTGTTGCTCCAAGGTTTCCGCCAGAACCTTCCCAACTGCCACCACAGACCTGTCCGTCTCCAATGTGCGGTAGGCAGTGGAGGCGGTATATTCCATCCCTGCGGTGGGGGTATAGGCCTCGGAGCCGTGGGTATGGACGATGAGCACATGGGGACCCTCCCCGGAAAAATCCATCTGAGAAGGTCTTGCAAGCAGAGCGGCTTTGTCATAGGAATAAGTACAGCCCCCTGCCACAGGAATGGCAGAGGCAGCAACCATGGGTACGGAAACGGTTTCCGGCTCCGGCTCCGGCGACCGTTCTTCCGGTGGTTTTTCTTCCGGCAAAATTTCCAGCACAAACAGCCTGTCCGGTTCTTCTGTCACCGTTGCCAGCTTCCCAGTCTCCAGAAACAGCATCCAGCGGGCAAACTCCCGGCTTTTGGCAGTCTCCGACAGGAAGGCTGCCGCCTTGGCATCCAGACCCAAAAACATACAAAGCCGCAGGCAGATGGATATTGCCAGCATGAAAGCCCCGTATCGACGGCTTTTTCTTTGGTACATGGTCATCCCTCCATAGGGAGACTATGCAGAATAAAACAAAAATAGAACATTGACAATTGTTATTTGACCCTTGATAATGATGGTGTCAGAAATCGGCAAAGGAGAACCACCATGAAAAGCTACTGGCTGTGGCACTACGGCGAATATGAGATCTATCATTTTACAAAACTCCATCTGCTTCGGGAAGAACGGGGCTACCATCGGCCTGCCTTCTGGCAGCTGCCTGTGCCCTATGTGACGGCAGAATTCCGCAAGGAGTTTACAGGCTCCGGTTATCTGATCTGCCAAATCAACGGACAGGGTCATGTGGCGCTGGACGGACAGCGGTACTGCAAAAATACCAGAGTAGAAATTCCCGAGGGTCATCATGTTGTGGAGGTCCATGCTTCCAACATGGGCGGACTGCCTGCCATTTATGTGGAGAGCGACATCTGCCCCAGTGACGGAAGCTGGCTCAGCGTACCTTTTGCGTACACTGCCGGCACGCAGGATCATCGTCCGGTGGGTTGGAATCCTCACTTTGACCGTGCCGACCAGAACCCGGAGGTTTTCCCCTTCTCCTATGAACGCCGGGAGCCGGTTTCCGTTCAAAAGACCGACAAGGGTCTGCTCTATGACTTCGGCAGAGAGTGTTTCGGCTTTCTGAATATTGCAGGCAGCAAAGAAAAAATGGGCGTTTACTACGGCGAAAGCGAAGCCGAGGCTTTGGATATCGACTACTGCTACATTACCGATGAGGTGGAGGGCGAGGATTCCTACTGCCTCAAACAGCGAGCCTTCCGCTATATCCATATGGTCCCTGCGGTGGAGGGCCTCACCGTCTCCATGGATCATGAGTATCTGCCCTTGGAGCAGACGGGCGATTTCCACTGCGATGACGAGCTGTTCAACCGACTCTTTGCCGCCTCGGTGGAGACCTTCCATCTCAACTGTCGGGAGGGCTTCTTTGACGGCATCAAGCGTGACCGCTGGGTCTGGGGTGCAGACTGCCTGCTGGCAGCCCGTGTCAACCGCTACCTCTTTGCCGATAAGGACATCGAACAGCGATCCCTGATCGGTCTGGTGGGTAAAGAACCCATTACGCAGCACATCAATACCATTCTGGATTACAGCATGATCTGGCATATTTTCCTCTATGAGCATTACATGACCTACGGAGACAAGGCTTTTGTGGAGCGCATCTTCCCCATGGCAGAAAAGCTCATGGAATTCTGTGAAACCCGAATCAATGCAGACGGCTTCGTTGAAGGCGCGATCACCGACTGGACCTTCATCGACTGGGCGGAGATGGAGAAAGAGGGGGCAGTCTGCGCCGAGCAGATGCTGCTGATTCAGGCCTACAAAGCCATGGCAGATATGGCAAATGCTCTTGGAAAAGATGGCTCTGTCTATGAAAACAAGGCAGAAAACTTGAAAAAACGCACCAATCAATTCTTCTGGAAGGAAGAAAAGGGCGCGTATATTGACAGCTATGTGACGGGCAACGACCATGTGACCCGCCATGCCAATATTTTTGCCGTCCTCTATGACATTGCCGATGAACATCAGACCGCTGCCATTCTGGAGCAGGTCATCCGCAACGAAAACATTGCCAAAATTACGACGCCTTACTTCCGCTGCTATGAGCTGGACGCCCTTGCCAAACTGGGAGAATTCTCTCAGGTGGAGGAAGTCCTCCGCAGCTACTGGGGCGGCATGATGGCACTGGGCGCACAGACCCTGTGGGAGGAATATATCCCCTCCATGACGGGCAACGAGCACTATGCCATGTACGGCGGCAAGTACGAAAAATCTCTCTGCCATGCATGGAGCAGCGGTCCTGTGTATCTCTTTGGCCGCTACTATCTGGGCGTGGAGGCCACTTCCGCAGGCTATGAGACCTTCTCTGTGAAGCCCAATCTGGGCGGGCTGAAGGAGATTTCCGGCACTGCCCCCGTAAACGGCGGCACTGTGACAGTGAAATTGAACGAAAAGAAGCTGTCCGTTCTTGCCACCAAACCCGGCGGTACCCTGCACTGGCAGGGCAAGTGCTATGAACTGCAAGCCCATGTACCTGTCATCTTGCCTGCGTAATAAAAAAGGATGCGTTGTTCAACGCATCCTTTTTTATAAGGAATCTTTCACAAACTTGCCGTCCCAGAGGACATACACACAGTCAAAGCCCTGATCCTTCAGATAGGCTCTGGCTTCGGTGAAGCCGAAATCCAATGTTTCCGGTGTGTGGGAGTCAGAGGCCAGAACCACGCCGTTTCCGTTCTTTCGAAGGATCTGCAGCAGGTTTTCGTAGGGGTACAGGGTGGTTCGCAGATTTCTGCCGATGGCACCGGTATTGATCTCAAACAGACAGCCGGACTGTGCGGCCTCGGTCATGTACCGCTCCGCCACAGCATCATAGGCAGGATTATTCAGAAACAGATGATCGGCATACTCGTCAAACTTGGTGATGAGATCGTAATGCCCCACCACATCCGGTTTTCTGGTTCGGATATACCGGCAGAAGGGTTCATAATAGGCATGGGCCATGGCCACCGGGTCATAGGAGAACAGTTCCAGACACTTCTTGAAATAATCATAGTTGGAGTCGATGGGGTAATAGGTTCCATCCACGCAATAGTAGTGGCAGGAGCCGATGATGTAGTCAAAATC
>JAZNLL010000054.1:0-10932 GCA_045579045.1 Candidatus Avilachnospira sp.
TCGGCAGCGAGAGAAACGAGCGACCGCCGATTTTGGGTACCACAACAGGAGAATTTTCCGTTCTGAGACAGACTTTCCCCTTGTTGACCTTGGCGATTCCTCTCCCCAAAAATTCCCCAGCGAATTCCCGTGAGCCCCACCCTGGGGAACTTTACCGGGAATTTGGGTAGCTTCGTCGGCGGCGCCGTCGGCTCACCGACGGCCTTCTGAGCCTTATTTTTGCTCTCACCGCCGAAATGTCGCCGCAATAAAACAGACTAACAGCGACTAACCGCGAATGTTTACGACGAAGGATTAAAGCGAAAAAGTTAGAAAAAACACTCACTTTTCGAAAAAAGTGAGTGTTTTCAACTGGTTGCGGGAGCCGGATTTGAACCGACGACCTCCGGGTTATGAGAACCCGATTCGGGGTTGGAAATGCCGAGGCGAGCGATCACAAAGCAGGTGCGCTGCTTCGCTCTCACCGACGGATCACCGACGAAATCTCCAAAACATCTTTCCCAGTCTCCTCAGATCGAGAGCAGCTGCCACGCAGGATCCAAATTCTCGGTCAAAGTTCCCGGGAAATCGAAAACCACGGGGAAATTCGCGGGGAAAAACCGCCGCAGCAAGGCCTCAAGAAAAAGAACCAAAAAGCCTTCTCCCAGCCGTAAAATTCCCCTGCTGTTTTTACTCTTTCGGCGACCAAAGTTTTTGTTAATGTATCTGCTCGGATTTTCCAAGGATACAATAACACCCTTCGGAAGACGCCTTAAGATGTCACAAATTGTAACAATTTGTTGTTGCCTCCCGCGGGTTACATCGCTATACTTATATAGTAATAATGGTTTTTTATACCCAAAAACGAGGTTCCAATATGACAGAAAAAGAATTGAAGCATTTAAGCCGCAGGGAATTGCTGCAGATAATGGTTATGCAGGCGGAAGAAAACGAGCGGCTGCACGAAGAATTGGAGCGGTTAAAAGGGCGTCTGGAAGAGAACCGAATCCGCGCTGACGAGGCAGATTCCATAGCGGAAGCCGCCATGGAACTTCATCGGTTTTTTGAAGCAGCGCAGGCAACCGCGGATACCTATCTGGACAACATCCGCCAGATGCAGCGCCGTCAAGAAGCGTATTGTACCGGCATGATCGAGCGAGCCAACGAAGAGGCGGCTGCCATTATCCGCAAAGCTAAAGAGAGAATTATGTATGAAGACTAACTTCCAACCATCGGACCTTCCCAGTTCCGAACTGCTCCGCAAGGAGCTGCGCCGGGAACGTTATCGAAGAAAATTTGCCCGTGCCATGAAGAGCACCTTCTTCACCCTGATCGTCGTGGCGGCTGTGGCCGTTCTGGTGGCCACCATCTGGATGCCGGTGCTGCAAATCTACGGCTCTTCCATGAGCCCCACCCTCGCTGAGGGTGAAATCGTCATAGCGGTCAAGGGCAACAGCTTTGAACCCGGTGATCTTGTAAGCTTCTACATTGGCAATAAACTGTTGGTCAAGCGATATATCGCAGGACCGGGTCAGTGGGTGGAGATCGACAAGGCCGGCAACGTTTTTGTAAACAGCCAGCCGCTGGAGGAGCCTTATCTGACCGAAAAAGCCCTTGGCGACTGCAACATTGAATTCCCCTATCAAGTACCGGACAACCGTATTTTCTGCATGGGTGACCATCGTGCCACTTCGTTGGATTCCAGAAACACGGCTGTCGGCTGCATTTCCGAAGAACAAATCGTCGGAAAGATCATTTTCCGGGTCTGGCCTTTTGCCGCTTTCGGCGGCGTATAAACCGCAAATCCCAGAGAGGAGGTGACCTGCGAAATGGACAAGAATATCCAAAAGCGCATTGCGTTTCTTGCCCTCAAAAGAAAACAAAAGAGATTTCGAAAAAAGATCGTTATGGTGCTGGCTTCCATCGTCGTATTCTGTACCACCTATGCGCTGATTTTGCCTGCCATTACGCAGGACACCGGCACAAGCCAACCTTTACATACCCATGATGCCGCCTGCTATAAGCAGGTATGCATATGCTCCCTTTCCGAAGAGCCGCACATCCACGATGACACCTGCTACGAAATGCGTTTTGTGGATGCAGTGACCAAGCTTCTGCCCATGTGTCAGGAACCCGAACCCCATGAACATACCGAAAATTGCTTTGTTGAAGAATTTATCGAAGCTCACGAAGAGCAAGTTCTGACTTGTACACTGTCAGAAACTGCCCATGTCCACAGCGGAACCTGCTACGTCAACGAGCTGGTCTGCGGGTTTGGAGAAACAAACAGCAACGAGCCTTTTTCCAATCCTACGGCCGATGTGGAGACTATGCTGCACTGGCAGGAAATGTTTGAAGATTATCCTTACACGGGAAACCTGCGGGAGGATCTGGTTGGCATAGCCAAAACGCAGGTCGGCTATTGCGAAAGCACCCAGAACTTTGTCATCGGTTACGACGGCATTCGTCGCGGCTATACCCGTTACGGTGCCCGATATGACGCACCTTATAAAGACTGGTCTTCCCTCTTTGTATCCTTCTGCCTCCAGTATGCCGGTGCAGATCCGGAAGAACTTCCCGGCGAAACCGAAGCAAAAGCCATGCTGGAGCTTTGGGAGACGCTTGGCCGATACATCCCGGCAGAAACCTACATTCCCGCTCCCGGTGACCTTGTGTTCTTTGAGGATGAGACTGTGGGTATTGTGACCGATGTACAAAACGCCAATGTCTATTTCATCTGCGGCGATATGGAAAATGCCGTACAGAGCGCAGAGATGCTTCTGGCTGATGAACGCATCATCGGCTGGGGCTCCACAGAGGGTGCGGCTTCTCTCAAAGAAGTTCTGCTTCCCACGGCAAACCCCTCGGAAGAAGTGGATATTCTGGATATTTCCAACGGGCCTGCCGTTTTTATCTTCGGCGGCGATGAGATGCTGCAAGCACCGCGGATGCAGACCTTCTCTCTCAGAATGACACGCGCTGTCACCGATTTGCTGGCCTATCTGGAAGCCAACGACGGTACTTACTTCTTCACCCTGCTGGATTTTGACAACCACGAACTTCCAAAGGATGCAAACGGCAACTACGTGGTGCAGGCAAATACCGGCTATAAGCTGACCGTCAGCTTTACCAGCCCGGAAGGCTTTGCGCCCGGCACCTACCAGTATCAGGTTCCCAACGGACTGCTGGTGGACGGCGGTGAAGGCACCTTCATTCTGAAGGACGGCACCAATGTGGGCAACTGGACTGTGACCGACGAAGGTCTGATCACCCTGTACTTCAACGAGAACATGAACAGCCGTACCGAGATCACCATCAGTGCCACTCTGGGTATCCACTTCCCGGAGCAGGACGATCCCATTGATTTTGACGGCAAGGTCACGGTCACGGTTGAAAAACCCAATCAGGATCTGCCCCTTGCCACCATGCTCAAGTGGGGCTCTCAGGGCGACGAGGCCAACGGTCAGGATCCCACAAAGATTTACTGGACCGCCCTCATCACCGGCAACGCGGGCACGCAGGTCCCGGGCAACACCATCACCGATAAAGTTCTGGTCGACCAGTATCTCGGCGAGCATCATTACACCCAATCCGATATGGATGCCGGTTTGTCCATCGGCATCTCGGAATTGGCCACCGGAAACTGGCACAGCTGGGTCGTCTACCCTGGAGACCCCAATCTGACTTGGGAGGAAGGCACCTGGTCCTACACCATGCCGGAAATTGGCAACTGTATGTGGTGCGGTGCGCTTCCCCTTGGAAACGAAGGCTTTGAATACTACATTGAATATACTTCCACCCCGAAAACCACCGTCGTATCCGGCGCACGGGACTATATGAACCATGTAACAGTAGATAATGTCGCTGCAGACGGCTGGGCAAGATTCACCCAAGGCGAGATCCATGCTGATATTACCAAAACAGGTACCTTTATGGGTGATGCCGCCGGCGGCGCCTTTGTCTGGGAGTTCCAAGCCATGATTCCCGGCATCAGAGAAGGTCAGAAAGCCGACTATTTCTGGTATATCATGGACTACATGAGCATCCGCTCTGCCAACGGCAACCAACTGGCCTATATCCATAACGATTCCAACAATTCCACGGTTACGGCCACCTATAACGGAACCGTCATTCAAGTTCCCACCGTGGAAGAAGCCACAGATGCCGATCCTTATGCATGGCATAACTACTGGTCTCCCGATCACAACGGCGTCTACTACGGCAGACAGTTGATTTTGTTAAGCCGCTGCAACTGCACAGCAGATACCTGCCAATTCTGGAACGGAACCAAATGTACCAGCGACTTCTGGTTCGTCAGCGAAGCGGAAGGCTGGCATCCCAGTGGTTACTGCCACTGCTGGACAGCGCAGGAAAACACCCTGTTCACTTTCCATTATAAAACAGAAGATCTGAACACAGTGGAAGCCTATGGCGGCATGAACAACAATGTCCGAAACGATGCCGAGCTTTACAACATGATCGTCACACCGGACGGTACCATCGGCACCAAGATCGACACTGCTACAGATTCCGTTCCCATTCCCGAACTGTTCAATAAGGTGCTGACCCACGACTTTGACGGCTACACCGCCAACTATAAGATCACCCTCAACGAATCCAAGTTGGTTCTGACCGACGGTTCCCCGCTGACCATCCGGGACGAGATGACGGAGACGCTGGCCTTCATCAGCGGTTCTCTGGTGATCACGGCGGAGGATGCCAACGGCATTGTGACCACCCTGCGCCAGGGTGTGGACTATACCACGGAATATGACGGCACAGGCAACGAACACGGTGACGACGGTAAGCCGACCCACGTGCTGACCATCGTGATCAACAACCCCCAGCCTGTGAAGTACACCTTGGATTACGATGCCACCCTGATTATCCCTCCGGGCACGACGCAGGCGATCAAGTATAACAACTCCGCCAAGGTCACCCTGTGGGGCGAAGATATTACGGATAGCAGCAATGAAAAGGTCTATGCCGAGATCAACATCGCCGCCAAGAACTACAAAGTTCAGCTGTTCAAGACCTCCGCTACCACCGGCAAGCCTCTGGGCGGTGCCACCTTCGGTCTGTACAACGAGCACGGCGGTCTGATCACCTCCGGCGTGACCGATGCCAACGGCGAACTGCTGTTCCAGACCGATATCATCAACGGTATCATTCTCCGTGAGCATATTCTCTATTACATGCAGGAGCTGAAGGCACCGTCCGGATATATGCTGGATGAAACCAAATACTGGTTCTGCTTCTGCGATAAAGAGACAGGCACCTGCCGGATCTGCAAGGAAGTGGAGCAAAGCCATGGCGCGGCCAGTATTCCTTCCGAGCAGCTTGGAAAGGTTCATGTGGCAAATGAACTTCTGAACTACACTTTGCCGGCCACCGGTGGCCCCGGTACCAAACCGTATATAGCAGGCGGAACGGTTCTGTTCTTCGGCGCAGCCGTTGCCCTGTTGTATAAAATCATCCGCAGAAAGGAGGACGATGATTCTCCATAATGCGGAAGAAATGTGCGATAAATTTAAAAAATATAAAAAGGAAGGAAAAAACACAAATGAAAAACCTCAAGAAACTGACCGCACTCCTCATTGCAGTGTTCATGGTTTGCTCCATGATCGCTATGGTCGGCGCAGCTGACCCCACCTACGACCTGTTCGTTAAGAACGACGCTCCCAACCACACCTACGACGCTTATCAGATTTTCTCCGGTAAGCTGTCCGCCGATGGCACTACCCTGTCCAGCATCGAATGGGGTTCCTCCATCGCCGATCCCGAAGCTCTGATCACCGCTCTGACCACCGACACCAAGGAGATCGAGCTGGCCAACTCCACCACTACCCTGTCCGCTGTGTTTGCCAAGCTGACCACCACCGAAGTGGCTGCACTCCCCATCGCTGAAAAGGCTCAGGTCCTGGCCAACGAAATCGCCAACAACATCCACGGCAACGACTCCGCTATTCTGGACCGTTTTGCTGAAGTTGTCGGTGAAACAACCTACACTGCCGACGGCACCTTTACTGCTCACACCTATCTGGATAATCCCGTTGCTTCCGCTGACACCCAGTCCCAGCAGGATGGCGCTACCGGCTATGCCATCACCGGTCTGCCTGCAGGTTACTACCTGATCAAGGACCGCGACGGCGAAGTTACCAATGAAGGCGACTTCTACTCCAAGTACATGATCTCTGTCATCAAGTCTTCCACCATCACCGTCAAGGGCGAAGGCGTTAAGGTCACCAAGACCGTCAACGACACTCTGGACGGCACCTACACCGAGTCCGAAGATGCTTACATCAACCAGACTCTGTTCTACAAGTGGGAAGGCACCCTGCCCAACAACCTGCTGAGCTACGACACCTACAACTACAAGTTCATCGATACCATGGCTCCCGGCCTGACCTTCGTGGAATACGAGAAGATCTACATTGAGAACAACAATGGCACCGTCGCTTACACCATCTATGATGCTGAAACCGATGCTGCCCTGCCCGCAGGCGTTGTCGCTACCGATCCCACCACCGATGCTGAAGGCAACATCACCTTCTCTCTGGAAATCGAAGACCTGCTGGCAACCTATCCCAGCATTCTGGCTTCCCAGAAGGTCATTGTCAAGTACACCTGCTATCTGAACAGAAATGCTCTGATCGCTGATGCCAACACCAACGAAGTCAAGATCGAATACGACAACAACCCCAACGGCGAAGGCACCGGCGTTACCGTTCCCGACGAAGCTTATGCCTACACCTTCAAGGTCGATGTGGACAAGTACGATGCATCTGATGCCAACTTGAAGCTGGAAGGCGTCGAGTTTATCCTGTACTACCGCGATACCGTTGGTGATACCACTACCTACCACTATGCTCAGGTCATCACCGAAGAAATGGTCGAGGAAGGCCTTGTGATCAATGACAAGCTTCTGACCGCTGAGGATGTGGGTGTTGTCTACGGCTTCACCACTGACCGCGACGAAGCTTCCATTCTGGATACCGATGCCAACGGTGCGATCAACCTGAGGGGTCTGGATGCCGGCATCTACTATCTGGAAGAAACCAAGGAACCCGATGGCTATAACAAGCTGGATACCCCCGTTCAGGTCGAGATCTCTCCTGACTACAACGAAAACGGCATCCTGAACAATGTTCAGTACGAGGTTGATAACACCGAGCAGGGCAACCTTTCCACCGTTTCCATCGCCAACTCCAAGGGTAACGTCCTGCCTTCCACCGGCGGCATGGGTACCACCCTTCTCTACGTTGTCGGTGCAATCCTGGTTGTGGGCGCCGGTCTGGTTCTCATCACCAAGAAGCGTCTGGCTAACGAACAGTAATTCATTCCGCTGTAACCGCAGGGGGGCAACCCCCTGCGGCACAGCCGCAAGGAGAGACTTATATGAAGAAGCAGTCCAAAAAGAAAAGTGGATCCGGTTCCACCATACTGCTGCTGGTCATTCTCGTTATAGGTTTGTCCTTGCTGCTGTATCCCACTGTCAGCGACTACTGGAACAGCTTTACCCAGTCCAGAGCCGTGGCCAACTATGCAGAGCAGTTAAAAAATCTGGATGACACCCGGTACGACCAGCTTTGGAGCGATGCACAGGCCTATAATCACGATCTTGCCAAAATGCCCGGCGGTGTGGTTCTGTCCGAAGAAATGGAAACCCGTTACTACGAGCAGCTCGCCGTGGATGACAGCGGCATTATGGGTCTGGTGGAGATTCCCTCCATAGGTGTGGATCTGCCCATTTACCACGGCACTTCCGATGCCGTTTTGCAGGTTGCCATCGGTCATCTGGATTGGACCAGTCTGCCCATCGGCGGCGAAGGAACCCACTGCGTCATCTCCGGTCACCGCGGTCTGCCCTCTGCCAAGCTGTTCACCCATCTGGATCAGCTGCGGGAAGGCGATATTTTTATGCTCCACGTGCTGGATCAGACTCTGACCTATGAGATCGACCAGATTTTGATCGTTGACCCCCATGAAATCCACCCTCTGTTTATTGTTGACGGAGAGGATTACTGTACCCTCGTGACCTGTACTCCCTATGGCATCAATTCCCATCGGCTGTTGGTCCGCGGCAACCGCATCGAAAATCTGGAAGAAGTCAAAACTGTCCGCATCACCGCTGATGCCATGCAGATCGACCCCATGATCGTTGCCCCCATGGTGGCAATTCCGATTTTGCTAGTGCTGCTGGTAAAGCTGATGCTTCCGAAAAAATCAAAACGAAAGGCCGGTGAGCACACCGATGAAACTACATAAGCGTTTGTGCTGCCTGCTGCTGGTACTGGTTTGCCTGTGTGTCCCTGTTCTCGCTGCCCAAAGCAGCGGTTTGACCATCCATTATGCCCAAAACGGCACGCCTCTGGTCGGTGCCACCTTCTCCCTGTATCTGGTTGCACAGACCGGAGAAAACGGCGAACCGGTACTCACAGAAGCATTTTCCAAATACCATATCAACTTCTCCGATGATCCGTCCCATTGGCCTGCATTGGCCTCCACTTTGGCCTTCTATGCCGCCTACGGTCAGATTCCCCCTGTCCGACAGGGCCAAACCGATCTCCACGGTTTTCTGGACTTTTACGGTCTGTCCGATGGCATTTATCTGGTGGTCGGCCATCTCCATCGGCAAGGCGGCCTTGCCTATACGGCAGAACCCGCCCTTGTGAGCCTCTCCGGCAGCCATGTGGAGATTTTTCCCAAAGCCGAATGGGTGCCCGATGGCGGCGGTGACGGTTTCGAGGAAGAAACTGTCAAAGTTTTGAAGGTCTGGGATGACGGCAACGCAGAAACCAGACCCGAAACCGTAACGGTTCACCTCCTGCAGGACGGTCTTGTCTATTCCTCAGTCACGCTGCAGGCCTCTAACCGCTGGAGTTACACATGGCAAGGCTTACCTGCCTCCCACGACTATGCCGTCGTAGAGGACGTCACAGAAGGCTATACGGTCACCGTCAAGCGGCAGGGTATCACCTTTGTGGTCACCAACACCGCCACTGAGGAACCGCCCCAGTCGGAAGAGCCGGAAGATTTCCCGGAAACCATTCCCGAAACCGGTCAGCCTTGGGCTTACGTGCTGCTGCTGACCGCTGCAGGACTGCTCTTCCTGGTCATCGGCCTGTATATCCGCCGAGGTGAAGACCATGAAGCATAAGATTTCCCTTTGTTTTGTCCTATTGGGTCTGGTGCTGCTCCTTGCAGCTGCCGCTCTGGCCGGTTATTTTCTCTTGGAAAACCGCGCGGCTGCCAAAGCTTCCGCTGCCATGGCAGAGCAATTTCAATTTGCGGAAGTTTCTTCTCATTCTGCAGCAGACTTGCCTCCTTCCCGGCAGGAAATCCCCGATTATCAGCTCAATCCCCATATGGAAATGCCGGTGTCCACGGTAAACGGTTACGACTGCATCGGTGTCATAGACATTCCCAGACTGAACCGCCGTCTGCCGGTACTCAGCACATGGAGCTATGACCTGCTCCGTGTGGCACCCTGTCGCTATGATGGTTCTGCCTATACCGGCGACCTCATCATCGCCGCCCATAACTATGCGGCCCACTTCGGCAGTCTTTCCACCCTGCAGATCGGCGACAGAGTTTCCTTTACCGATGCAGACGGTCATGTGTTTTCCTATGATGTGACGGAAGTCGGCACTATCAACCCCGATGCCACAAAGCAGCTGCTGGACGGCAGCTGGGATTTAACCCTTTTTACTTGTACCTTGGGCAATACCTATCGAGTTGTTGTACGATGCAGACTCCTTCCAAACAGTTAATGGTTTCTTTTCCCATGCCGACTGCATCTAACATGCCGTTGCTGATTCTCCCCAACAAAAATTCCCCTGCAGGTTCCCCGGTTCCCATCGGTTGGGTATTTGGGGATTCTGCAGGGGAATTTTACCGCCATCTCGTCGGCGCATCGTCGGCTCACCGACGGCCTTCCGAGCCTTATTTTTACTCTCACCGTCGAGATGTCGCCGCAATAAAACAGACTAAAAACGACTAACCACGAATAGTTACGACTAAGGATTAAAGCGAAAAAGTTAGAAAAAACACTCACTTTTCGAAAAAAGTGAGTGTTTTCAACTGGTTGCGGGAGCCGGATTTGAACCGACGACCTCCGGGTTATGAGAACCCGATTCGGGGTTGGAAATGCCAAGGCGAGCGATCACAAAGCAGGTGCGCTGCTTCGCTCTCACCGACGAATCACCGACGAAATCTCCAAAACATCTTTCCCAGTCTCCTCAGATCGAGAGCAGCCGCCACGCAGGATCCAAATTCTCGGTCAAAGTTCCCGGGAAATCGAAAACCACGGGGAAATTCGCGGGGAAAAACCGCCGCAGTAGAACCCCAAGGAAAAGAACCAAAACCCTTCCTCCAGCCGCAAAATTCCCCAATTCCCCAAAATCTGCGCAGAAATCTAAAAAGAAAAACTCGGCCTAAATTCGCCTCGCAGCCGCCTTCCTACCCGGTAGGAAAGAACCCCAATCTCTCACCGTTTAGACAAGTGCCATTTTCTTTGCTTTCTCCACAACCAAAACCTCATGGATCATAGGACTCGCGAAAGAATGAACCAGCAGGCGCACGAACCATCCGCCCGATAGGTTTTTAATCCTAAAGATGCCCCGGCGGGTGTTCAGGCCGCCGGGGCAAAAGGAAGGGGAAATGAAGATCAACTGTTACAGCTGAAGTTATTCAGCTGTAACAGAGAACTCGTTTGTTATTTGCAATTACAAACCAAAGTAGCTGTTGGCAACCTGGTTGTAGTAGCACATGGATCTGAACACATTGAGCTGCTTGACATTGGTAGAACCTGCAAGACCTCTCTTCAGATAGCAGACAACGCTGGCCTGGATGTTCTGCACATTGCCTTCTGCATCGGTGATTTCCACATTGTACATGTAGTCCAGCAGAGCAGATGCAATGTCATCAATCTGAATGTAGTATCTATCCTTT
>JAZNLL010000055.1:0-4647 GCA_045579045.1 Candidatus Avilachnospira sp.
TATCGCAGGCTTGGTGAAGGGTGCCTCCAAGGGCGAAGGTCTGGGCAACAAGTTCCTCAGCAACATCCGCTCCACCGATGCCATCGTCCATGTGGTCCGCTGCTTTGACGATACCAACATCACCCATGTGGAAGGCAGCACGGACCCCCTCCGTGACATCGAGATCATCAATCTGGAACTGGTCATGGCCGATATCGAAATGGTGGAGCGCCGCATCGATAAGGCACAGAAGGCTGCCAAGGGCGGCGACAAACGGTTCAACAAGGAAGTGGAAGTGTTCCAGGGCTTGCTTGCCCACCTGAACGAAGGCAAGCTGGCTCGCACCTATGATGCCGCTCCCGATGAACTGGAGCTGATCGCCACCTCCGATCTGCTGACCCTGAAAAAGACCATCTACGCCGCCAATCTGGGGGAAAATGAAGTGGCCGATCCCGAAGCCAGCCGCCATTTTCAGGCCGTCAAGGAACTGGCCGCCAAGGAGGGCAGCCAGGTACTCCCCATCTGCGCCAAGCTGGAAGCCGATATCGCCGAGCTGGACGATCCCGAGGAGAAGGCCATGTTCATGGAAGAACTGGGCATCGAGCGTTCGGGCCTTGACAATCTGATCCAGTGCAGCTATTCCCTGCTGGGTCTCATCTCCTTCCTCACCGCTGGCTCCGATGAGTGCCGTGCATGGACCATCAAGAACGGCACCAAAGCACCGCAGGCCGCCGGTAAAATTCACACTGACTTTGAGCGTGGCTTCATCCGTGCCGAGGTCATTGCCTTTGAGGATATGAAGGAATGTGGCTCCATGGCCAACGCAAAGGCCAAAGGCCTTGTCCGCAGCGAAGGCAAGGAATATATCATGAAAGACGGCGACATCGTCAACTTCCTGTTTAATGTGTAAACAGCAAAACCGACTGGCAAATGCCAGTCGGGTTTTATAATTGTATCGGTACTTCCTTTGTGATTTCCAGAGTGTTTTCCGTCACATGGCACTCCACGGCCTTGATGTTGACACCGTTTTGGGCGGCGTGGCGGAGGGCAGCAGCAAATTGCGGGTCTCTGGCTTCGTTGGGTTCAAAGTGCTTCATATCGGACATTTGCAGGACGAACAGCACATGGGCTTCAAAGCCTTCTGCCGCAGCGGTTTCCAGTTCCTGCAGGTGTTTTCTGCCCCGTTCTGTGGGGGCATCGGGAAAACGGGCAATGCCGCTTTCTTCCAACGTTACACCCTTGACTTCCACAAAACCTTTCCGCTCCCCTGCCTCGTAATAGAGGTCAAAACGGGAGTTTTTATAGGTCTTTTCTGCCTTCAAAACATCGGGAATAAAGCCAAAACCGCCGGTTTTGACATAGTCAAAGGCCAGTTTGTTGGGGATTTGAGAGTCAATATTGACGAAAATTTCACCTTTTTTTACCGTTATGAGCGAAAATTTCGTCTTTCTGGACTCATTTTCATGGTGCTGACACCAGACCTGCACACCGGGGATCAGTAATTCCCCGCAGCGGCCTGTGTTCCTAACATGGCAAATTTCTTCTTTCCCATAGATCTCCACATGGGCAATAAACCGATTGGGACGGGCACGAAATGTGCCCGGCACCATATTGGGATAGGGTATCATACGGATTTAGCTTCCTTGAGAGACTTCCGCTCTTCCTTGGTCTTGCAGAAACGCTCCAGAACAGGGACGAACAGAATGGCAACCAGACAGGCGGTGAAGCCGCCGTTGTACAGCAGCCAGCCGCCATGGAGATCAGGCACGCAGACCACCAGCACATAGTGGATCATGCCTGCAACAACACCGGCGAACCAACCATATTTGCCTGTCATGGGGCTCATGCCGTTGGCGTAGCACATACCGATCAGAATAGCCTGTGCATTGATGGCCTTGTTGAAGCCCTCACCGGCAAAGAGAGCCTCTGCCACGAAGGACATGACCACATAGCCCACCATGATGGGCCAGACATTGCCGGGATGAGAACCGGCAACAGCCGTGCAGACCATGCACAGCACCAGACCGCAGGTGACACCGTTGAGTTCGCCGCCCACCAGCGTATAATACAGCATGATGAACAGACCGAAGATGCCGATGTTCATGAGAGACAGGGCTCCGCCGAATTCTGCGGAGAAATCGGTCTTATGACCGGAGGACTTCAGCAGCTTGCCGTAACCCTTGAAGCTCCAGCCATTCTTCCACAGACCCAGCACCAGACAAATAACAAACAGGGCACCGAAGAAGCCATAGAACACCACGGGCTGTGCCACAAAGCCGGAGGCGGCAGCAGGGATGGCCACACCACGCATGGTATACAGCACCGCACGGAGGAAGAAGGCCATCATGCCCAGAGGCAAAGCGGCGGAGTACAGGCAGAAGCCCTTATGGGCATTGGGGGCATAGGCACAGCCGGCAGGGGTAAAGAAGCCGATGAAAACGCCTACACAGACACCCAGAATGACAGATGCCACCGTATAACCGTGGACCACATCTGCAGTGGGATACCGCAGGAACATTTCTGTCACGATGGGAGCGATACCGGTAGCAAAGAGCATGAAATTCACATTCTTGCCCAGAGGCTCCCGCTTGACAGCGCAGTACAGCACAACACCCAGAGCGCAGGCGATGACATTCAGCAGGTTCATGCCCCAGAAGCAGAAGCCCAGCGTCAGGGAAAATGCAAAGAAGGACAGGCTGTTCAGGGGCGCGCCGGGCAGCTGATACAGCAGGCAGCAGAACAGACCCACAATAAAGCCGTTGGCAAAGGTAGCAGACACACCGCCTACACGGAAGTAGTCGGTGACGACCTTGCCGGGGGTGGTATAGATGGCCTTGAGACCGTTCAGCATCTCGGCTCTGTCGGGAGCCACCACTGCCATGACCAGGCAGGCAAAGGTAAACAGCCAGAGCACCAGTTTGATGGTCTTACTAGCATCTAAATTTTTCCATTTTTCGTTCATTTGTAACACCTCACGGAGTGAAAAAGCCGCCCAAAAGGGCGGCTTTTTTTCGTAAAAATCAGCCGTTCATTCTCTTGGCTGCCTCGACCACATGGCCGATGAGCACAGAGGTGGTGACAGCACCAACACCACCGGGAACGGGAGTGATGGCGTCCACGATGGGTTCTACTTCCTCGAACACAGCGTCACCGGCGATACCGCCCTTGCCGCCCTTGGCGTTGATCTTCTCGGCGTCCCAGTTGATGGAAACATCCACAACGATCTGGCCGGGACGGACATAGTCCTTGGTCAGGCTCTTCAGCACACCGGCTGCAGAGATGAGGATATCAGCCTCACGAGCTTCTGCAGGCACATCCTTGGTACGGGTGTGGCAGACGGTAACGGTGGCATTCTTGCCCATGAGCATCATGGCAGCAGGCTTGCCGACAACCAGAGAGCGACCGATGACAACGGCCTTCTTGCCGGTGCAGTCGATACCATAGTGATCGAGAATTTCCATGCAGGCAGCGGGGGTGCAGGGGGCGAAGCCCAGCTGCTTGCCCATGAACACGCCGGCATTGGAGCCGTCGGTCATGCCGTCCACATCCTTACGGGGGTCCAGACGGTTGCAGATCTCGTCCTGATCGGCCTTCAGATGCTTGGGCAGAGGACGGAACATGAGAACGCCGTGGATCTTATCGTTGGCGTTGATCTCATCGATGACCTTCAGCAGTTCTTCCTTGGAAACATCCTCGGGGAGAACGAACTTTTCAACATTGACACCCAGCAGCTCGGCACGCTTGGTGGCGCCGGTCTCATAGCTGAGGTCGTCAGGACGCTCGCCGCAGCGGACGATGCCCAGAGTGGGCTGCACGCCCTTGGCCTTCAGTGCTTCGCAATCAGCAATGATGCGGGCATTGAGCTTTTCATTAACTTCTTTTGCTAACAGCAGCTTTGCCATAACAATTTATCCTCTCTTACTTAAAAAATCCGGCCTTGACAGTCTCGAAGATCTCGTCAGCCATCTTGCCATACTTATCCAGCATACCAAGGCACTTGGCGTTCAGCGCTTCAGCAACTTCACGGTTCTTCAGAGTCTTGGTGTTGATGAACACATTGAGGGAGGCAGCCTGCAGAGCAGCCTTGACGCAGACAGCGCCGCAGCCGGCATCGGAAACAGCCAGACGGCTGCCCTTTTCAGCAAAGACAGCGATGGCTTCCATGGCCTCGCAGCACAGTTCCATGATCTTCACGGGTGTGGAGCAGGCCACCATGGTGGCTTCTTCCATAACAGTGTCACGGTTGGGATCGTCCTTGGGGATGCCGTAGGCCTTTGCCAGAGGGACGAAGTTGATCTCGTCAGCTTCCACCTGATCCAGAAGATCCTTCTGCAATGCATCGCACTTGGCCTTCAGAGCAATGATCTCCTCTTCCACATCAGCATACTTCTTCTTGCCGACGGTCAGAGAACCAACCATGTTGCCCAGAGCAGTACCGATGGCACCGACCAGAGCAGCAGCACCGCCGCCACCGGGAGCAGGCTCATTGGAGGCCAGAACTTCCACAAATTTGCGGCAGGATTCCATAGTCATATCCATAGTGAATTTCTCCTTCTATGATTTGAAAAAATCCGGCGGCGGTGAGGCCGCCGGATACAGGCGCAGGATTAGAACAGGCCGGAGACCTTGCCGGTTTCGACATCGACATCGACACGGCGATAAGCAGGG
>JAZNLL010000056.1:0-4130 GCA_045579045.1 Candidatus Avilachnospira sp.
ATATTTTCAATGAGGGTCTGATGGAACACACAGGCATGGGTACAGGTGTGCATCACCCGGCAGAAAGACAGGAACAGCACCTTGCAGTCCCGGGAGGCCGTAAAGGTCACCACCGACAAAGAGTCCTCACCGCAGGCGAAGCTCTCGCCGAAAATGTCCTGGGGGTAGGTCCGCAGCAGCATGGTGCGGTTCCCCCACACATTCTCTTTGATCATGTCCACGGTGCCTTCCAGCACCACGCCCACATGGTTGATATTCTCCTCCTCAAAGGCGATGATCTCCCCTTTTTGGTAGGAGCGGACATGGTAGCCGATGCAGCCCAGCATTCCCTCCATATCCGTCGGTTCAATGCCGGCAAAGAGGGGAGATCTGACATTTTTTACCGCTTTGTCCATAATTAAGTCTCCGCTTCTTCATAGAAGAATTTGTCCGCTGCTTCCGCCACGCCGTCGTGGTTGTTGTCCCGGGTGGTGATATAGTCAGCAACTGCCTTCACCTCGTCAGAACCGTTTATCATGGCAACGCCAATACCGGCCGCCTTCAGCATGGCCAGGTCATTGGCGGCATCGCCGCAGGCCACCGCATTTTCGATCTCCACATCTAACAGCTTGCAGAGCATCTTGACTGCTTCGCCCTTATTCATGCCCTTAGGCACCACTTCCAGGAACTGCTCACAGGAGAAGAAGCAGTCCATCTCCGGCATATTCTCCCGGATCCACTGCTGCATCTGCAGCAGGCCGTCCTTCTTCTCGTAGTTGATCACCAGGCATTTTACGGGATTTTCCTTCAGGTCGGTGTGGACATCGCCGATGACCCGGTATGTCATGCTGACCATCTGGCAGTAGCGGCGCAGTGCCTCATCGTCGCCCCGCTTCTCCACCAGTACATCGAAGGAATCATAGGTCTGAATGTGCTCGCCGATTGCGTTGGCTTTTTCAAACACCCGAATCACAGCGGGAATCTCCAGTGCCCGGGTGAATACATTGTCCTGCTTGCTCCAGTCATAGACCATGGCGCCGTTGTAGGCGATGGTATAGCAGCCGGGCTTGTCCAGGCCAAGCCGTCTTGCCTGGGCCAGGGCGCTTTTCAAGGGTCTGCCGGTGGTGATGATCACGCCGTGTCCCCGTTGCAGGGTTCTCTCCAGCGCTTCCCGATTGCCCTGGGTGATCTCCTTGGCATCGTTCAGAAGGGTTCCGTCCAAATCCAAAAATAACAGTCTCTTTTTCATGTGTCACCTCTACGATTTTTCCGTTATTTTCATTTATCATACCGGTTTGTGGGTTTTCTGTCAATAACCGCTAAAAAGCGCAGCCGTCTTCCCACAGGAAAACGGCTGCAGTTTTATTGGATTAGATGGCAAACGGCATCATAAAGAAGAACAAGCCCCGCACTCAAGAGGCCTCCACCAATGATATCCGAAAGCCAATGGACGCCGGAAAAGAATCTGCCAAGGACCATAAAAGCAATGAACACGGCGATGATTCCGACTACCCAATGCTTCACCACCTGGTTGGGGATGCGTTTTTTTAGCTGCAGGATTGCCACAGGCATCACGCACATCACCAGCATGGTCGTGGAGGAGGGATAGGATGCTTCCAAAAATCCGTCAATCAGTACCGGCCGGTAATTGATCACAGCGGTTTCGAAAAAAAGATATGCGCCAATGACAACAATATAGAATCCCCCAAGCAACAGGATGTCGGCATCCACCTTTCGAATGTCTTTTCTCCGAATCCATTGCACCAGGCCCAAAACAGCAAAACCCAGGGCTACCCCTATAGGCACCAGTCCCAGCCAGTCGGTGATTGTGTAAAGGGTTATGTTCACACCGGTCAAAGTATGGACAAAACGATTCATAGCTGCAAAGCCTACTGCCGATCCCCGGGGGCCAATAGCCTGCACATCCGCAAAGCAGACACCCAAAGTCCACAGTGCAAAGGCCCCAAGACAGCCAAATGCCCCTAAGAATTTCCTATCAATTTCTCTTCTCACATGTATTGCCTCCTGTTTCTGTATTTGGCATTCGCCTGAAAACACAGTACAGGATAAGAAGAAAATGCACAAGAATCCCACCGTCACATCCATGACACCCTTCGTGTCACGGTTTTTTTATGAGAATCACGATCTTCATTGCCAAAAACGAAAACAGCAGCGCCGCTCCATACGCCTGGGGACTGAGGATAAATAGAAACACCCCAAGGGCATTCAAAAGCAGCGACAATTGGCTTTTATGGGCCTTCCAAAATGCACCCTCATAGTTTTGCAGCGCTAAGGTCAGAGCGCCCATCGACAGCATGGCAACGATAAGCGCAAAAAAGGAAACTTTCAGATAGGGCGCGATTTCCGTCAGCGCCGGCAGCGATACCTGCTGAATTCCTCCATCCGTTTTTTGTCCAAACAGGGGCAGGAAGAAGAACATGACGCTGCCAAGATCCAGCAGGCCAAACAGAAGATCCCGGAAACGCATTTGTTTTTCCAGGTTCTCCTCTTCGGCAATGGTCAGCACTTCTTCCGAAGACAGTAATTCATCGATCGACACACTGTAAAATTCGGAAAGTGCTTTTAAGGAGTCAATATTGGGATATCCCCTGCCCGACTCCCACTTGGAAACTGCCGTCCGGGACACATACAGTGCCTGGGCAAGTTCTTCCTGGGTAAGACCTTTCCGTTTTCTCAATTCCTGTATTCTTTCATGAAATTCCATTATCATTCCTCTTTTAAGGAGTCATATTGCAGAATTGGAGCACCATCTCAGACAGTGCTCCAATATTTTTCTCTTACATCTGCTTCAGCAGCATTTTGAATGCTGCGATATATGTCTGCAAATCCTCCCAGCTCGTTTGGCCGAAGTAGTCCGTAAAGGAGAAATAGCCATCAAAGGAACGGGATAGGAGGATGGATGCCAGCTCTTTGATTTCCGCGTTGCCCTGTCCGGGGAGAGCCGGTCTGCGCTCGCAGAACAGGCCATCGCTGACACGCAGGAAGGTGATGTTGTTCTTCAGTTTGCTGCCATAGAACTCATGGAAGAAGGGGTGGGCCCGCATGTACGCATAACAAACGGGATTGAAAATGGTATAGACATTGTCCCCGGCGGTCTTCACCAGCAATTCCATATCCTTATTGCGGGAAAGCAGGGAATCATGCCGGTTTTCCACACACAGGCGGATGCCGTAGCACTTGGCATCCTGGGCGCATTCGGTGATGTCCGCGGCGGCAGCCTCCAGGGCTTCGTATCCATCGCAGCAGACCTTGATGGCCTTTGCCCCCAGGAAGTGGGCATTGCGCAGCAGGGCGCAAAAGCGCTCCCGATCAGCAATATTTCCGGTGTAGGTGATCAGAGAGATGGTCTTGCCATAGTCGATCAAAAGATTACGCATGGTCTCAATGGTGTTTCCGTCCATTTCCCCCAGGAATGTGCCTTCCAGAATGTCAGAAAGCTCCACATAGGCGCAGCCGGCGCGGTCGCACAGAGCCAGCTTCTGCTCAAAGCCCGGTGCCAGAAAATCCGACGGTGCGATGCTGAATTTATACATAGCTTACAGTTCCTTTCTCCACAAGTAGGTCAGATCACGCAGATCTCGCAGGTCGGATCCGTGCAGTAGTTTTCCTTATACTTCTCCATATCGATCTCCAAGTCCGTGTACAGGAGTCTTGACCAATGGCAGGAGTTGCAGTGGTCATTGTGGCAGATAAAGAGCAGAGGATCCTTCTCAAGCATAGGCATAACGATATCGAACAGCTTGCGGATATCGATGCATTTGGTGACGGCATTACCGAGCTTACCCTCTGTCATGGCACCAGCACGGCGCAGGTACGGGGTGATCATCATGAAATCTCTGTGGCCGGGAGGGAATTTTTCCAAAGTGAAGGTTCTTTCCTGATAATTCTCCAGGTAAGTCGGTGCCACAATATCAAGAGTGCGCAGGTATTTGGCGTCAATGGCCTCTTCCAGGGAGTGCATGATGGTGTTTCTATCCATATCCACGCCCAGCAGCAGTGCCTTGCCGCCCAAATCCCGGATCTTCAGATAGGGAGTTCCCTCGCCGCAGCCGGTCCTGCAGTTTTCATGTCCTTCTGTGATGAAGGCGGCATGCTTACCGTAAGCGCAGACGGAGTGCACGGGATGCAGG
>JAZNLL010000057.1:0-2095 GCA_045579045.1 Candidatus Avilachnospira sp.
TTCGCGATATTCCAATGGTAACCGTCGATCATGCCGGCAACAGCAGCTTCGCCCTTTTCCTGAATGATCTTTCTGATCTTCTCATGACCATCATAACCCAGATCCAACACCTCTTGTGGGGTAGGAACCAGGGTGTTGAAGGAAAAGCGAGGCTCTGTTGGAGTGGTATAGCCTTCTCTTTTCTCCCACTCAGTAAGCGGGTATTGAGCTGGCAGGCCCTTGTTTGCTTCCATGAAATGCTTGATATCTTCAGACGCGCCGAAGATATGCAGTTCATTTGAACACCAGTTAGGCATATCCGACACCTCCTTAATAGTGATAGTCAAACATGACCAGAGCCCATTCTTCAGGGTTCTTTTTGATCATGTCCAAATCACTTGGATAGAGGCGTGCGGTGTGGTCGTTGGTGTTGTAGAAGCAGGAATCGCAACGGTACTCACCGTACAGAAGCTGTGCCAATGTCCTGAGGTAATAGGCACTCATTTCGGTTACGCCCTGTGCAGCATCATAGTTGTTTCCGGGACGGCTCCAAAGCTTGTCAGCAATGACAGCCAGATCCGTACCGAGGGTTTCCTTGAGCTGCTGAAGGCTGTAATCGATACTGCCTTTCTGCGTAGCATTGACCTCTTCCAGTTCCTTCAGGAACCATTCAAGGTCATCTGAGGCAAGATAAGCGGTCTGAGGATATTCGTCCTCCCAACGACCGGCAGAGTCGTCCTCACGCCAGTCGTAGGCTCTTTCGTAGTAGCATTCAGTCTCCGAGCGTGCGTGAGAGATGATTCGGCGTAACTGCGTTTCCCGGTCAGCGTTCTCTTCGATATGAACGCTGGGAATATGCACCAGAATCTTGTGTAGATAATGCATAGTAAATCCTTTCTGCCATATAAGGCAGGTGGGCAACACAGCATCTGCCAGTTGCCCACCTTAGAATAAAGTGGTTTTCGTTACCCTACGTGGGCAACTGGTTTTTTGCGGTGATCCCCTCAGGAATCACTATTCATTTTTTGCGATCACTTCATGAAGCGCTTGATGACTGCCGTCAGTTTCACAGGAAGCTGATTCAGATCCGTAATATCGAGGAAGGAGTCACCGTAAATACGCTCGATATTCTGTTTGTCATCGCCAATAGCGGCTGCAACAAAGAGAATGCCTTTACGTTTGTACTCCTGCTTGATGCCACGAAGATCTTCCTCAGCGGCCGTGCCACTGTATCCGGAGGCAGCGGGCTGTCCATCGGAGACCAGAATGAGTATCCGGACCTCCTCAGTGCGCTTAGACAGCTGATCCGCCACAAAGCGAAGTGCAGCACCGTCTCGGTTACTGCCACGAGCAGAGATGTCCATCAGACGGTACTTATCATCCCTGTCGATACTGTCAAACTCAGCGTAGGAATACAGATCCACGCTGGAGCCCCATCCGGTTGAATGGCCATAGACCATAATCGGGATATTCAGGGACTGACAGAAATCATAAAGGATGATGGCTGCTGCGCGAGCATACGAACTCCGATCGCCACAGGACATGGAACCGGACTCATCCAACAGCAAGCCAACCGATATGCGGGGAATCTCATTGGGAAGGTTGTTCTTATAGAACACCTTGCCATCGTTCCTGCAGAGGGCGTGGGCATCTAAGCGGCGACCCATCACCAGACCGGTTTGTTTGCCGCCACGCTGCTGATCCTTCAGCTTCTGTACCAGACTGCGCTGGAGCTGCTTGGAGATGGTCAGCAAGGGCCCTGCGATCTCGTGATACTGATCCTGCAATTCGTCATCGACCTCACTGATCCGGTGGACCTTGATGTCGACACCACTGTGGATGTCTCCATAAGAGATGCTTTGGGCTGTTTCGTTCAGTTCCCGGAGGCGCTCGTTCTCCAACTGTTTGCACGCAGCCTTCTCTGCCATCTTCTCAAGCATCCGCTCGATGTCAGAAGCAGCGGCATCATTGTGCCCTCGCTGATATTCGGCGTCATACTCGATCTCGCCACCAACCGGTTCTGATACAGACTCAGTCTGGTGGAAAGGAATACGGCCGCCTTCTTCAGCGACAGTCTTCTGCTTGGAAGAACCGGTACCGGGACCTTCGATGCCAT
>JAZNLL010000058.1:0-3229 GCA_045579045.1 Candidatus Avilachnospira sp.
GAACCAGGCTCTCGCCGACGGCCTTGATGACCCAGCCTTCGCCCAGACCGTTGTTATCGGTATAGGCACCGGCTTCAAGGGTAACGCCGTTGGCAGCAGCAAACTTGGTAGCGCCAATGTAGATGGCGTTACGGCTGCCATAGCCTTCGGTGGTGATGGCAGAAGCATCACCGGTCATTTCTCTCAGATAGTGCTGCAGTTCTTTTGCAGCGTTCTTTTCCACATCGGTCGCATTTGCAGGCAGAACGATGGGAAGATCTTCCAGTACCAGGCCGGTGGGAACGGGCTTGGGTTCCTCTTTCCAAGCGCCGGGTCTGGGCATAGCGCTGACCATGGTCACGCCTGCGATCGCCACAACGATCAGAAGCAGGCAGAGCCAGCGCACGAAGGATCTGTTCTTTTTCATAATCCTTTTTCCTCCTTGGCAGAAATTTCGCCGTTTTTTGCGAGTGTCCGATCTTTCTTCGCAGCTTCTCCGATCATGCAGACACATGATGAAAAAGCTCCCTCTTTGAGCAAATTGTGCAAAAACCTCATTCGGTTTTTATGCAACCTGTTCTTCTTCGAGAGAATTCTGCATTTCTAATCGTACACTTCTCACAATACACGTACAGAATACCAAAAAACCGGAAATTTGTCTATGGAATCTATCCGAAAAAACATTCATAATATCTATTTTTCATTACAGGCGCAAAGACCCCTCTCCCACAGGCGGGAGAGGGGTCTTTTGGTGCATTAATTCAGGGTAATCATCTGGCGGGTGGTCTCATCGAACATTCTGTTCAGAATGGTTGCCACTTCGCTGCGCTTGATGGGAGTATGGGGATTGAAGGTACCAATGGCATCGGAGCCGGTCAGGATGCCTGCACGGTAGAATGCGTAGATTTCTTCGGCATTCTCATCGTCCATATCCACATCGGGAATGGCGTTGTCGGCAACGGTGTTGCGGCCGGTCAGGTCGTCACCCATGGCAGCGGCGAAGATGGCAACAAATTCGCTTCTGTCGATGGGCTTGTTCATCTCGGCAGCACTCATGGAGGCATATTCGCCATCCACGATGCCATTGTCAACAGCATAGTCCACATAGGAGCTGTACCAGTTGCCGGCGCCGTTGGTCAGCGTGACCTCGCCGGACTCGGAACGCTCGTGATAAGCCGCAGCCAGCTTGATGGCCTGGGCGGTGGTCAGAGTCTCATCGGGGCGGAACTCCGTTGCGGAGACACCGTTGATGAGGTTGTTCTGCATGGCATTCTTCACAGCGCCGAAGTACCAGTCGGAGGACTTGATATCGCTGAAGGAAACACCGTGGTCGGATGCACCGCCGAAGGCAGGCAGCTTATCCAGAATGCTGCCTGCACCGAAGTCGGGAGTGCTGTTGACAACATCACGGGTATGGCGCTCGCCGCAGCCGTGATCGCACCAGGCTTCTTCCTTACCGGAGCCGTCGTCCAGCTTCTTATATTTGGTGAAGCTGTGTACCAGCGCGGAGCCTTCCACTTCCATATCGCAGTAATCCCAGTTGCACATGGTGCAATGACCGCGGACGACCATGTTATCCTCGCAGGTAGGAGCACTCTTCATGTAGCCGTTGGGAACATTGTGAGGCAGCTTGGGCAGGTTGACTTCGGAGCCTTCCATACCGCAGACGGAGCAGGTACCGATGGCATAACCGGCCGTCTTACAGGTAGGCTCGGTGATGATATCCCAGGTCTCATCCACGGTGCAGGCGGTAGTGACAACCACCTGATCCAGATAGTAGGTGGGGTTCTCGCCGGACTGGCAAGTAGGATCGCCTTCCACCTTCAGGTAGACATAGACGTCCATAATCTGATCCTTGTAATCTCTCAGATCGTCGTCGAACTGTTCGATGTATGCGCCCCAGTCGTTGAACATATACAGGTATCTGTATTCGTTGTATTCGATGGGGATGATGTCATCGAGCAGGTAGAGCTGATAGCCCTTGCCGGAGTTCGCCACCAGCTGTGCACGGGTGATCTGACCGAGAACCTCAGTGTTGGAGCCGCCGCGCCACAGGTTGATGGGGATCTGCAGAGCCTGGGTCATATCCAGCGCATTCCGCTGACCGGTGGTCTCGGCTTCGTCATAAGCACGGATCATAACGGGACGGTCCAGTTCGTCATCCCAGCGGACGTATCTGGTGCCCACGGTGATCTCGCCATCAGCAACGCTGTATGCGATGACCACGTGGTTTTTGACGTTCTGAGGCAGTTCTGCAGGCAGACCGTCCAGCATGTTTGCGGGTCTCTCGTAGTATTTGGTATCGGTGGTGCCGCAGCCAAAGTCACACTGAGCCACATACTGGTTCTTGTCCAGCTTCTGCTGCTCATATCTGGTGAAGATATGGCCGGAAGAGGCGCCCGTCTTGGGCTTGCCGCAAACGGGGCACAGACCGGCATTTTCGCCGCTGTTCATGCAGGGGAACTGACCTTCGATCTGCTCAAGCTCATACTGGTCGCAGTCGTCCACGGCGATGACACGGTCCACATACCAGATGGGGTACTTGTCGGCAGAAGCATCGGCATTGATGTAGCCATCCACACGCATGGAGACGTACAGGTCGATGGTCTTACCTGCCAGCGCTGCCATTTCGGGGATCATCAGGTCGCCGTTGAACAGGGTCAGATAAGTCATGTTCTTATCCAGCTTCAGGTCTTCCAGCTTAACCAGCTTGTAGGTGGAGCCTCTCATGGGAGTCAGCATGGGGGAGGTCATCTCGCCCAGCTTGGTGCCGGTAGACTGGCTGACAGCAAAGGATTCATGGGTATAGATGATGTAGCTGCCGGGGTCGGGAGAACAGTCTCTGGCTCTTGCTCTGGCAGCCATGCCGGCGGAAGCGTTCTTGTCCTCCACAATGGTGAACACGCGCTTGAACCGGAAGCCTTCGGGGCCGTACTCATGGGCATGAGAGGTATCCAGACCGGCTGCATCCAGATCATCCAGAACCTGCTGAGGCAGACCACCCTTGTTTCTGGTGGCGCCGCAGCCGTTCTCGCACTCGGCAACGGACAGGCCGGTTGCGGGATTCAGCACGAAGTTGGTGAACACATGAGTCAGCTTGGTGTCGTAGACTTCGACATTGACGAGGTTCTTGCCGCAGACGGTGCAGACGCCGTTGCCGTAGGCATTGGAGGTGCAGGTTGCGGGCGTGGTGATGACCACGGTTTCAGTATCCAGATGGTTCTCGCAGCTGTCAACCACGATGAAGCGG
>JAZNLL010000059.1:0-11683 GCA_045579045.1 Candidatus Avilachnospira sp.
AAGCATAAAAACAGGCCGCTTTAGCGGCGGCCTGTAAAATTATGCGGTTGGCGGATCTTTTCGGTGCATCTTAAGATGCGGCTAGTAATAGGCCCTTGAAGGGCCTGTGCAAACCACTAGTTACACTAGTGGTTTTGATTATTCTGCTCCTGCCAGCCGATTCAGATAGCCGACATAGGAATCGCTGCTGACCATAAAGGGATAGTTGATGACGATCAGATCATCCACTCCCTGCTGGGCAGCCAAGTCTGCAAGGTTCAAAGTGGGCTTGCCGTCCCGGTTGAATTCTCTGGGGTCAATGACGATAATCTTGCTGTAATGGCTGGTGAGGAACGGCACAAAGGCATTGCCGTAGGATTCCTTCAGCACCATGCACACAGGACCTTCTACATTGGTCTCCACCGTAGCGGCAGGATGGTCACCGCCGAGGAAGCAGAGATATTTGTTGCTCTGGTCTTCGGAAATTCCCTGATAGACCACGCTGACGGGATAAGCTGTGGAATTCTCCAGATCCGCATCGGCATAGTAGGCCGCGCTGGTCTCCACCACAGGCAGATAGTAGGTCAGAGTATCGGGATGGTTTTTCAGCACATCACTTTGAGGATACTGAGAAGTCCAGCCGTACATGGAACCGAGGAAGCCCGTATACTGACCGGTTTCAAAATCCTCCAGCGGCACAGCTTCCCAACCGAGAGACTCACAGAAAGCCGTATACGCATAGTAGGCACCCAGCTGCGTCCAATGGTGGTCGGTGCGGAAATAGATGTACTCATCCTTATGGGCTTTCAGCTTAGAGAACGCGTCCACAGTCACGATGCTGTCCATCATAGAGCCGTAGCACAGCTCGATCATGGCCTTCTGGTCGCTGACACCGGAGTGCATATCCTTGGGAGAATAGAACTGCGCGGCATTGGGCGTCAGCAGAGAGATCACACGGACATTTTCGCCCAGAGCCGTCTGCAGATTGCCCACGGCATCGGCATAGGAAACCACGATCGACTCGGTGGCATAGGGCACATCCATGGCCCGGTCACCGACAATGATGACAGAACCGGCAGAAGTGTAGTCCAGATTTTCCGTTTCGTCCACTTCTTCCTCGGGTTCCTCCGTGACAGGCTCTTCCGTAACAGGTTCTTCCACAGCGGGTTCTTCCGGCACATTCTCCACAGGCACTTCGTCCGGGTTCACGACAGGCTGTGCATCTTCTTCCGGAGGTACCTGCTCCGGGATTGGCTCCAGAGCCTGTCCCCCATGTTCGGCACCGCCCTGATAATCCAGCACCAGCAGGTTTTCCTGTCCGCCGCCGAAGTGATAGAAGCCATTGAGCTTCTGATTTGCCTTCAGCAGCAGCTCTCTGCCGGGGAAGGTATCGGAATAATAGGTATCCAGCTCAGCGAGATAGCTGCCGTCCAGAAGGGCAGACCAGGAGAACTCTGGCAAAGCCGCCAGCTTCCGGTTTTCCGTCTTGGACTCTGTGGCATCCACATCTGCCAGAGACACAATGCCCACAGCAGCCGCTGCCAGAACCAGCGCAGAGAGCAGTACAATATAAAGTTTTTTCAAGAGACTGCCCTCCTTCTTAGAATCGATAGTACAGGAACGCGCTGAAGCCGCTGCCCACCAGAGAAACGGTGGAGAGCACCAGCAATGTCAAGCAGAACGCAAAAGTCACAACGGTATAGACCTTCTGTTTGGTGCCGCCGGGTTCTTTTTCCGCGCAGACGAGGCCGAACAGATCCGCGATCAGTCTGGGCAGAGGTGTGGAACCGAGGATGCACAAAATCAGAAGAGGCAGATTGTTGACCAGCATGATCCGGGTTTCGGTGTTCCAGAAACCACCGCCGGCAAAGCCAAACATAGCGGCAAAGGCCTGACCCAGGCGGCTGAAATCGGTAAAATAGAAGATCGCCCAGCCGATGACCAGAAGCAGCAGAGTAAATACCCGCCGAATGGTCTTGGGAACAACCTTCAGCTTGGGGAGCAGAGGCTTTTCAATAAGCAGCAGCACAAAGAAATACAAACCCCACAGCAGGAAATTCCAGCTGGCGCCGTGCCACAGACCGGTCAGCGCCCACGTAATGAGCAGGTTGAGATTGCGGTGGCGGCGGTTACCGCCCAGAGGGATGTACACATAGTCACGGAAGAAAGAGCTAAGGGAAATATGCCACCGCCGCCAGAAATCCGTAATGGAAAAAGCGGTGTAAGGCAGACGGAAGTTTTCCTGGAAACGGAAACCGAACACACGCCCAAGACCGATGGCCATATCGGAATAACCGGAAAAATCAAAGTAGATCTGGAAGGCGAACATAATGACACCCAGCCAGGTGCCCACCACCGTATTGGTGGTCAGAGAGCCGTCCAGCAGTTTGGAAGCCACGCCGAAGGCATGATCGGCAATGAGGATCTTCTTGCCCAGACCGGTGGCAAAGCGAATGAGACCGTAGAACAAATCTTCACCGGTGGTCTTACGCTCATCCATCTGCATTTCGATATCGGCATAACGGACGATGGGACCTGCGATCAGCTGCGGGAACATGGAGATGTACATCAGGAATCTGAGGTAGGACTTCTGCACCCGGACATTACCCCGATAGACATCCACCACATAGCTCATAGCCTGGAAGGTAAAGAAGGAAATACCGATGGGCAGCGCGATCTGAGGGACAGGAACCCGCAGAGTCGTCAGTTGATTGAAGCTGTCCACCAACAAGCCGGCATACTTGAATACCGCAAGTGCCAGCAAATTCACCGTCACCGCCAGTACCAACAGCCGTTTTTTACGTTTATCCTCCGATTCGCCCATCCATCTGCCCACAGCATAGTTAAACGAGGCCGAAGCGATGAGCAAAAATACATAAACCGGCTCACCCCAGGCATAAAAAGCCAGGCTGAACAGGACAAGAATCAAATTTTTAGCCGCCATGGACCGGAAGCAGAAATAAGCCACCAGACAAGCAGGCAGGAACAGATATAAAAAGATCAAACTGGAAAATACCACGGCATTGAAACCCCACTCAAAAGCATTTACATAATTACTGCTCTTATAATCTATCAAACTCCTTTCACATTTGCAAGAACTTTTTCAACAAATTTCGACATAAAATTCTTATTGTGACAAATTTGTAATATCTTGCACGTATTTCATGACAAAATAGTTACATTTTTACCAATTTCAGGATCTGCTCACCACAAGAGGCATTTTTGATATTCCGGTTACATTGATTTACATAATATTTTTCATAATCTTTATGCGTCATGCCACAACAGCTTGGGGCAACCGTCCTTTTAACCCCTACATAGGGTATATTCCATGTAAAACGCACCCTTTTCCAAGGGGATATTTTCCTGTTCTGCCCTTGAATTTATGTGAGAACCATGCTATAATCATGTTGATTTCTGTGGTTTTTAACCCAAAACCCGTAAAGGAGACAATGTCATGCTCGCCATCGAACGGAAAAATGAGATTTTGAATAAGCTCCGTCTGGAGCAGCGTGTTCTGGTCAGCGAACTGGCCATCCATTACGGCGTTACGGAAGAAACCATCCGCCGTGATCTGGATAAGCTGGAAAAAGAAGGCTATGCCACCAAGACCTACGGCGGTGCCATCTGGGGCAACAGCCTCAAAACCGACCTGAGCTACACCATCCGCAACAAAACCAATGTGGAAGCAAAAACCGCCATCGCCAAGCGTATCGCTGACATGATCCACGACGGCGACCATCTGATGCTGGACGATAGTTCCACTTCCCTCTTTGTTGCCAAGCAGCTGAAGGACAAAAAGAACCTGACCGTCATCACCTATTCTGTGGAGATCGTGGTGGAACTGTCCGGCGTAGAAGGCTTTACCATTCTGTGTACCGGCGGTCAGCTCCGTCCCACCTCTCTGGCGCTGGACGGTTTCCAGGTCCCCCAGATTCTCTCCAAATTCCATGTAGATAAATCCATCATCTCCTGCAAAGGCATCGACCCGGAGGCCGGCATCACCGATTCCTCTGAGCAGAACGCCATCTCCAAGCAGGCCATGATCAAAGCCGCCCGCCAGACCATCCTCGCCATTGACGACAGCAAGTTTGATAAAGTCGCCTTCACCCAGATCGCGCCCCTTACCGATTTGCAGCTGGTGGTCACCAACCGTAAGCCGGAGGCAGACTGGGAAACGTATTTTGCCGATCACGACATCCCCTGCCTGTTCGACAATAATTGATGTTTTGACAAACAAAATCCCATGCGTCTTAACGCATGGGATTTTGTTTGTGCATTTCCACATAGAAACTATTGCAATTTTCTTTGCTTTCCGCCCAGATTTTTCCTTTATGCAGCTCTACCAGATTGGCAGCAATCGGCAGTCCAAGTCCGAAGCTTCCGTCCCGGCTTCTGGCCTCATCCATGCGGTAGAATCGCAGGAAGATGTTCTTCAGATCCTCGGAAGACAGTCCGGTTCCCGGATTGGATACCTGCAGGCGGCATCTCCCCTGTCCCACAGAGTACAGCCGCAGCACCGTCTCACCATCTGGCAAGGAGTATTTCTGTGCATTGTCCAGCAGGATCTCCATGACCTGCTGCAGCGCCTGCACATTGCCCCACACAGCCACCTCCGGCTCCACATTGATCTTCAGGGACAGTCCCTTTTCCACAAACATGCCTTCAAAGGAAAGCGCCGCATCCATTGTCAGCCGACTCAGATCCACAGGTCTCATAACCAATCTGCTCTGGGAGTTCTCCGTCCTGGTCAGTTCCAACATTTTTTCCAGCAGCGAACGCATCTGGCAGGACATGGTGTGAATACTGCGGGAGAACCGTGCTTTCTCTTCCTCCGGATATTCCTCGCTTTGCAGCAGTTCCGCATTGGTCATGATGACCGTCAGCGGTGTTTTCAGTTCATGGGACGCATCGGCCACAAACTGCTTCTGCTGCATCCAAGCCCGCTCCACAGGGCCAACGACCCAGCCGGACAGGATCAGAGCAACGGCCAAAAAGGCCAATAGACTGAAAATGCCGATGACCGCGGAGGATTTGATCAGGTTTCGCAGAGTGCTGATCTCGCTGGACATATCCGCAAAGACCAAGGTTGTGCCCCTCGGATTGTTCATGCGGCAGAACCGCAGACCGCGTTCTTTCAGCACACCGACATCCGTGCCGCTGTCCAAGGTTTCTTCCATCAGTTCCAGCAGCATCCCTTCATCGGACAAATCATAGTAACCGCCGCCGGTGGAAAGGAGTTCTCCTTTCCTGCCGATTTCCAGCGTAAAAAACGGCAGCCGAAGATTGTTATTCGGTTCATCGGGACGTCCGGGTCTGAAGGGCACCGCCGCAATGGAACGCATCATGGAAACACTTTCCGCTTCCATGGATTTGCGGGTAAAGTGATAGACCGTGCCGAAGATCACACACAGCATCACCGCAATCAATGCCATAATAATAGCAATGAACTTCAGCCGTAATTTTTTGATCATTCCTCTGCCTCCATCAAGTAACCCAGTCTGCGGACAGTCTCAATGCGGACATTGGAGCCGATATGCCTCAGTTTTTTCCGCAGAAGGCCCACATACACTTCTACATGGTTTTCCACCGCATTGGAATCAAAGCCCCACACACGGCACAAAATCAGTTCCTTGGGCAAGATTTGCCCATGGGAAGACATCAGAAAACGCATCACATCAAATTCTTTGGCGGACAGCCGCACGTGATTTTCGCCGCAGCTGAGACTGCAAGCCGCCAGATCCAGCATCGTATTGCCCAGCGCAATGGTGTTGATCTGGGCACCCTGCCGCCGCAAAAGTGCATTGATGCAGGCCAGCAGCTTTCTGGAATCGAACGGCTTCGTCAGATAATAGTCCGCACCTGCATTGAGCCCCTCGATCTCATCTTCCACTTCCGATTTGGCTGTCAGCATAAGGATGGGCGTGCCAATACGCTCGGCACGCACTTTTCTTGCCACCTCGTAGCCATTCATTTTGGGCATCATCACATCCAAAATCAGCAGGTCATAGATCCCCGTCTCCGCATAATTGGCACCGTCTTCTCCGTTATAAACACAGTCCACCTCAAAGCCCTTGCTCTGCAGCATGGTTTTGAGCGAATCGGCCAGCAACACTTCATCTTCCACAATTAGAATTTTCATAACGCTTCCTCCGCTTCCATTTTACCATAAAATACTTCAAAATGTTGAATTGAAGCTGAAAAATATGAACTTTATGTAAATACCTTTTATTTTCAGCCAGATTTCAGAAAACTCTGCTATCATCGGCTGCGAAAGGAAGTGATATTCTGCAATACCGACACGAATGGAAGCATGTGCTGTCTTACGGCGATCTGTTGGTTCTGCGCCAGCGGCTTCGAGCCATTATGGAGCCCGATGTTCATGCCACGGACGGAAAATACTTCATCCGAAGCCTTTATTTTGATACACCGAAAGATACGGCACTGCAAGAGAAGCTGAACGGTGTCAGCCGGCGGGAAAAATTCCGCCTCCGCTGTTACAATTCAGATTACAGTCTGATCCATCTGGAAAAGAAAAGCAAACTGGCAGGTCTCGGCTGCAAGGAAAGTACCGACCTGACAGCGGAGGAGGTCCAACAGATCCTTGATGGCAATATCCGTTGGATGCGGCAATCGGAGCAGCCTTTGATTCGGGAACTGTATGCCAAAATGCACACACAACAGCTTCGTCCAAAAACCGTTGTGGACTATATCCGGGAACCGTTTGTCTATGCACCCGGCAATGTCCGTGTCACCTTGGACTATGACATCCGCACCGGTCTGCGATCCACGGATTTCCTCAATCCCGATGCATTGACCGTCCCGGCCGGAGACGCCCCCATCCTTCTGGAAGTAAAATGGGATGAATTCCTGCCGAATATTATCCGGAACGCTATTCAGCTGGAAGGCAGACGGGTCTCCGCTTTTTCCAAATATGCACAATGCCGTATTTACGGCTAAAGAAAGGATATTCTCATGACATTCAACGATATTTTTAAATCCAGTTTTCTGGAAAACGTTTCCTCCATCACCATGTTTGACATGCTTCTGACGCTGGTTTTGGCCTTCGGTGTGGGACTGTTTATTTTCCTCATCTATAAAAAGACCTATCGCGGTGTCATGTACTCCTCCTCCTTCGGTGTGACCCTCATCGCCCTGACCATGATCACCGGCATGACCATTCTGGCCGTGACCAGCAATGTGGTCCTGTCCCTCGGTATGGTGGGTGCCCTGTCCATCGTCCGTTTCCGCACCGCCATCAAGGAGCCACTGGATATCGCCTTCCTGTTCTGGGCCATTGCCGCAGGTATCGTTCTGGCAGCCGGTCTCATTCCTCTGGCTGTCATCGGCAGCGTCGTCATCGGCATCATTCTGCTGTTCTTTGTTAATCAGAAACCCAGTTCCGATCCCTATATTCTGGTTCTGCAGTGTACAGATCAAATGTCGGAGGAACTGGCAGTATCCTTTGTGGAAGAAAACAGCGACCGCTGCACCGTCAAGAGCAAGGCCGTCCGTGCCGACTCTGTGGAGTTGAATCTGGAAGTTCGTCTGAAAGACGGCAACACCGCTTTTATCAATGAACTTTCTGCCATGACCGGTGTGGCCAGTGCCGTTCTGGTCAGCTACAACGGCGACTACATGAATTAAGGAGGCTCTTATGGCTGCACATAAACATATCGATCGGCTCTGCGCCACTGTTACCGCTCTGTGCCTGCTCCTCACCGTTCTGTTCATGAACGGTGGGGCCTTTGGCCTTTCTGTGGCTGCACAGACCATGGGTTATGAAGACACCCTGTTCTCCACCGACAGAGTCCATACCATCGATATCACCATCGAAGACTGGGAGGGCTTTCTTGCCACTGCCCGGAGCGAAGAATATTCCGTCTGCGACGTGACCATTGACGGTGAAACCGTGAAAAATGTCGGTATCCGCGGCAAGGGCAACACTTCTCTCAGCAGTGTTGCCGCCATGGATTCCGACCGTTACAGCTTCAAAATCGAGTTCGACCAGTATGACGGTACGCAAACCTACCACGGACTGGACAAGCTGTGCCTCAACAACCTCATTCAGGACAACACCTATATGAAGGACTATCTGGTCTATCAGATGATGGGGCAGATGGGTGTGGCAGCGCCTCTTTGCAGCTATGTTTATATCACCGTCAACGGAGAAGCCTGGGGGCTGTATCTGGCTGTGGAAGCTGTGGAGGAATCCTTCCTGCAGCGAAACTACGGCAATGACTTCGGTGAACTCTACAAGCCCGACAGCATGAACTTCGGCGGCGGCAGAGGCAACGGCAAGGATTTCAACATGGGCAATTTCCAAATGCCCGCTCAGGGTGAAAGACCCCAGTTCTCCGGTGAAATGCCTCAGTTCTCCGGTGAAATGCCCGACATGGGTGAAATACCCCAGGGCGGTAAAGGCGGCTTCGGCATGGGCTCCTCCGATGTCAAGCTCCGGTACATCGATGATGACCCCGAAAGCTACGCCAATATCTTCAGCAGCGCCAAAACCGACATCACCACAGCAGACCAAACCCGTCTCATCGCTTCTCTGAAGCAGCTTTCCGCCTATGAGAATCCGGAGGAAGTAGTGGATATCAACGCCGTCCTCGCTTACTTCGCCGCCCACAATTTCGTGGTCAACGATGACAGCTACACCGGTGCCATGATCCACAACTACTACCTCTATGAAAAAGACGGCAAGCTGGCCATGATTCCCTGGGATTACAATCTGGCCTTCGGCACCTTCGGCGGCGGCAGCGCATCCGATGCCGTCAACGAGTCCATCGATGAAGTGCTGGAAGACCGTCCCATGCAGGCATGGATCTTTTCCAACGATGATTACACCCAGCAGTATTACCATCAGTATTCAAGACTTCTTGCGGAAGTGGATCTGCAGGACATCATCCAAAATGCCAAGGATCTGATCATGCCCTATGTGGCCGTCGACCCCACAGCCTTCTGCACCTATGAAGAATTCGAAACCGCAGTGGACACCCTGCAGCAGTTCTGCTCCCTCCGTGCAGAAAGTGCAGAGCGTCAGCTCTACGGCAACACGGAAGCCGTGGATGTGGGTGACCTGAACCTTTCCGCCATGGGCACCATGGGCGGCGGTATGGGTGGCTTCGGCGGCATGGAACCCCCTCAGATGCAGGATGGCTCCGCTGCCCCTTCCGAACAGCAGATCCAGCGTCCCGACCGGGAAGATTTCACCGGCAAAAATCCCCAGCCGCAGACAAGCAGCAACACCGCAAAGATCATCACCGTTTCCGTTACCGTGCTGACCTTGGCTGTAGGTCTTTTCATCGCCTTTAAATTCAAACGATAACAAAAAACGCACCGTCTGTCGACGGTGCGTTTTCAGCTGTTTTTACTTTTCGTAGCTCATGAGTTTTTCCACTCTGCGCTGATGGCGGCCGCCTTCGAACTCGGTACCCAGCCAGGTATCGATGATTTCCAGAGCCAGCATTTCGCCTACCACACCGGCACCGATGGCCATCATGTTGGTATCGTTGTGCTGACGGGTCAAGCGGGCAGACATGACATCGGACAGCAGGGCGCAGCGGATGCCCTTGACCTTGTTGGCTGTGATGGACACACCGATACCGGTGGTGCACAGGACGATGCCGCGGTCACATTCACCGGCAGCCACAGCCTCAGCAGCAGGACCGGCAAAGTCGGGATAGTCACAGCTGTCGGTGGAGTAAGTACCGAAATCCTTGTACTCCATACCCTTGGCTTCCAGATGCTTCTTCAGCTTTTCTTTCAGAGCGTATGCTCCATGGTCACATGCAATGGCGATCATATTCGATCCCTCCAAATGATTTTTTCTTTATTATAATAGATGGAGGCAAAAATGACAAGTGGAACATTTTTTAATCTGGCCATATAAAAATTTTCCAAACTGACTATTTATTTATGGTCAGTTCCAATTATAATAGGCTCATACAAACCGTATGGGAGGAATTTCCATGAAAACAAAACTGACAACCAAAAAACTGGTACTGACCGGTCTGTTGGCCGCATTGACCTGTGTCGGCTCCGCCATCCGTATTACCCTGCCTCTGGATATCGCAGGCACCACGTCCTTCCATCTGGGCAACATTCTGTGTGCCCTGTCCGGCATTCTGCTTGGCCCGTGGCTGGGCGGACTGGCAGCCGGTCTGGGTTCTGCCATTTATGACATGTTTAATCCCCTGTACATTTCCGAATGCTGGCTGACCTTCCTGCTGAAATTCGGCTACGGTCTTGCCGCAGGTCTGGTCATCCGTGCAGGCAACAAAAATGTTTGGGGCTATACCAAAGCCCTCCTTGCCACCGTCGCAGGTGCTGCCGCCTATGCCGCCCTGTATCTGGCAAAGAGCTACTTCTACTCCGGTCTGCTGATCCACGGTCTGGAACCGGGTCCCGCTCTGGCAACTGTGGTAGCCAAGCTGCCTGCCACCGCTTTTAACGCAGCCGTTGCCATCATCATCGCCCCCGTCCTTGCCATGGCCATCAAGAAGGCTCTGAGCAAGCAGAATATGGGGATATAAAATCAAAGAAAACTCTGTACTGTTTAACCATAGTACAGAGTTTTCTTTATCAACGCCTACTTTTTGAATAAAATATCATACCAAAAGCCAACTAAAACACCCAAGAAAAATCGTAGCATAGCATTTTACCTCACTCTGCCGTTCGATCAGCCCATAGCATAAAATCCACTTTCTTTTCATTTGTTATTTCTGCATTTTCAAAACGACACTCAAACTCACTAATCAGCCGTTCCGCTTCTACAGTTTGCATAAATGCGACATACTTTTCACAATACTGATGATATCGTTCAATCGATTTCTCCAACCGATTGCCACATCCATATGACGGAGCTTTTATCCCAAAATGGCCGTATGTAACAACACTGTCCCATATAGGTTTTTGGGGATTAATCAACGCAACAAGTTTACTGGAAAAAGAGATTTCCAGACGATGAAACTTTTCATAGAAGGTCGTTATCGTGTCTTGAAACGATACTTCTGTATTCTTGTGCAATTCCATATAGCGGAAAAATCCCCGATAAAATTCGGAGGAACGCTGGCGCATACGAAAGAAACCATTAAAGACTCGCTGAAAATCGGCATCCACCGATACATCCGTTTCATACAATCGACGACGCAAATACAGATACTTTTCAATCCCCTGTCTTAACTTGTTATCCACCTTACTCGTTATCATAACCTGTATGTTCAAATCACCCTTCTGACTATGATATTTAAATTATATATAAAGAAAGTCCAATAAACAGGATAAGTGTAATTTTTTTATTCTATGCTATAAGAACCGCCGCCGGTTTGACCGGACAGCTTCGTGCTTTGCACTCCGCATAGTTCGCCTTAGCCAATCAGCCTTCGCTGCCGCTTGGCTTCTTGGAGGCTCTCGTATCGAACCGTCGGTTCGAGTTTTCCCGGTCGGCGGCACCAAAAAAGACACGCCGAAGCGTGTCTTTTTTAGGGTGTTAATAACTTACCAATGATAATTAGAGAATCCCAAGTCCGCCAGCGAAACATCCATATCCATTTGAGAAACCCACATAGATATATATCTCAATAATAGATGAGTTTGCGTAGCTAACATAGCTTTCGCGTTATCCTCGCCAAGCGGCGCTCTGTTGGTTCGAAAATTGGTTAACAAAGTCGGAGGCCAAAGCGGTCTTAGGAAGACAATA
>JAZNLL010000060.1:0-2448 GCA_045579045.1 Candidatus Avilachnospira sp.
CGTCCGCTACGGCCCACATACAACAAGCGGACGACCAATGGTCGCCCCTACGATGTGGGATTTGCAATGGCAACAAAAATCAAATTTAGGAGGAAAGTGAAATGAAAAAGATTATTGCACTTGTTCTGGCACTGGTACTGTGCCTGTCCCTGGCCGCCTGCGCCAAGGGCGCTACTCTGGCCGATGTAAAGAAGGCCGGTAAGCTGACTGTCGCCACCAGCCCCGACTTTGCTCCCTTTGAGAGCCTGGAAAACAATGAAGTCGTCGGTATCGAAGTTGACATTATGAAGAAGGTCTGTGAGAAGCTGGGTGTAGAGCTGGAGATCGTCCAGATGGACTTTGACTCCGTTCTCGTTGGCATTCAGTCCGCTAAGTACGACTGCGGTATGTCCGGCATCACTGTTGACGAAGACCGCAAGAAGAATATGCTCTTCACCGACCCCTACTACAACGCCGCCCAGGTGATCGTTGTTAAGGAAGACAGCGCTATCGCCAGCAAGGCTGATCTGACCGGCAAGACCGTTTCCGCTCAGACCGGCACCACCGCTGAGAAGGGCTGCACCGATGCAGGCTGCACTGTGAAGGGCTTCAACGCCAACGCAGATGCCAAGGCAGCTCTGACCACCGGCAAGGTGGACGCCTGGGTCGTGGATAACCTCACCGCCATTCAGATGGTGGAAGAGGGCGACGGCCTGAAGATCCTGGAAGAGAAGATGACCGAAGAGCCTTACGCCTTTGCATTCGCTTTCGGCTCTGAGGACCTGGTTGCTGAGATCAACGGCATCGTCAAGGAAATGATTGCTGACGGCACTGTTGAGAGCATCTTCGCTGCTCACGGCGAAGCTTATGTAAAGCCCTGATTTTTAAAAAACTGCACGGCGGGCTCTGCGCATTTCCGCGGAGCCCGCTTCCCATTTCATAAAACATAAGGAAATAACATTATGAGTTGGTTTGATAAATTAGCCGAGACCTTCTTAGAGGACAACCGCTATATGTGGTTGGTGGACGGTCTGAAAAATACGCTGATCATCACCCTTGGCGCGCTGATCATCGGCGTGGTGATCGGTACGCTGATCGCTATTGCCAAGTACTTCTGCGAGGGCAACAAGAGGCTGCGGTTCGTATGCTGGCTGTGCGACCTTTACACCACTGTGATCCGCGGCGTGCCTATGACGGTGCTGCTGCTGGTGTTCTTTTACATCATTTTTGCCTCTGCTAAGGACGGTGTGCCGGTGGCCATTGTGGCTTTCGGTATCAATTCCGGCGCCTATATGGCAGAACTGATCCGCAGCGGTATCAACGCGGTGGATAAGGGCCAGATGGAGGCGGCCAGAAGCTTAGGTCTTTCCAGAGGCCAGGCAATGACCAAGATCATCCTGCCCCAGGCTATCAAGTACATCCTGCCTGCCATCGGCAATGAGCTGATCGCCCTGTTAAAGGAGACCTCTGTTGCCGGCTATGTGGCTGTGGTGGATGTGACCAAGGCAGCCACCAATATCCGGAACAAGACCTACGATGCATTTAACCCCATTATCCTGCTGGCGCTGATCTATTTGGTGATGGTCGTGATTCTGACCCGGCTGCTGGCCGGACTGGAAAGGAGGCTGGGCAAGAGCGATGGAAAATAATACCGTTATCTCCGTCAAAGATCTGAAAAAGAACTTTGGCAAGAACGAAGTCCTCAAGGGCATCGATATCGATATTCACAAGGGCGATGTGGTCTGCGTCATCGGCGCCTCCGGCTCCGGCAAGTCCACCTTCCTGCGGTGTCTGAATCTGTTGGAAGAGCCTACCGGCGGCGAGATCTTCTTTGAAGGCGCAAACCTCACCGACGGCAAGGTGGACCTGAATGCCCACCGGCAGAAGATGGGTATGGTGTTCCAGCAGTTCAACCTGTTCCCCCATATGACCGTGCTGAAAAATATGACCACTGCTCCCGTGATGCTGAAAAAAATGACCCAGGAGCAGGCGGAGGCCAAGGCCATGGAGCTGTTGGCCCGGGTGGGTCTTGCCGACCGGGCAGATTCCTACCCCAATCAGCTCTCCGGCGGTCAGAAGCAGAGAGTTGCCATCGTCCGGGCGCTGTGTATGGAGCCGGATGTGATGCTCTTTGACGAGCCCACCTCTGCCCTGGGCCCGGAAATGGTAGGCGAGGTACTGGAGGTCATGAAGGACCTGGCCAAGGCCGGTATGACCATGGTGGTCGTCACCCACGAAATGGGCTTTGCCCGTGAGGTGTCCAACCGGGTTATCTTCATCGACGATGGTGTGATCGCCGAGGAAGGCGCACCCAAGGAGGTTTTTGAGAATCCCCAGTGTGAGCGCTTAAAAACCTTCCTGTCCAAAGTGCTGTAAAGGAGACGATAACAATGAATTTGCAAGGTAAAGATTTTCTGAAGCTGCTGGACTTCACCCCGGAGGAGATCCTGGGTCTGATTGACCTGGCAG
>JAZNLL010000061.1:0-13319 GCA_045579045.1 Candidatus Avilachnospira sp.
TCGTTGCAGCACCGCCTCATTTTCCGGAAACTTTCTCTTCATTTCTTGATACTTTTTGATTGTCTGCCTTCTGTCATATTGTATCTGTTCTATCAAACCATACTCCTTGGCTAACCTTTGCATCTTATCCAGAAACCCGTCCGGAACATACTTTAAAAACCTTCCATCGGGTATATCCATACCTTTATGCCAGCCATAAGGATTGACATTCGCAAACAAATCTGATAGACTGCACTCAAGAGCTCCTACCGGATATGGTTGAACGGCATTTGCCGTCAAGTTGTGTCCTATGATGGAGCTCCCTTTTTTTGTTGGGACAGGGGATGACCCTGTCCCATTTTTTATGCCATCAAGCCCTTCTCCTGTGCCCAGACCATAGCCTGTGCCTCGGAGATAAAGCCGTTTTTCACCGCATCTTCAATGATGTTGAACTGCTCCTCCAGACTGATCGCGCCCGTACTCTTGGCAAAATTCGCCATGGACTTGCCGTACTGGAAGGCCAGATTTGCATAGAACTGGTTCTGCTGCTGCAGAGCCTCCTCTGCACGGACTGCCTCCTGATAGAGGCTCATGGCCAGCTGACTGTTGTTCTCCTCCACCGCCTGCTCGATAGCCGACTGATACTGCTGACCCAGCAGAATTCGCTGCCGCTGCAGCTCCGTCCGTGCCGCCGCCTGGGCGGCATTGAGCTTGTTCAGATCACTTTGCAGTTGATTGTTCTGGGCAAGCTTTGCCTGACCCACCGCACCGGAGTTGAGACCGTAGGCATTGGCAACCTCTCGCCAAGCCGCCGACTGCCGGGCATTTTCGCCGCTGGTCTGCCGCTTCTTTCGTCGGTGCGCTTCTGGCGGGTGCCATTACTCCCACGAAGTTGTAGCTATATATCTCTACTTTTCCCCATAGTACATGTTCTTCATTTCTTCAATAGCTCGCAATTCTTCCTCATCTGCGATTATTCTGTAAGCTTCCCACAAGTCATCTGCTGATCGCTTTCTCTCAATCAAAGACTTGTCTTCATCGGAAAGGATAGGAGCATCTTCTCCCAACGGAATACGAATCCACCCTGCCTCCGTTCGCTCATATGCATTCTCTCCATCGAAAAACATCGTGCCAACACCAGAAGCTTCTAATTCTTCTTCCGATCCGATATCTCCATAGCTTTCCCAATAATCTCCGATGCTGTCGCTTCGGGATGCATCTTCATCCAGTAGGTCAATTCCAACTGTTCTTTTTTCTCGTTTAGCAGCAGGCAAATCCCAATGACTTCGTCGATATCCATCTTGAACAGCTTCAACATTCGAATCAGAAGTCTCTCCTCTTTTGTCAGTTCTTCCATTCGTAAACTCCTCTCGAATTTTGTGTAGTTTTTTCTCATTGCCCAAAATACAAATCTTGTCGGCAATATAACCATGCATATATCCATCTGCACATACCAGATAAACATAATCCGCTGTGTTTATAATGATTCTTCGTTCTTCGCCTTTTTTTATATCAGATGTCTTATTCGCATATGAACGATTGAATGCATGCCATTCTCGTCCCGTCTGCGGCTCGAGGCTTTTCTCATTTTGATTATACGATGAACCATGTTTCTTGTCCACAAAATACATTACGGGTCTACTTAGCAGAGAACTTCCTTTTACTTCCACTGGAGCATTTGTCCAACCATCGGCTAATGCCGGCTGAATCTGACCATAGGGTGACAACCATTGCAATCCATTAACAGCATTCCATGCACCACTTTTGAGTTTATCCCAATCGTTCCAGTTTTTGATTTGCTCTCCAAGTTTTCCTACAAAAGTCGGCTGTACAGATTGTTGCGGTGCGGCAACAGGTTTATTAGTGTTATACTTGCCTGTAGCTGCGTTAAAGCCAACCTTGCCACTGGAAAGAACACCACCGGAGAAGTAACCACCAGCCATATCCAAAGCAAGACCACTTACCCAGCTCTTTCGAGCTAAGTTCACTGCTTCGTTATAGCTGTAGCCCTGCTCCATATAATGATTTATCTCGGTATTGATCTCCGACTTGTCGCCAGCGATCAACGCATCTGCTGCAGTTGTAATAAGCGTTGTGGCACCTTCGCCCAATGCCTCCAGCCCCGCATTATTAAAAATTCCTATGATATCATCTGCCAGCGTGCCTGCACTTTTTGTGCCAAAGATCCGATCAAAACCAAGCTTTTCAATGGCCATATCCGCCACACCGCAAACACCGCCGATAAATAGTGCCTGATTATCCGGCACACCTCTTTCAGCAGCTGCCTGCATGTAGTTCGTTGCACCGGAAAGTGCAAGAATCGCCTTGCCCGGTCCTCCAAACGCTAAGGGAATCGTACTGTCAGCAATAGAAGCAGTTGAATTATACAAAAACCTGCCAAAACCGGTCTTGTCCTCCGTGGCACCATTGCGAATCGCTTGAGAAATTTTTGCAGGCATTTGAGCGGGTGTATTGTAATCAATGGGATAATCCTTGCCGGTTATTGCATTGGTCAATTTCTGCCCCCAGGCATCTATATAACCGGCATAACTTCCAAGACCAGCAACAACAGAGGTATTCCAGGTCGCAAAATCAGATTTATCCCTACCGAACTGCTGCCAATCCGCAAGTTTACCCTCAGCAATTTCACCATTCCGAACATGATCTGCATATGTCAGCCAGTCATCCAGCGCATCGCCGTATTTCTTCTTCAGCTGATTGTAGCGGTTGAAATAGGCATTCGCCTCATCAAAGCCTGCGCTTATGGTAGGCTTTCTGCTGTATGTGCGTTCTCTTTCCTCCGCCAGATTCCTGACTACATTCATAAGGCTTTCACCACCGGCGGCAAGAATATCCAGATACTGCTCCGTTTCCCATTCCTGCGTTTCGTTCGGTACACTTTCCATTAGGGCAGCATGATACCGATTGCGATAGTCAAGGATCTTTGGATCGACCAGTGCATTCACATTTGGATTGGCGATATATTCCTTCATTTCCTTGTATATGGCATCCGCCTCTGCCTGTGCCCTTTTTCTCGCCGTTTCCTGCTTGTGGGCATATTCTCTGGAACCCATATAATCCAGCATCGCCTGAGCATTGTACCGGGTGATTATGTTCTCTCCAATTTCCTTCACACCGGGAGAAGCAAAATAGGAATTGGAATATTGAGGCAAAACGGGTTTGGGAGCAGGAATTTTCTGCGAACTCTGTGCCGCTTGATTTTCCCTCAATTCCGCAATATGCCGTTCCCGTTCCAATGCATCCAGCTGGCTTTTCAGATTGTCAGCGGCTTCGGTCTGACCGTTTGCTCTGAGATTTTTCACCGCCGCATTTGCAAATGCACCATCGGTGACCAATTTTGCATTTACGTCGCTTTTCATCTGCTCCCCTGCCGATTTCAGATCATCGGACAGCAGATATTGACTGGATTCTCTGCTTCGCAGACCTGACATCGGGTCTGCGATTTTTATTTCTGTCGGCTTGATCGCAGAACTCGCCGTCTGTACCGATTGAGGTGCAAGACCGTTCTTTCTTGCATATTCTCCGGCCTGTCGCAGCCGCTCCTTATAGGGGTTCTGTTTCGCAGCCTGATCCATAGCCCGGGCATTCGCCCGGGCTGTTTCCATCCAGCCGCCCATTACATAATCCCCTTCTCTATCGACCAAGCCTCAGCCTGTGCCTCAGAGATAAAGCCGTTTTTCACCGCATCTTCAATGATGTTGAACTGCTCCTCCAGACTGATCGCGCCGGTACTCTTGGCAAAGTTCGCCATGGACTTGCCGTACTGGAAGGCCAGATTTGCATAGAACTGGTTCTGCTGCTGCAAAGCCTCCTCTGCCCGCACCGCCTCCTGATAGAGGCTCATGGCAAGCTGACTGTTGTTCTCCTCCACCGCCTGCTCAATGGCCGACTGATACTGCTGACCCAACAGAATCCGCTGCCGCTGCAGCTCCGTCCGTGCCGCCGCCTGGGCGGCATTGAGCTTGTTCAGATCACTTTGCAGTTGATTGTTCTGGGCAAGCTTGGCCTGACCCACCGCACCGGAGTTGAGACCGTAGGCATTGGCGACCTCACGCCAAGCCGCCGACTGCCGGGCATTTTCGCCGCTGGTCTGCCGCTTCTGCTCCGTATAAGCACTGTCCACTGTCTTCTGACCGGCATCCAGCTCCGAAAGGTTGGCATTGTAACCGCTTTCCAGTGCCTTCAGCTGTGCCTCCAGCGCAGAAGCATAGATCTGCTGCAAATAGCCCTCAAAGCTGTTGGCAGAACGACCGGAACCACCAACCTCACCCCAATCACCAAGTCCGTAACCGCCGTAGGTCTGCACATAATTGCGCTGACCTGCGGTGTTGTTGTTTCCGGTGGTAGGGTCCATGGCATTGACTCTTGCGCCTCTACCAATCAGTACACCATTCTGTGCCACAGGCATAAACTGCCTGGTGTATGCGGAAGCATCATTATTACCCTTCAGCGCAGGAGCATACTTGATAATATTGCCATTCTCGTCATACTGCGGCAGCCGCACGAAAGTACCCTCATCACCAAATCTGTCACCGATAACGTCTGTGTATTTCGTCAGATTGATATTGCCGCCTTCTCTGGTACCGCTCATCAAAGAAGCATACGGACCATTGGCAAACTGGGCATAAATGCCTGTATAACCACTGCTTTCATCGGTGGTATTTCTGGCAGGTGCCATGGTGTCCACAAAGTTATAGTAGTGACTGGTGTCCGTGTCCCACCGTTCCCGATCTGCATCGGTGTAGCCATAGAAATTCTGCTGTGCATTTCTGACATTGTCCTGTCCCCAGCCTGCATATCCTCCATAGCCCAGATTGGTGTTCCACGTAGACCATCTGCCTGTCTTGGAATCATAAGTACTGTCTACCGGCAGCAAGTCTGCCAGCAATTCATTCTGCTCATGCAGGTAGGTTCTGGTGTCCTTGTCCGCGCCATGCCATGCCTTAGAATTCGCCTCCATCTGCTGACGGATCTCGTTTGCCATACTTCTGAGGTTCATGTCCGCAGAGTTGCCGTTTGTCCAGCCCACATCTCGGCTGTACTTATCCGAGCCGTGGTTGGTATTGGCAGCTTTATAAGCCGCCATATCTGCCTCCATCTGCGCCGCTGTTCTGCCGCCATTGGTCACAGCATTGGGTTTATAGTCGATACCATTGGTACCGGCAGAATAACCTCCAAATTCGCTTCTTGCATCATTTGCCGCTTTATTCGCATCCGCCATAGCCTGCTTTGCTACATCTTTCTCTGCTTGCGTTTTGGCTTCTTTATAGGCGGTGTTTGCATTATTCCAAGCAATTTTGGCTTCGGTAATTGCACCGCCAGATGCTTTATCTACCTTCTGATCTCTTTCATTCAGTTTCACTTCTTTCTCTGCCATGTTTTCACCTCCCTTCTTTAATAAATTGCCGTCCAGATATACTGTTTGTCTTTCTCGTTGAAGTGAACGGCATCACCGCTGCTCCATGTCTGATTTTCTTCCAGCTCCGGTTCTGTGAACCAGAAACTCAGCGTGCTGCCTTCCAGTGTCACACCGGCGGTGTAGGTTTTCTTTCCTTCCTGCGTACCGGTCACTGCATTTTCCCACTTGTATTTTCCGTCGTAGGTGCCGCTCATGGTCGTACCCTGGAAAAACAGATGGGTTTCCCCGTCAAACCGCAGCCAAAGCACCGCAGGCTTACCGGGCAGTTCCACCGAACCGGCAGTACCGGTACCCACATAGGTATTCTCCGCCACACGGGCCATTGCTGTATGCTCCGCCACCTCGTCGGCTGTGCACCATTTTGGTTTACCGCCTGTAAACTGCAGAAAGCTCTTTTCCGCTCCTGCCGCCAGCCGTTCCGGCACCACAGTTCCGTTGCCGCAGAGCAGTTCTCCCACACCGATGGGAGCTTCCTCCCGATCAAACTGCTGCCAGATGCCTGTGTCCGTCTGGATGTACATGGCTCTGGAATCATAGTGACTGTCAAAGGGCAGTAAACCTCTCAGATAGCCGACCCAGTCCCCCTTTTCCCTGCCGTCAGCCGTCTGCCGCAGGATCTGATCGATGTTCACCACTGCCAGATTTTTGACAGTAAAACTGCCCTTGGCCAGAGATGTGCTGGGCCAAACCGCCCGGAACTCCACCGATACGGAACCGCCTTCCAGCACCGTCTCACAGGCGCCCTCTGCGCCATCTGCTTCTTCGCCGCCCAGACTGACCGTCAATGCCGTGATCTCCGGGTCTTTGTCTGCGATGTCAAACAGCACGCAGATCCGATCGCCCTTCTGACCAATACCGGAAAGGCTCTGAGCAATGCTGACCTGAGGCACAAGGCTGCTGCCAGTCACCGTCACAGCATGCTCCTTTGCCTCCACCGTACATGCCGTGGGCACCCAGTTGTGCTGCACGGCATTTTTCACGGTGAAACCGGGCTTCAGCCAGATCTGACCGATGGGGAAGCCGGTCTGCGGCACATGTTCTTCCGTAGGTTCATCGAGACACACCCACGCTCTGCCGCCAAATACCCGTTCCAGCAGTTCCTCTGCCAGTTTTTCCTTGGTGACGGAACCGTTGACGATGGCACCGGTACCGGCATCCCGTACCTGTCCGAACACCAGTTCAATGGCATCCTGCATATTCTCCGCCATCAGCTGCTCACTGCCTGCAAAGGGAATGTTTTCCGCCTTCAAAGCAGGGATCAGTGTCTCGTTGATCCAGTTCTGAATGGTCAGTGCCGCCTCATCGAATTTGGCCTTCAATGCCGCAGCGGACAGGCCGTCTGTAGTGTTGGGCAGGTCACTGAGTTTCTGAATGACCGCCAGATCCTTTGTCAAATGGGGAATGTTCATACCTGCACCTCCATGGCATTGCCGCTTCTGATTTTTTCAATAAGCTCCTGTTTCTTTGTCACATAGCCTTCGGGGATTCGTTCCAGATAATCATCCAGACTGATCTTGTTCTTTGCCAGCAGATTGTCCAGTGTCTGAATGGTGGTGATCTCTGACCAGAAGGAAGATGCACCCACATCCAGCTTGAGGCTCATGGGCAGCTGCTCCAGCACAGAGAAATCAAATTCTCCGTTGACGGTCTGTTCCGTCAGCTCCATACCCAAAGGCTGCACCTGATTCTTCTCAACGATGGGCTCTTCCACCGGACGGCTGCCGTAGTAGACACGCATCATGTCCAGATAGATGAGGCCCAGATCCTCCACCGCCTGATACATGTTTCTTTTCACCAGTTCCAGAGGGGCATTGCTGGCTCTCTGAAGAGCGATGATGGCGGAGCTGTTGTCAGGACGGGCATCACCCAGTGCCACATCGGAAGTACCCATAAACTTCTGGGTGTATTCGATGGCAGCATCGATAAACTTGGAGATCTGGGGCGATACAGAAGCCGGATCCATGATTTTTGCAATGGAATTGAGGTCACCGCCGCCATTGACACCAATGGCTCTGCCCACACCGCCATCCCAATGAGGAATTCGGGTCTTGTCGTAGATGATTTTGGGGAACGCCGTGGTCTGCAAACTCCGCATGACCATGGCAAACAGCTGATTGACGAACACCTGATTGGGGATCAGCTGAGAGATCAGGGCATGACCGTGATAGCAGTCCTGCACATAATCCCAGTTCATCCAGGTAATGGGATACCGTTTCAGCCCCGTATCCCGGAAGGCTTCCACCTGACCGTTCTGGGTGTACTTACCGGCCCAGATGTGACCGGTCTCAGGATCTTTTTCCATGTAGACCAGCAGTGTCACATTGCCGTCGGACAGCCGAGCCATGGGGCCGCCGTGGAGTTCATCATCGGCCTTGATCTCCGAGGTCTTGAACCCATTGCTCTCCGCCATCCGTTTCACCTGCGCCACAGGCTTCCGCAAAGAGATCATCACATAGGGCTGGTTCTGCACTTCCCGGTCAAAGGGATCGCCGAAAAACACACGGGTGTTCTCCACCAGCTCCGTGACCATATTGCCGCCATCCGGTTCGGAATCGAAATAGGTGTAGGTACATCCGTCACCGTCCACGGCAGCATTGCGCAAAAAAGCCCGAATGAGCGTGGGGATGCGATTTCGTTCAAAAAGAACTTCAAGCTGACCGTTGACCACATCCGCCACATGCTGCAGCTTCTTTTTCCCAAAGCCCGAAGTGGATGCCATGGGCGAGACCCGAACGGCAATGTTGTCAGAACTGACTGTTGCCACCTGAAACAGGGTCACTCGTTTGAGAAAATTGAAAGTCGGAGTGGGATTGCCGTTGGCCTCCACACCTTCCCACTGCTTGCCAATGAAGAAGTTTTCGTTGTTCTCCACTGTGTCATACAGGTCGATCTGACCCTTGAACATGACACCCTTGTTGTAATGTTCGTATACTTTCTTAAATCCGGGGTCTGTCATCCAAGCATCCCCTCCTTCTTTCTGGCAGGCATACCGTCATAGCTCATGAGATTGACAAACCCCTGTTCATATTTCGCCTGAGCCTCTGCAGCTTTCTGCCTTGCCTCCAGCTCCTCTTCCGTCAGATCGTTGTGAGATTCCGCCGGTGCTGTGGCGATCCGTTCTTCACGCAAGCATTTGAAGATCATCGTCTGCACCGCCAAACCATTCAAAACAGCCACCAAAATGGCCAATAACACGATATTTTCCATCTTCTCTCCTCCTATATCCGCACCCCCTCAAGGCCCCCTTGTGTAAAGGGGGCTGTCAGCGAAGCTGACTGGGGGATTGTCACTTCGCTCTTCCCCCGTACTGCACCTGCATATCCACCGCCAAAACCGTTGCATCGGAAGCCGGGTGACAGCTCCGCAGCAGCAGTCTGCAATAGACGAACCGCCGCAGCTTCAGCTTCAGCCGACGGATCTGGGGGCTGCGATTGGTCAGGAAGCTCCACCGGGCAAAATCAACACTTTTCAGAGACGAAAGCCCCAAAGACACGGCCTTTGCCACCTCCGGCACATCCCGGTCGCAGGTCATAGCCGCTTCCAGATAGGCATTGGCTGTGGGCTTTACGGATACCCAGGTCATTGCGGAGTACTTTCTCCGCCAGTCCCGTTCAAAAGCCATGTGTCCGCTGGCAAAAAAGGCATCGATGGCCGCACCGTCATCGTTGGGATATTCCTCGCTGAACCGCACCACCCTGCCGTCGGACAGGCCAAGGTATACATTTCCGGAATCTGCCACTGCGCAGACTGCCGGCAGTGCCGTATACCGATACCACACATCGATGCCGTACTGATGGACCAGCACTGTGCCGGCTTGGTCATTGAGGAAGATGTAATATTCCTGTCGGCAGTCATCATCGAAGCAGAAGACCCTCTCCATATCTGCCTGTTTCACCGTCTGCCGTACCCTCTGACCGATGCACTGGGCATTGCGTTCATCTCTGGTGGCATAGTTTGCCATGACCCAGTCGTAGACCTGACCGCCATAGAGGGTTCTGGGTGTATTTTCCACCAGCCGCACCTGACCCATAGCCTCATTGCCGATGTCCCGATTGATGGAGACAGTCTTGAAGCCGGGAATGACCGACCCGTCTGCCAGCTCCGTCACTTCGTATTTGGTGGCATAGGCACCGCCGTCGGACTTGTAGCTCATGAGCCGATCATAGTATTTAATCATGCCGGTAATGGGAGAATTGTCACTGCCGATCCGCACTTCATACAGGTCGGGGAAGTATTCCGCCGAAGCGGTGCCATCTTCGGTGACACCGCAGTAAATGGCCTTGGCAGACCCATCGCCGTAGAGGAACACTCTGGTGTCCGCCGCGCCGTTGAACTGCTCTGCAAACCGCATCCTCTCCACCTGATCCCGCAGGGTATTCCGTACCCGATACCGGACCTCCACATTGCTGTTACCGGCCTTGGGTGCCTTGTCAAAAGTAATCACACCGGCAGTCTTGTCCAGGGTCCAGTTGGAAGAAGCCTCTCCATCGATCAGCACTTCCTCCACCGCCAGCACTTCCTGCTCCGGCAGATGATATTTCACTGCTTCTCCGTCAGCGGAAAACTGACACCGCCGCCTGCCGGTGAGTCGGTTGACGTTCTCCACCGTGGTACCGCCGCCCTCCGGCAGCATGGCTGTGGCCACCAGGGGCACATAGCCGTCCACCGTGTCCACAAAGCCTTCCCCATCCCAGACCAGATACTCATGTCCGTTAAGAAAATAGACTTTTCCGTTAAAGCCGAACATGGTGGTCGGCGCATCGTAACAGTCCCCGATCCGTCTGGCAGGCATTTCCGTCAGATCCCATACGCCGCCATCAGCAGCACAAAGGAGCTTTCGCTTGCCAGCCACAAAACCGCTCCAAAGACCTCTCACCGGCCTCTGAAATTTCTGCACCGACCTGTAACCGGGCCGTACACGCAGATGATACTGGGGTGTCACCTGCCAGTTTCGCATCTCTCCTGCCTCACCCAAGCGGAGCTGAGTATCGCCATCGGGAGATTCATTCAGTCCCAGAAACTTCTGGATCTGATACACACCGCTTTCTGTATTTCTTTCAATCTTCGCCATACCTGACCTCCCTTTTTGAGAGCACTTCCCCAAAGCCCCCTTGTGTAAAGGGGGCTGTCAGCGAAGCTGACTGGGGGATTGTCTGCAGGCAACAATAAAGCATCTTACAGCTTCACGCAGCCAACAGCCTTGGCCTTGCCGTCGGTGCCTGCTTCTGCCACAGTGATGACACTGTCCTCACCCACATCGATGGCAGCACCGGAATGGGTCAGAGGTGTCCAGTCAGAAACGCTCTGCTCATAGGCCACATTCTCTGCAGCGGAGCCGGTCTTGTAGAACCAGCTGCAGCCCAGTTCCGCCTCAGGATTGACCATGAGCTTCACAGAGCCGTCATCCAGCTTGGCAGCGGTAACATCCAGATTGCGCAGCACAGCCTGTGCGCCATGGTAGTAGATGGCATCGGCCTTCTCGTTCAGCACGAAGCAATCGTAGATCACACGGCCTTCCACCAGATAACCGGAAATGCCGGGGGGATTGTCGTGGGTCTTGTATTCCTCCAGCTGCTTGGGCGCAGAAGCCGCAGACTTGTGTGCGATGAGGAATGCGCAGCCGCTGGGCAGCTTTGCAGAGGGTACACGGACGATCTTGCAGCCGTCCACCTCACCGATGACACCCTTGATGATCATATCCTGCGCGCTGTCACCGGTCTTGATAAAGGCAGGGTCCATCTTCAGCTGATTGGCAAACTTGTAGGAGCAGAATGCCACGCGATCCTTGTCGGGCACATTCTTGTTGCCCATGTATTCCATAGCCTGCAGGAACTGTTCATAGGCATTGCTCTTGGTGATGGTCTCGGTGCTGTAATTGCCCCGTTCGGTGGCCTTGGCAGCCAGCTTGCGGAACACATAGGTGTCAAATTCAGGCACCCAGATCTCCTTCAGCTGTCTGCTCAGAGCCTTGCCTGCGTCCATGACCAGCTCAGACTGGAGCTTGTCGCCCTTATCGATGATAAAGGTGAAGGCGCGGTCGCGGTTCAGGGTCATGGTCTGCACATTTCTGGTCAGATCATCGGGCAGGCCGTAGCGATGATCGCCGCTGCGGGTGTAGTCCACCATGGGAACGGTGGGGATAGAATAGACGTTGACGGTCTTAACGCCAACAAAATCATAGTCGCTGTTCAGAGCCAGCATAGCCTGGGATTCGCGGTTAAACCGCTCATCCACCTGTTTGGCATACTTGGATGCCAGATTTCTTGCTTCTGCCATTAAAAATTACCTCTCTTTCAAATTTCATTTGCACTTCTTTCGAGGTGTCATTGCGAGGCTTGCTCCGCAAGCCGTGGCAATCCGTCCTCCTCAGTCCTGATCGAATCCCATCAGGAAGCTGTCGGTCTGAGGGCCCTTCCCTGCCGAGCGCATACTGCCCAGACCCTGTACATTTGCCTGTACCTGTCTGCCGAGTTCGTGGAGCCGCGCCTGCACCTGCTCGTTATCTTTTTCCAGTTGACGCAGTTCCCGATTCTCGAAAGCACGGAGCAGAGGGCCGCCGTTGCGGTACTGCTCCCAAACAGGCTCGGGCCGTTCGATCACACCCTGCTGTGCCTGCACTTCCTGCTGCATTTCCATGTTTTCATCCATCTCAAAATTCCTCCTTAAGTATGGATTTCTTCCCAGACTGCCGCTTTTCGGCAGCCGATGCCATAGACCAGCTCTGCATACCGCTGGAAGAAGAAGGATGCCATCTGGTCATTCTCCCCCAGCAGCAGATGGGCAGCCAAGCCGTAGGGCAACACGCCCTGTGCAATGGCATCATCCAGATTGATGGGCTGCTCCATGGTTTTCAGTTCCGGACAAATGATCCGTTTGCCATCCTGCCCGACCTCGAAGGTATCGGAGTAGGGATAAAGCTCATGGCGCAGAATGTTCAGGATTCCCAGAGTTCTGCTTCGGTAGTCCGCTGTATCGCCGATCCTGCCGTTCTGCTCATCCATCAGCTGCATGGCCCGGTCAAAGATCCAATTTCCATCTGTCAAATCGTTCACCTCAATTTGTTCCTCAGAAGCCTGCCAGATAGCTCCCCGTGACCTCACCGCCGGTCATATAGTCCTCATACCCGGTCTTTCGCGGCTCGTCCTCTTCCTTTTCCGGTAACTCCGGCTTCAGTGTCCGCAGCTGGGCAAAATAGCGCAGTGCATCCGGACGGTGGGTCACTTCATGGGGCTGTTTGGCACAGTCCGATGGATTTTTTTCGTCGTGCTGAATGGCCATCAGATCATCAATCAGTCCGCGGCAGCTTTCAAAGATCAGCAGCCCCGGCTTCCCGTCTGCCATGGGTTTCAGCAGTTCCTTCAGAGCCATCCAGCCCTGCACACGGCTGTTGTTGGCCCTCACCAAGGGCAGTCCGTTTTCCTGAAAGACCTGCGCCATGGTCTTGCCGGTGTCCTTCTGGGTGGACCACATATCCGGCGGCGCGATGGTGTATTCGATGCCCTCTTTGGTCACCGCCAGCGCAGCCTTGGCAGCCTGTGAGACGATCAGACCGCTTTCGGCAAACTCCCTGTACACATAGCAGCGGCCGTTGTAGTCCACCGCCACCCACAGGCAGGCAAACAAGTCCAAACCGTAGTCAAAGGCACGGTACTTCTTCCAGCCTTTGGGGAGGGGGAAGTCTTTGACCACATGGGTTCTTCTTGCGAATTCGGGGAAATAGCCACCGGAAAGGGCATCCCAGTCGCCGTAGCGGTGGGCACGGCGAATATCCTCCGGCAGCAGCTCCAGCGCATTGACATAGTCGGGAGAACCTTCCAGCAGATCCTTGTTGTCCTCCACCGTGGCCTTGATAAAGCGGTAATCCTTTGGGTTTTCCGCCGGCAGAAAATCCCGCTGGATG
>JAZNLL010000062.1:0-5914 GCA_045579045.1 Candidatus Avilachnospira sp.
TACGATCCGACTTTTCATAACATCGCCCAGATTACCGGTAAGCTCCAATTTACCGGATCCTTCCATAACATTGACTTCAACATTCAATGTCTCACCGCCAACAGAAGTCCATGCCAAACCAGTGACCAAGCCAACTGTATCGGCAGGAGGCAGTTCATCGGGCAGATACTTCCGTACGCCAAGGAATTCCTCCAGATTAGAGCCGGTAACCGTAATGCGTTTGGGCGCATTTTCAGATACAAAGCGCATATCGCTCTTGCGGCAGACGGCAGCCAACTCACGCTCCAGATTGCGAACGCCGGATTCTCGAGTATAGCAAGTGATGATCTCACGGATGGCATCATCAGTAATCCGCAGTTGAGTTCTCTTCAAACCGTGTTTTTTCAGCTGCTTCGGCAGCAAATGATTTTTGACGATCTGCAGTTTTTCCTCATCTGTATAGGAGGTCAATTCTATGACTTCCATACGGTCCAGCAGCGGTGCAGGAATGGTGGACGTTGTGTTTGCCGTGGTGATGAACATACACTCACTGAGATCAAAAGGCACTTCCAGATAGTGATCCCGGAATGTGCTGTTTTGCTCCGCATCCAGAACCTCCAGCAACGCCGAAGAAGGATCGCCGCGGTAGTCACTGCCCAGCTTGTCGATCTCATCCAGCAGCAGCAACGGATTCTTGGAGCCTGCATGAGCTACCGCATTCATGATCCGACCGGGCATGGAGCCAATATAGGTCTTGCGGTGACCTCTGATATCTGCCTCATCATGGACACCGCCAAGAGACAGTCGAGCCAGATTGCGGTTCAGCGCACGGGCAATGCTCATGGCAATACTGGTCTTACCGACACCGGGAGGGCCAACCAGACAGATGATCTGTCCGGGCATCTCCGGTGCCATTTTTCGCACGGCAAAGATCTCAAGAATACGTTTCTTTACCTTTTCCAAGCCAAAATGGTCATCATCCAGGATTTTTCTGGCGGCACGAATGTCCACCCGTTCCTTGGTGCGCTTATTCCAGGGCAGTTCCAGACAGGTATCCAGATAGGTACGAATAACGGCTGCCTCCGAGGAATTGGGAGGCTGCTTACTCAACCGCTTTACTTCCTTGAGAAGCTTGTCCTCAATTTCCTTTTCCAGATGCAGTTCGGAGATAGCTTTCTGATAGTTGACGATTTCTTCACCGTCATCTTCCTCACCCAATTCCTGCTGGATGACTCGCATCTGTTCCCGGAGATAATAATCCCGCTGCCCTTTGCTGACACTTTCCTGAACGCGTTCCTGAATATCCGCTTCCAGCTGCATGATATCCAGTTCCTGTCCCAGCAGGATACAAGCCAGTTCCAGACGCTTCATGGGGTGGAGCACTTCCAGAACACGCTGCTTGTTCTCAAAGCTGACGGAACTGTTCTGCATGATGTAGTCAGCAATATAACCGGGATCGTTGCTGGACATGATCGCCAGAATCCCGTCAGGAACATTGCGCCCGGACAGCTCCAAAAAATGATCGTAGAAGAACTGTGCCTGACGAACCAGTGCTTCCAGTTTGTTCTGGGATTTGCCCACGGACAGATCATTGACAGTCTCCACACGACCGTAGAGATAAGGTTCCGTCTGGACACACTCCACCATAGTGGCACGGTACTGACCTTCCACCAGAATACGAATGGTATCACCGGGCAGGCGCAGCACCTGCTTCACCACAGAAACCGTACCAATGGCGTAAAGATCCTGCTGTTTGGGATCGTCCACCTGTATCTCTTTCTGTGTCACCAAAAAGATTTCCTGATTACCCCGCATAGCTTCTTCCACTGCACGGATGGATTTCTTTCTACCCACATCAAAATGGGTTGTCATTTTAGGAAAAACATTGAGTCCTCGCAGCGCCAATACAGGCATCCGCTGGGACATAATAATCTCGTTCATACATACACTCCTTTCTTTGGAGTAAACAAAGGGAGAGGATCAGCCCTCTCCCTGCAAGTTAAAGTGTAACTCCCGCATTGCGAATGGGCTTGCGGGGATTGGCGCTGTCACGGGTGACCTGCGGCTTCTGCCGTTCACGGACACAAGCCTCCGTAACAAGAACGCTCTGAATAGTAGGATCAGAGGGAATGTCATACATAATGCCGGTCATGGTTTCCTCCATGATGGCACGCAGACCTCTTGCACCGATCTGACGGGCAATGGCCAACTCAGCAATGGCCTCCAACGCCTCTTCCTCAAAGCTCAGGCTCACCTGATCATACTCCAGAAGCTTTCGGTACTGTTTACACAGAGCATTCTTAGGCTCTGTGAGAATTCGGATCAGATCTTCCTTCTTCAGGCTCTGGAGGGTCGTGATCACAGGCAGACGACCTACCAATTCGGGAATGATACCGAATTTCAGAAGGTCATGAGGCTGCACCTTGCGGAACAGCTCACCCACATCCCGTTGAGATTTGCTCTCCAGTTCAGAGCCAAAACCGATGGCAGACTTGTCCGTACGGCGCTCGATGATCTTATCCAGACCGTCAAAAGCACCGCCGCAGATAAACAGAATATTAGTGGTATCGATCTGAATGAACTCCTGTTGAGGATGCTTCCGTCCGCCCTGAGGAGGCACGTTGGCAACAGTGCCTTCCAGCAGCTTCAGAAGGGCCTGCTGGACGCCTTCACCGCTGACATCACGGGTAATGGAGGTGTTCTCGCTCTTACGGGCGATCTTGTCCATCTCATCGATGTAGATAATACCGCGCTCAGCCTGCTCCACATCGAAATCTGCCGCCTGCAGCAGTCGCAGAAGAATGTTCTCCACATCCTCGCCAACGTAGCCGGCTTCGGTCAAAGTGGTAGCGTCCGCAATCGCAAAGGGGACATTGAGAATCTTTGCCAGAGTCTGGGCAAAGAGGGTCTTGCCGGAGCCTGTGGGGCCAATGAGCAGAATGTTGCTCTTCTGCAGCTCCACATCGGTGCTGTTGGCAAAGTAAATACGCTTATAATGGTTGTAGACAGCCACCGCCAAAGCGATCTTAGCCTCGTCCTGACCGATAATATACCGATCCATATAGGTCTTGATCTCTTCGGGCGTAGGCAGGGTATCGGGCAATTCCAGAGACGGTGCATTGACCACCATCTCATCCTTAATAATACCGGAACAAAGCTCCACACACTCATTGCAGATGAACACATTGGGACCTGCGATGATGCGGTTGACCTGTTCCTGCCGCTTTCCGCAGAAGGAACAGCGGATAGTTTCTCTTGCCAAGGTTCCTCTTCCTTTCGTTTACAGGAACTTATCTCTGATAAATGACCTTATCGATCAGACCGTAGGCGCAGGCTTCCTCAGCAGACATGAAGTTATCACGCTCCGTGTCATTCTGGATGGTTTCCAGAGGCTTGCCTGTATTCTCAGCCAGAATATGGTTGAGACGGTCTTTGATCTTCAGCATCCGCTCCACATGGATCTTCATATCCGTGGCCTGTCCCTGAGTGCCACCAAGAGGCTGATGGATCATGATCTCAGCATTGGGCAGAGCCATCCGCTTGCCCTTGGTGCCTGCAGACAGCAGGAATGCACCCATGGAGGCAGCCATGCCGATGCAGATGGTGGAAACATCACACTTGACATACTGCATGGTATCGTAGATGGCCATACCGGCTGTGACGGAACCGCCGGGAGAATTGATGTAGAACTGGATATCCTTATCCGGGTCCTGGCTTTCCAGATAGAGCATCTGGGCAACCACCAGGCTGGCAGTGGTGTCATTGACTTCTTCAGAGAGAAGAATGATTCGGTCATTGAGCAGGCGGGAGAAAATATCGTAGCTGCGCTCTCCCCTGCTGGTCTGTTCGACCACATAAGGAATGAAACTCATTTATGGTACTCCTTTCACTGGCTGGGAAGTCTAACACATTCTAACCGGACAGGCGGAAAATTATTCCTCAGTCTTTTCCTCTTCCTTGACAACAGTAGCAACAGCGTTGTCAACGATGAGCTTGACAGCCTTTCTGGAGGCCAGATCGGACTTGACGGTCTCAGCATTGAGGGCAGCCTTGACCTGATCGACTTCCATCTGATACTGCTCAGCGACCTTAGCATACTCTTCTTCCACTTCCTCATCGGAAACGGTGATGTTTTCAGCCTCGATGATGGCGCTCAGCAGAACATTGGAACGGACAGTGGTCTCAGCCATGGGACGCATGGAAGCACGCATACCGCTCATGTCGCCGCCGACCATCTTGGCATAGTCTTCCATGGACATACCGCTCATCTGCAGCTGATATGCGAACTGCTCCACATGCTTATCCAGCTGCTCCTCCACCATGCAGGCAGGGATCTCAGCGGTCATGTTGGCTGCAGCAGCTTCAACGGCAGCATTTTCAAACTGACGGTCAATGTTATCCTGACGGAGCTTCAGCTGCTTGGCACGGATGTCGGCCTTCAGTTCGTCCAGAGTGTCGAATTCAGAAACATCCTTCGCAAACTCATCGTCCAACTCGGGTTTGATGGTCTGCTTGACTTCATGGATCTTGCACTTGAACACAACAGGCTTGCCTGCCAGTTCGGGAGTGTAGTTTTCGGGGAAGGTCACATCGATGTCCTTCTCTTCGCCGGCGGAAACGCCGATCAGAGCTTCTTCAAAGCCGGGAACGAAGGAGTTGGAGCCCAGCTTCAGGCTGTAGTTTTCGCCCTTACCGCCGGGGAAAGCAACGCCATTGTCAAAGCCTTCAAAATCCAGAACAACAGTATCGCCATCCTGTGCAGCACGCTCCACAGTCTCGATACGGCTGTTGCGGTCAGCCATGCGAGCCAGTTCGTTGGCAACATCTTCATCGGAAACGGAAGCCTCAGCCTTGGGGACTTCGATGCCCTTGTAGGCGCCCAGAGTGACTTCGGGATACAGCTCGGTCTCAACGGTCAGAACCACGGTGCCGTCTTCCTTTTCGTCCATATCGGAAATGGAGGGAGCACCCACAGCCTTGATCTGCTGATCGATGACAGCCTTAGTGTAGATCTCAGGGAAGATCTCATTGACGGCATCTTCATAGAAGATCTTGGCGCCATACATACCCTCGATGACCTTACGGGGAGCCTTACCCTTGCGGAAGCCGGGAACCATAATATCCTTCTTGGCCTTGTTGTAGGCCTTGGTCAGAGCAGTTTCAAACTCCTGCTTCTCGATCTCAACAACAATCTTGGCCTTACCGTTGGCCTGTTCGGTGTTCTTCACATTCATTGGTTTTTCCTCCTACTATATGGTGGGCCGTTCACAGCCTAATTCACCTATTTCAATCCGTACTATATTAGCAAATATCTACGAATTTTTCTACTGTTATTTTACTAATTTTACAAAATATTTTCTATTCCATAATGAGATGGGGTCTGAAGTTTACATAATCAGAAGCTACCAGTACAAATTCTGTGCCGTCATAAGTGCCCTCCAGAGCCAGCTTGTGACTGTCTCCGTGGAGGTGCCCGTAGTAACAGGCATTCACGCCGTACTTTTTCAGCAGTTCCAGAATTTCCGGACAGGTATATCCGCGATAGCGCGGTGGATAGTGCAGAAAACAAAGCTTCTCCCTGTCCCCTGCTGCCTGTAAAGATGCTTCCAGACGGATCAGTTCTCTTCGGAACACTTTCTCGTCGTGGGTGCCTTCTTTCTCCTCTTCGAAGAACCAGCCTCTGGTTCCACACAACGCGACATCTTTATACAAATGGCAGTTGTTGTGCAGCAGGTGCATGTTCTCGAAGCCATGGGTCTGACAAAACGCAGAGAACTTGGAAGCTGTATTCCACCAGTAATCATGGTTACCTTTCAGGATAAGTTTTTTACCCGGGAGACGGTCAATAAACTGAAAATCAGCCAGGCTCTCCGCAAAATCGATTCCCCAGGAAGTATCACCACAGAGTACGATCACATCTTCATCATTCAGTGCA
>JAZNLL010000063.1:0-42523 GCA_045579045.1 Candidatus Avilachnospira sp.
AAAAAAGAGAGATGCCTTTGGCATCTCTCTTTTTGGGTGACCGCTTCCGCCGGAGGTTCCCTCCGGCGGGGGACGTTTGCGAGCGCTGCCGGTGGCAGATGAAGCGAGCAAAAAGGAGTGGCAGACACTTGCCTTTGCACAAGCGAAGCGAAGGGCAAAGGCTTAGTGTCAACAGGACACCAAAATAACCAAATGCCTACGGCATTTGGAACATTATTCTCCCTCTTGCTGAACAAACGGCAGAACTTTCAATTCCAGTTCTTCCGAATTCAAATACAACTCCTCACATTCCTGCTGTGCCACAATCAATTCATTTATCGCCTTTTCCGTGGCACGAAACAGTTTCAGATACATTTCCTTATAATCCGGCATTTAGACACCTCTTGGATTATGGGGATTATATCCCCTTAATAACAGGCGCCCATATTGATATAATGGCGAAAAGGAGGACTGATTTTATGAAACATATTTCCGCAAAACTCGACATCGAAGCCTATATTAAATTCCGATATATTTGCCGATGCCACTACTATCGACCAATGACCAAACAGTTGGCTCGTCTTGCTATGCAATTCATTGCCGATTACGAAAAAGAACACGGTGACATCTTCCTTGAAGAATACACATCAGACCATATTGCAAACACCCAAAAATCATGCTATATTGAAAAAAACGAATGAACGCGAGGAAACTGCTATGACCACCGAAGCCAAAACCGTTGACCAGTCCAGAACAGAAGTTGTCCATCTGGTGCGTCCCACCCATCTGAACGGCGCAAACCGCCTGTTTGGCGGCATTCTCATGCAGTGGATCGATGAAGTGGCAGGAATCGTTGCCAAGCGGCACTCCGGCTGCAATGTCACCACCGCCTCTGTGGACAATCTGACCTTCCTCAGCGGTGCTTACCAGAACGAAATGATCGTAATCAAAGGCAAGCTCACATGGGTCGGCACCTCTTCCATGGAAGTCTGCGTGGACACTTATGTGGAGAACCTCTCCGGTGAGCGCACCCACATCAACAATGCCTATTTCATGATGGTGGCACTGGACAAGCAGGACAAGCCCGTCAAAGTCCCCCGTCTGACCCTGCAGACGGAGGAAGAGCATCGGGCATGGGTGGACGGAGAAGCCCACCGCCTGCAGCGACTGCAAAACAAACGCATCTGAATCAAAAAAGCCACCCTTTTGGGTGGCTTTTATTTTATCCGTTGGTGGGATCGTAATTGTTGCCGAACTGGAGGTTGCTGAACTTCATGGTGCTGTCCATGGGAGTGGGCTTTTCCTCCACGGGAGCGGGTTCCTCGATATCCATGAGACGGTTGAGGTTCTGCTCGATCTCGTTGGCGATATCCTCGGTAGTCTCGCGGACAGGCTCGGTCTTGACCACGACCAGAGGTGCTTCCTCTTCATCATAGTTGAAGGGCTTTCTCTTGGCCTGCTTGGGCTCGGTGACGGACAGGTCACGGTTCTTCAGCTTTTCCAACAGTTCCAGATGACCCTTGATGTCCTGCTCGATCTGCTCGATGAAGCTGCGGGCGGTGAGCTTTGCATTGTTCATGCGCTCTTCTTCCTCAGCTTCCACGGCATCGGCCAGCTTGGACTGGGCAGACTGCTCGGCCTCATTGACGATATGGGCGCTCTTGCGCCCGGCCTCTGCCACCATGGCATCGGCAGTCCGCTGGGCAGACAGCAGCGCCTTACGCATGCTCTGCTCCTGGCTGCGGTACTCTTCCAGCTTCTCGACCAAGACCTTCATCTTGCTCTTGAGCACGGCATTTTCCTTATAAAGGGTGATGTAATCCTCTGCCAGAGGCTCGAGGAATTCATCCACCGTCTGCATGTCATAGCCGCCAAAGACAGCTTTGACAAAGGTTTTTTCCTGAATTTCCTGGGGTGTAAACATCGTTAAAGTACCTCCTGCTTACAGATACAGACCGCTGTTTTCCAGTTCGTCGATCAGGTCACCGACGATGTCCATGTTGTAAGGGGTGATGAGATAGGTTGAAATGGCGATTTTCTTGATCTTGCCATCCAGCGCATAGGCGCAGCCGGAAAGGAAGTCCACCAGACGGCGAGCCACATCCTTATTGGTTGCTTCCATATTGAGCACGACAGCATGCTTGCTGCGCAGATGCTCAGCGATCTCGGAGACGTTGTCGAAGCGGTCGGGCTTCACCAGAACCACCTGCATCTGAGCGGTGGTGGCGATATTGACCACCTTGCTGTCGCTGCTGCGGCGGCCGATGGTGGGACGGGAGCTTACATCCTCCGTGACATCGTCAAAAACGGATACACGGGGTGCAGTATTGGCACGGGATGCTCTGGGACGCTCCTCCAGGTCAAAATCATCATCAAAATCGTCTTCGTCCTCTGCGTAAGGGCGAGCCAGCTTCTTCAGTTCATCCATGAATCCCATTGCAAAAATTCCTCCAAAAACTTGGTTATTTCTGATAATTTCGGGCACCGAAAATGGCGGTTCCCACTCGAATCATGGTGCTGCCGTGGGCGATGGCATCGGCATAATCGTCGCTCATACCCATAGATAGGCATACCATATTCACATTATCGTATTTTTTTGCACTTATGTCAACATAAAGTTGATACATTTGTGCAAAATATGCGGAATTTCCTCCCGGTTCTTCGGAAATCGGGGGAATTGCCATCAATCCGCACAGTCTGCAATGGGGATATTGGCTCATTTTGGAGGCCACTTCCATGACATCGTCGGCGTGATAACCGGATTTGCTTTCCTCCAGACCCACATTGACCTCCAACAGGATATCCTGTACAATATCCAGTTTTGCGGCCTGTTTTTCAATACATTCCAGCAATTCCGGACGGTCGACGGACTGAATCAGATCCACCTTGCCCACCACCTGCTTGACCTTGTTGGTCTGCAGATGACCGATGAAATGGACGGGCTTTCCCTCATAGGCGCCCTGCGGCTGCTTCTGCAGCAATTCCTGGACCCGGTTTTCGCCGCAGCAGTCCACACCGGCTGCCACCGCCTCTTTGACGGCATCGGCATCATTCATTTTCGTGGCGGCGCAGAGCTGAATTTCCTTGGGGTCTCTGCCGGCAGTCAAAGCCGCCTGTTCCATTTCCTTCTTAATTTTGGCAATGTTTTCCGCGATATGACCCATATCAGCGCACCACCTTTCCATCATAGAGGTTTTTCGCACCGACGATGATCTCATCGCCGGGCCAGAGGTTGTCCGTGGAGGTTTTATCCTTGACCGCCACATAGCTTTCGCCGTTGTCATAGAGCAATTCAATGGACTTCCATACCGCCATGCTGCCTTCCAGAACGTAGACACCGGGCTGTCCGTTTTCATCCACACGGACGGCCTCCTTGGGCACCTGCAGACCGGCATAGGAGCTGAAAACGATATCGGCAGACTGCTGACGAAGCAAAGTCGCCTCCTGCATATATTTATCGCAGGAGAGCACCAAAAGGCGGCTGCCATCCACATCCTTGCCCAGCTTTTCCACCTTCATGGTCAGTTCCTGATGGAAGTCGGAGGCGAAAGAAACAGGCACTTCCTGTCCCACACGGACGTTGACCGCCTGTGCTGTGGGCACCACCGTCATATAGTACCATGTGCTGCCGGAAATGACCTTGCCGATGGCATCCGTAGGGCCGTCGGCCGGCATAATCTCGTCGAAGCCCTCCGTGGTCATGGCACGCATGGCCTCCACGGTCAGAATGGTCTCATAGCCATCCACAGAGCCGGAGAAGTAGCCGCTCTGCCCTGCGGAAACGGTGACCGTATCACCGGAGGTATCTGCCTGCAGGCTGCTCAGTTCGGTCTTGATGGAGGCAATACGCTGATCCATGGCGGCATTGTCCTTTTCCGAGGACATACGGCGAAGAATCAAGCCCTTGATGGCAGGGCTGCGGTCGGCGGCAGAGTTCATATCCCGCCGTGCCACAAAGCGGCACATCTGCTCCAGCTGCGCCTGAATTTCCGTATCGAGAATTTTCTGACCGGACACATCGGCAGAATAGGAGGCGGCATATTTCAGCTGTTCCAGCTGCTTTTCCAGATCTTCGATGCGGTTTTCCCGATCCTGGGCAGAGCTGTTGAGATAGCCGGTGGCCAACGTCTGACCGCGGGATACCCGCTCCCCTTCCGTGACCACCATGGTGGTGATGCCGTGGCGGGTGCGAACCAGCGTTTCATCCCGCAGGACATAGCCGGTGGTATAGCTGCCGGAACCGGCCTCATACTCCATGGCAACCGCTGTTGTCAGCGGAGAATACACGGCGGAGAATATGTAGTAGCCAAAATAGCAAATAACTGCCGCAAGGAAGATCCAGAGGACGACCTTGGTATAAACTTTTCCCTGTTTCATATTGCCTCCCTTGGGCAGCATTCTCCTCAGCAGGCGGCTCTGGCGCTGACGGCCTCCGCCGGCTGGATGGTGGAGATTGCATGCTTGTAAATGAGATTTTGTCTGCCCTCCGATAAGATCAGCACGGCAAACTGGTCAAAGCTCAGAATGGTACCCCGCAGCTGAAAGCCGTTCATGAGAAATACGGTGACGGGGGTCTTGTCCTTTCTGGCCTGATTGAGGAAACGATCCTGTAAATTTTCGGGTTTTGTCATGGGGCATTACTCCTTTTTCTTTTGATATCCCCATGATTTTACCTTGTTTGCTCTGTCAATTGCTGTCGAAGCTCAGTTCTCCAGCATTTCTTTTGCCGCCTGCACGGCTTTTTCCAGGCTGACCGGTTCTTTGTGGTACAGCCAATGCATCTGCTCGTTGCGGCGGAACCATGTCAGCTGCCGCTTGGCATAGCGGCGGCTCTCCTGCTTGATCTTTTCCACCGCTTCTTCCATGGTCATTTCCCCACGGAGAGCTGCCATGGGTTCTTTATAGCCGATGGCCTGCAGACCTGTGGCGGTGGCAGGGATGCCCTCTTTCAAAAGGGCTTCGATCTCTGCCAGCAACCCCTGCTCCAGCATCACATCCACACGGCGGTCGATACGGCTGTAAAGTTCTGCCCGGTCTGCAAAATCCAGACCCAGCCAGAAGGCTTCGTGCTTAGGCGGTACCTGCTGCGTTTCCAGATTGTGCCGGGTGATGGTCTTACCCGTCTCCAGATAGACCTCGGCGGCACGGATGATCCGCCGCTTGTTGCCGGGATGGAGTCTTTCAGCACTTTCCGGGTCGAACTGCCGCAGCAGATCGATGACGGATTCGATGCCTTTTTCTTCTGCCAGTTTTTCCAATTCCTGCCGCCGACCCGTCTCCGGATAGGGGGCAAAGGTGCGGCCTGCGATAAGGCTTTCGGCATAGAGTCCCGTGCCGCCGCAGACGATGCAGGTCTTGCCCCGGGCAAGGATATCCTGCAAAATCGGCTCTGCCATTTCCACATACCGACCCACAGAAAAGACTTCGTCCGGCTCCAGCACATCGATCATATGATGGGGGATGCCCTGCATCTCCTCTTGGGTGGGCTTGGCGGTGCCCACATCCATGCGGCGGTACAGCTGCATGGAATCGCAGGAAAGGACTTCGCCGTTATATGCTTTTGCCAGTTCCACCGCCATGGCGGTCTTGCCGGAGGCTGTGGGACCTACGACACAGATAATGTTATGGTTCATTACGACCTCTTAAACTGTTTTTCCAGTTGTTTTTTTGTCAGAGTGATCATGACCGGTCTGCCGTGGGGGCAGTAGCGGATATCGTCTCTGGTCATGACCTGCTTCACAAGGCTGTCACGCTCCTTGGGTTCTGTGTGCCAGCCGGCCTTGATGGCGGCCTTGCAGGCGATGGTATGGAACATCTCATCCCGCAGAACGGCAGGGTCTTTGGTCGCTCCCTCCATGAGAGAGACTGCCAGTTCCTGCAAAGTGCTTTCTGCCTGGCTTTCATCCAGATCGGCAGGAATTTGACGCACCAGAAGCACACCGTCACCGAAGTCCTCACACTCATAGCCGAACTGCTCCAGAAGAGCAGGGTCATTGAGAAGGGCTGCCTTTTCTTCCACGGTGACAGTCACAGAAAGGGGTGTCAGCAGCCGCTGGGCCATGACGGGGGCATTGGCTTTTTTCAAATCTTCGAAGAGAATCCGCTCGTGGGCGGCATGCTTATCGAGGAAGAACACTTCTTCCCCCTGCTGGATGATGATATAGGTATCCAGTACTTCGCCCACAACGCGATAAGGGATCTCCTTGGGCAGTTCCAGCACTTCCTGCTTGGGTTCTTCCGCCTTGGGAGGCTCCGGTGCTTCCTGCACAGGAGGCGCATAGACCGTGGCGGTACGGAAAGCAGGTTCTGCCTTTACAGGGACTTGAACTTCCTGATGCACCACAGGAGCGGTGGGCTTCTCCACAGGTTTGGGCTCCAGCGCCTTTGCCACAGGCGGCGCCACAGGCGTCTGCGGCTTCTGGGCAACGGTCTGGGTGAAGGCCTTGAACTGGGTGGTGTTCATGGTGCGGAAGGTCTCCTGCTTGGGGGCGGGAGTGGGTTTTTCCACCTTCAGCTGCATCTCCGGTCGGCCGGGGTGCTTGTTGAGGGCAGACATGACACCATAGCGGATGCAGTCAAAGACCGCCCGCTCATTGGCGAATTTCACTTCTGTCTTTGCCGGGTGGACGTTTACATCCACCAGCTCTTTGGGCAGTTCCAGACACAGGACGCAGCCGGGGAATCTGCCGGACATAATCCGATTTTCATAGGCTTCTTCAAAGGCAGCGGTCATGAGCCGGGATTTCACCGGACGGCCGTTGACGAAAAACTGCTGATAGTTGCGGTTACCTCTGGTGGCAGTGGGCTTGGTCACGAAGCCGGAGACAGAAAAGTTTTCCCACTTTCCATTGACAGGCAGCATATCCACCGCCAGCTGACGGCCAAAGACCTGATAGACGGTACCATGGAGGTCGCCGCTGCCGGCGGTCTGCAGAACGGTTTCGCCGTCTTTCACCAGACGGAATGCCACCTCGGGATGGGCCAGCGCCTGCCGCTGCAAAACACCTGCCACATGGGAGCTTTCCACCGTATCCCGTTTCATGAATTTCATCCGGGCAGGGGTATTATAGAACAGGTCACGGACCACGATGGTGGTGCCATCGGGACAGCCGGCAGGACTCTGCTCCAGAACATTGCCTGCCTCCACACGAAGGCTGACGCCTTCGCCGTCGGCAGTCTTGGTCAAAAGATCGATTTTGGAAACGGCAGAAATGGCAGCCAACGCTTCACCACGGAAGCCTAAAGTTCCGATGGCGGCCAGATCTTCCTTGGTGCGGAGCTTGCTGGTGGCATGGCGCAGGAAGGCCGTGGGGGCATCCTCGGGGGCGATACCGCAGCCGTTATCCGTGACACGGAGATAGGTCATACCGCCGTTCTGGATTTCCACCGTCACCTGTGTGGCACCGGCATCCACGGCATTTTCCACCAGTTCCTTCACGGCAGACGCAGGACGCTCCACCACCTCACCGGCGGCGATGAGATCCGCCACATGGCGGTCAAGTTGTAAAATCTTAGCCATAGCTTACACCTCGAGAAAATGCACGACTCCAAAGGAAATGCCATTGATGGTCATATGCAGAAGTATGGGTGCCCAGACGGTATTGGACTTTTCGTAAGTCCAGCCAAGGGCGATGCCTGCAGGCAGATAGGCCACGGAGGCAAGCAATATCTGCTGCCAGTCATAGAGAAATGCGAACTGCCACACATGGATGGCGGCAAACAAAACCACAGACACGATGTAGGCAAAGATCCGGCTCTTGCGGCGGATACTGCCAAAGACCAGACCGCGCATGAGGGTCTCCTCCACCATAGGGGCAAGCACCACGGCGCAGACGATCATGACCGTCTCATTCTGGGCAGCCAGATCCATGACCGCTTCATCGTTGAACTGAGGGATCTCGATTCCCAGCCAGCCAACGATCAGACTGAGCAGGAAATTACCTGCATAATACAGGACAAAACCTAAAATTAACGCCTGAATCAGCTCCCAGAAACGGATATTTCGGAGGCTTCTGAGCAGAAAACGGTGGAAAATCGCCCAAACAACCAGGCAGTTTATGACAAAATAAGCAATATTTATCTGCAAATCCGTCAAATTTAAGCGAAATTTTTCATTGATCCAAGCCAAGGCAAAGCCCAGAAGCGCCACATACACAGGCAGATAACAAAAGCCTGCGATCTGCTCCGCCTTCGACAGGCCGGGACCGAGAGAATAGGATCTTGTATTTGCCATGGGCGCTCCTTTCTTACTTTATCATTTGCTTCAGCTGATACAGTACATTCATGGCTTCGATGGGGGTGAGGGTCTCCACAGAAATGGCAGCCAGCTTTTCCCGGATAGAAAGGGCATCCATATCCATCATGGACATCTGGTCGGTTTCTTCCCGGACGGTCACAGGTGCCGTTCCGCCGCCTGCTTCCAGTTCCTTGAGGATGGCTCTGGCACGGGAGACCACCTTCTCCGGCAGACCTGCCAGCTTGGCAACTTCCACACCGTAGCTGCGGTCGGCACCGCCGGGAACGATTTTCCGAAGGAAAATCATGTCTCCACCCCGTTTTTTGACGGAAATATTGAAATTCTTGACACCGGGCAGTTCCTGTTCCAGAACCGTCAGTTCATGATAGTGGGTGGCAAAGAGGGTTTTGGCACCCAGTACCCGGCGGTCGGCGGCATATTCCAGAACGGCTCTGGCAATGGCCATGCCGTCATATGTAGAGGTACCTCTGCCGATCTCATCGAGGATCAAAAGGCTTCGGGAGGTGGCTTCCTTCAGAATGTTCGCCACTTCCTGCATCTCCACCATGAAGGTGGACTGACCGGCTGCCAGATCATCGGAGGCGCCGATTCTGGTGAAAAGACGGTCCACGATGCCGATGCGGGCGGCTTTGGCAGGAACGAAACAGCCCATCTGGGCAAGGAGGACGATCAATGCCACCTGACGCATATAGGTGGATTTACCTGCCATGTTGGGACCGGTGATCATGGCCACCTGACAGCCTTCCATGCCAAGCTTTGTATCATTGGGGACGAACAGCTGATCCTTCAAAACCTGCTCCACCACGGGGTGGCGACCGCCTTCAATGGCGATACTGCCGGAAAGATCCACTTCGGGGCGGCAGTAGTTATGCTTCACTGCCAAGGCTGCAAAGCAGTTGAGGACATCGGCTGCGGCGACGGCAGAAGCACTTTGCTGTACACGGGCAGACTGAGCTGCCAGATGCTCACGGAGCTGAGAAAAGACCTCATATTCCAGCGCCACCACACGGTCCTTTGCCGTGAGGATGGTGTTTTCCAGTTCTTTCAGTTCCTGGGTGATATACCGCTCGCCGTTGGCGAGGGTCTGCTTGCGGATGTAATCCTCCGGCACCATGGAGACCTGACCCTTGGCGACCTCGATATAGTAGCCAAAGACCCGGTTATAGCCCACACGGAGGTTTTTGATGCCCGTGCGCTCTTTTTCGCGGGTCTCGATGGCCGGGAGCATATTCTTGCCGCCGGAGAGGATATCCTGCAGGCGGTCGATCTCCTCATGACAGCCGGGGCGGATCATGCCGCCTTCCCGGACGGTGAAGGGAGGATCGTCCACAATGGTACGGTCGATTTCTTCTTTCAGATCATGGAGATCATCCAGCTGCTCTGCCAGAATTTGCAGCAGGCTGCCGCTAAAAGTGCTGAGGGCGGTTTTGATTCCGGGCAGCTCGGCGATGCCGTTGGACAGCTGACGGAAGTCACGGCAGTTGCAGGAGCCGGTGACGATTCGACCCATGATCCGTTCCAGATCGCTGACTTCCCGGAGGAGCAGGATCAGCTCTTCCCGATCCACGGTCTTGCCCACCAGTTCTTCCACGGCGTCCAGACGCTTATTGATCTGCTGCGGGTTCAACAGGGGCTTTTCCAGCCAGGAGCGGAGCATACGGCTGCCCATGGCGGTTTTGGTGTGATCCAGAACCCACAGGAGGCTGCCCCGTTTTTCACCGGCACGCATGGTCTGGGTCAGTTCCAGATTTCGTCTGGCAGTATAGTCCAGATCCATGAACTTGCCGGAGACATAATAGTCCAGCTCCCGGATATGGCTCAGGTCGGACTTCTGATTGTTCTTCATTTCCTGCAGGAGGGCACCGGCAGAACGCAGGACAGCCTCCGGCAGATTTTCCGGCAGAACGGCAAAGTGGTCTTTCACCAGCTCCACCGTATCAAACTGGGCATCCTTTGCCACATCCACGCAGCACCGCAGCTGATGCTGCAGAACCAACTTCAGTTCCTGATCCGCCACAGCCTTATCATGGAGCAAAAGCTCTGCCGGCTGAAAGCGGTTCAGTTCATCGGCAAGGCGGTCGGTATTTTCTGCCACGGTGGCGCAGAACTGACCTGTGGACAGGTCGCAGAAGCTGACGCCCCAACAATCCTCGCCGCCGTAGACACAGGCAAAATAGTTGTTTCGGCTCTCATCCAGCATGGAGCTGGCGGTGACGGTGCCGGGGGTGACGACCCTTGCGATATCACGCTTCACCAAGCCCTTGGCGGTGGCAGGGTCTTCCATCTGCTCGCAGATGGCGACCTTATAGCCCTTGGCGACCAGACGGGCAATGTAGCCCTCGGCAGAATGGTAAGGCACGCCGCACATGGGTGTCTGGTCCTCTTTTTCCTTGCCCCGGTCACGGGTAGTCAGGGTCAGATCCAGCTCCTTGGAGGCGATCTTCGCATCCTCGGCGAACATCTCATAGAAGTCACCCAGACGGAAAAACAGCAGACAGCCGGGATTATGCTCTTTCATTTCCATGTACTGCCGCATCATGGGGGTCAGTTCAGCCATGGGTCTTCTCCTCCGTTAACAAATATTGCCGTGGCAATCGCAATTCTCAGGCAGTCTGCCTGTCAGGCTCCAGGTGGTATTGCCGGTGATCTCCACATAGGCAAACTGCCCGATGAGATCATCAGAGCCTGCAAAGCGAACCAGTCTGCCGCCGTCGGTACGGGCGGTCAGCTGATCGCCGTCTTTTCCATCCACCAGAACCCGCATAGTCCTGCCCACATAGGCATTGTGGATCTCGGCAGAGATCCGGTTCTGGGTATCCACCAGCTTGTCGAAGCGGCGATTCTTCTCCTGACGGGTGGTGGGATCGGGCATTTCCGCTGCCGGTGTGCCCTTTCTGGGAGAGTAAATAAAGGTAAACAGGGCATCGTAGCGCACCCGTTCAATGAGCTTGACCGTATCTTCAAATTCTTCCTCGGTCTCACCGGGGAAGCCCACGATCACATCGCTGGTCAGCACCAGTTCGGGCATGACGCTTCTGCCATAGTCCACCAGCTCCAGATACTGAGCGGAGGTATAACGGCGGTTCATCTCCTTCAGCACCCGATCATTGCCGGACTGGAAGGGCAGATGGAACTGCTTGGCGATCTTGGGATACTTTGCCATGACATCAAAGAGCTTCTTTGTGGCATCCTTGGGGTGGCTGGTCATGAACCGCAGCCAGAAATCGCCGGGAAGCCGGGCGATCTGCTCCATGAGATCGGCAAAATCCGTGCCAAGACCCAAGTCCTTGCCGTAGGAATTGACATTCTGACCCAAAAGGGTGATATCCTTGTAGCCCTGCGAAAGCAGGTCTTTGACCTCTGCCAGAATGTCCTCGGGCTGACGGCTCCGCTCTCTGCCACGGACATAGGGCACGATGCAGTAGGAGCAGAAGTTGTTGCAGCCGTACATGACGGACACCCATGCCTTGAGACCGTTGCCACGGACAACGGGGATGCCTTCGGCGATGCTGCCGGCTTCATCCTCCACGGCAAAAACTCGCTTGCCGGTGGTCAGAACATGGAGCAAAAGCTCCGGGAAGCGCCACAGCTGATGGGGATTGAACACGCCGTCCACATAGGGATAGCTGTGCTTGATCCGATCCACCACATGACTTTGACCCATCATGCAGCCGCAGAGAAAGATCTTCTGTCTGGGATGGCGGCGCTTGGTATGGGTCAGAGCACCCACATTACCGAACACACGCTGCTCGGCGTGTTCCCGGATGGCGCAGGTGTTGAACACCACGATATCCGCACCCTCTTCGGTATCGGTCATGCCGTAACCGCAGTCGGACAGCATACCTCTGATTTTTTCGCTGTCGGCCTCGTTCTGCTGACAGCCGTAAGTATCTACAAAGGCCACAGGGGTAATGCCCTGCTGAAGCCAATATTCCTTGATTTTCTGGCACAGCTCCTGCTGATGGCGGAGCTGCTCCTGGGGGATCACCCTTGTCCGATTTTCCACTGACCGGTCCTCCGAAATGTTACAGTTTTTCAATATAGTATTGTAGCATTTTCTGATGGGTTTTGCAAGGCGTGTTGCTTTCGTATATGGAAAATGCTAAACTAAAGAAAAGGATGTGATTGTATGGTCGGACGGTTTGCTCCCAGTCCTTCGGGACGGATGCATCTGGGCAATGTATTTTCTGCACTGCTTGCATGGCTTTCCGTGAAAAGCCAGAATGGAGAGATGGTTCTGCGGATCGAGGACTTAGACCCCGACCGCTGCCGCCCCGAATATACCGAGACTCTCAAGGATGACCTGCGGTGGCTGGGTCTTGACTGGGACAGAGAGCAGACGCCTCAGTCTCAGCGGACAGAGGCCTATGCCGAGGCCTTTGGATGGCTGGATCAGCAGGGTTTGGTCTATCCCTGCTACTGCTCCAGAGGGGAGCTTCATGCCGCCTCTGCGCCCCATGCCTCCGATGGGCGGCTTCTCTATGCAGGCACCTGCCGAAATCTGAGTGCAGCGGAACGGGCCGAAAAAACAAAAGCCCCCGCATGGCGGCTGTCCGTCCCGGATAGATTTTACAGCTTTACCGACGGCTTGCAAGGTCATTATTCCGAAAATCTGGCAGAGGAATGCGGCGATTTCATCATCCGCAGAGCCGATGGGGTCTATGCCTATCAGCTGGCGGTAGTCACCGACGATGCCGAGGGCGGCATTACCCAGGTGGTACGGGGCATGGACTTGCTGGACAGCACTCCAAGGCAGCTGTATCTCTACGAATTATTGGGCAAAGAGCCGCCGGAATTCTACCATGTGCCATTGCTCCTCTCTGCTGACGGCAGACGGCTCAGCAAACGGGACAAAGATCTGGATCTGGGCGTTCTGCGTCAGAAGTATACGCCGGAGGAGATTTTGGGGCGCCTTGCCCATCTGGCAGGTATTCTGGATGCACCGGAAGCCGCCTCTGCCAAAGAACTGGCAGGTCTTTTTACATGGGAAAAGGTAAAAGCCGAACCCATGATCCTCCGGGAGTTCTGAAATTCCGCCAAAATCCGCCGTAATTGGCTTTACAAGGGAGATTTTGGCTGTTATAATTATCATGGATTATTGCGTAAGCCAAACGCTTACATAGAAAGGATTGGAATCAGCAATGTACAAGATCGTATGCAAAAAAGAGCTGAACGCTGCTGTCACCTACATGGAGATCGAAGCTCCCTTCGTCGCCAAGAAGGCACAGGCCGGTCAGTTCATCATCTTCCGCATTGATGAGCAGGGCGAGCGTGTTCCCCTGACCATCGCCGGCTATGACCGGGAAAAGGGCACCGTCAGCATCATCTTCCAGAAGGTCGGTCTCTCCACCAAAATGCTGGGCGAGATGAATGAAGGCGACTACATCCTCGACTTTGTCGGTCCTCTGGGCAAGCCCACCGAGATCGAAGGCAAGAAGCGTGTCTGCGTCGTCGGCGGCGGTGTCGGCTGCGCCATCGCTTATCCCTCTGCCAAGGCTTTCAAGGAGGCCGGTGTGGAAGTGGATGTCATTGTCGGCTTCCGTAACAAGGACATCGTCATTCTGGAAGACGAGTTCAAGGCTGCTTCCGACAACCTGTACCTCATGACCGATGACGGCTCCTACGGTGAGCAGGGCTTCGTTACCGTGAAGCTCCAGCAGGTGCTGGAGTCCGGCCGTCAGTACGACGAAGTGCTGGCCATCGGCCCCATCCCCATGATGAAGTTTGTCGCCAAGACCACCGAGCCTTTCGGCGTCAAGACCATCGTCAGCCTGAACCCCATCATGGTTGACGGCACCGGCATGTGCGGCGGCTGCCGTGTCACTGTGGGCGGAGAGGTCAAATTCGCCTGCGTCGATGGCCCCGATTTCGACGGTCATCAGGTGGACTTCGCAGAGCTGATGAACCGCAACAGCGTCTACCGCGAGCGGGAAGCTGAGACCGGCAAGACCCATATGTGCCGTATGGAAAAGCTGGCCAACGATCTGATTAAGTAAGGAGGACAGGAAATTATGGCTAACATGACTCTGACCAAGACTCCCATGCCGGAGCAGGACCCCAATGTCCGCAATCATAACTTCCTGGAAGTGGCTCTGGGCTACACTCCCGAAATGGCTATCGAGGAAGCCAAGCGCTGTCTGGGCTGCAAGAAGCCCAAGTGCGTAGAGGGCTGCCCCGTCAACATCCGTATCCCCGAATTCATCGGCAAGGTCGCTGAGGGCGACTTCATGGCCGCTTATGAGATCATCACCTCCACCAACGCTCTGCCTGCCCTGTCCGGCCGTGTCTGCCCCCAGGAAAGCCAGTGCGAAGCACAGTGTGTCCGTGGTGTCAAGGGCGAGCCCGTTGCCATCGGCCGTCTGGAAAGATTCGTCGCCGACTGGTACCGTGAAAATGTCAACGCCATGCCCGAAAAGCCCGCATCCAACGGTATTCCCGTGGCTGTGGTCGGTTCCGGTCCTGCCGGTCTGACCTGCGCTGCGGAACTGGCAAAGCTGGGCTATGAAGTCTCCATCTTTGAGGCTCTGCACACCGCCGGCGGCGTTCTGGTCTACGGCATCCCCGAATTCCGTCTGCCCAAGGCCATCGTTGCCAACGAAGTCAAGAAGCTGGAAGCCATGGGTGTCAAGGTCATGACCAACATGGTCATCGGCAAGGTCCTGTCCATCGATGAGCTGTTTGAAATGGGCTTCAAGGCCATCTTCGTCGGCTCCGGCGCCGGTCTGCCCATGTTCATGCACATCCCCGGCGAGGCTCTGAAGGGCGTTTACTCCGCCAACGAATATCTGACCCGTGTCAATCTGATGAAGGCTTATCTGGAGCCCAGCGACACTCCCATCATCGTCAGCAAGGCTGTTGCTGTCGTCGGCGGCGGCAATGTTGCTATGGACGCAGCCCGCTGCGCCAAGCGTCTGGGTGCTGAGAAGGTCTACATCGTCTACCGCCGTGGCGAGGCTGAAATGCCTGCCCGTCTGGAAGAACAGCATCACGCTAAGGAAGAGGGCATCATCTTTGCCACTCTCACCAACCCCACCGAGATTCTCGGCGACGAGGAAGGCCGTGTCAAGGGTATGACCTGCGTCAAGATGGAACTGGGCGAGCCCGATGCTTCCGGTCGCCGCCGTCCCGTGGTCATTGAGGGCAGCGAGTTTGTCCTGGATGTGGACACCGTCATCATGTCCCTGGGCACTTCTCCCAACCCCCTCATCCGTTCCACTACCCCCGGTCTGGACACCAACAAGAAGGGCTGTCTGATCGTCAATGAGGAAAACATGACCACCCGTGATCATGTCTATGCCGGCGGCGACGCTGTCACCGGTGCTGCCACCGTCATCCTTGCCATGGGCGCCGGCAAGAAGGCCGCTGCTTCCATCCACAAGGAACTGAGCAAGTAAGATTTTCAAAAGCGGCATGGTTTCCCATGCCGCTTTTTTCACAAGGAGGAAGAAAAATGGTTCGTCATGTGATCATGTGGAAATTCCGCGCAGGCGAAGAGGAAAACATGAACAAGTTTCTGGATGGGCTGAAGGCGCTGAACGGTGTCATCCCCGAGATCCTGCGGATGGAAGTGGGCGTCAACCGCAAGGACGGCAACAACTACGATGCCTGTCTCATTGCAGACTTTGAAGATTTTGACGCTCTGGAGCGCTATAAGAACGATCCGAGACATGTGGCTGTGAGCCAGCTTTGCAAATCCATCCGGGAATCCCGGGGCGCCGTGGACTTTATCGTATAATTTGCAGAACAAAAAACACCACCCGATTGGGTGATGTTTTTTATGGTGGACGATATAGGAATACTCCGGCGGCTTTGCCGCCTCCGTGAATCTGCAGATCCGCACCCTTCGGGTACTGCCGCAACCTTGTTGCGGCGGTGCTTTACACCTGCGGATCTTTGCCTTCGAACCTGATAAATTCTCGTGCCAGATACCGTCCGCACCAAAAAGAAAAACCACCCTGTTGGGTGGTTTCTTTTTGGTGGACGATAACGCGGACGGTACGAACCCGTCATCTACTTCTAAGGCATCCAGCTCGGCAAGGGTGACTCGGGCGTCTTCGCCGGAGTAGTTGTAGCAGAGCGTGATTTTGTCATCGTAGACATAGATTGCATTGACGAATGTATCTATCAGTTTCTGGCGGCCTTCTGGATCATCGAAGGGGATCTCACGCATCTTACACAGAAAATACAATATAAGATCTTCGGTCAGTTTCAGCGTGGACAAGGATGACTCTTCGGCGATGGCCTCAGTCAGCTGCTGCTTCTTCTCTTCCAGCTGATCCAGACGCTCCTTTGTTGATGCGGAGAAAATACCGGCTTCCAAGGCCTTCATGAGGTTATCGAGGGCTGTCTGGGTTTCCTTCAGATCCGCTTTCAAAGCATCCACATAGGAAGTATCATTTGCTGCGTTGGAGTAGATCTCCCAGCAGCGGTGTGCAATGTGCTCTAAGACACCCTCCTTGTGCAGCAGATAGTGTGTGTGCCGGAGCACGGTTTCTTCGATCCATTCCTTGCGAATATTCTTCTTTTTGCAGCCAGAGGCATTCCGCTTGCGGTGGCGATTTGAACAGGTATAATACCGATGGATTGCACCGGTATGACTTTTTCCCGATATACCGGACATAGGACCGCCACAGCGGCCACAGAAGAGCTTGTCGGTGAGAATATAGTCTGCCGTTTCTTTGGCGGACGGAGCCTTCTTGTTCGTCCTCATGAGCTTCTGTGCCTTTTCCCATGTTTCGTGATCAATGATGGCAGGCATGCCGCCCTCCACGCGGATCTGATCCTTCCAGATGTAGACTCCGGTATATTTTTCATTCTTCAGCAGAGATCGTATGCTGTTGATCGTGAAGGTTTGACCTCTGAGGGTGCGATGACCGGAAGCATTCAGCGCATTGACGATCTCCGTCTGACTCTCCCCTGCCAGATAACGCTTGAAGATATCCCGGACAATGGCAGCACCATCTTCATCGATCTCATACTGTTTGTTGGCACCGGTCTTGTATCCAAGGATGCGTCGACCGCCAATGACCTGGCATTTTTCGGCTGCATTGCGTTGTCCTCTGCGGATATTTTGTGCCATCTGCAAAGAGTAGTATTCTGCAAAACCCTCCAGGACGCTCTCCAAGATAACGCCTTCGGGCGTATCGGGGATCTCCTCTGCTACATAGGCAACCTTGACACCGGCCTTTTTGCACCGGTATTTGTTGTATGCAATTTCCTCTTTGTTTCGCCCCATACGGTCGACCTTCCAGAGGATCAAATAGTCCGGTTTGATCTTCTCCAGCTCGTGCAGCATGAGCTGGAACTGCGCACGGTCGTCGCTGCGGCCGGAAATGGCGCGGTCAGCATACTCTTTCACCAACGCACAGCCGTGCTTTGAAGCCCAATCCTTGGCGTGCTTTGCCTGGCCTTCAATGGACTGCTCCCCCTGCCGGTGGCTGGAATAACGATAATATGCCACTGCTGTTGACAAGTATGCTCACCTCCTCCTGGTGTCCAATTTGGACACTATTGCGTTCTGTTCTTTCCGTAGAATATGCGCCCGCTTTTTAGCACACGCCTGTAATGACATCCAAGAGCGAACTTTCGGTCAGGGTGTATACAGTGTTTTGCATCGCTGCACTCTTCATATCTGGAGCAGCAATCATAATCTTTGGGATATGTAGAAATGATACAGTCGAGAGATTCCGCAATGCAATTTGCAAAATCCTTGATTGCTTGATCTTTTCCTGATACAAGGTATTTCACCATGCCGTTTTTGGCTTGACCGCTATCGGAAAGCCCCTCGAATTTTCGAACAATGCCCTCTGGAAGTTCAATGTAACTCGTAGCTTGCGTATCTCCCAGTCTGATCCTGGCAACCAGTGAGCTTCCGTAAGAAATGGTATAAAAGGTCGCACGCTTATCCAAAGAAAGCATATCTGCCGGCGCCCAATTATTTTCTATGACATCCAGAAGCTGGGGCTTGATTGCTTCGTACACATCTTCTTCTGGGGTGCCAAAACCACCAAGCATAATTTGTTCTTCACTCATACTGTTGCCTCCATACCAGCCAGCCGCATAAATTCATCCTCACGAATGATCTTAATGTTGGCTTTTCCAGTGTTGTTGTATTCAATAGCTTTTTCTTCCTTGGAGCTCAATCCGTCTTCACCAACAAGTGCCTTATCCTGCGTACCTACAACAAGGAAATCGGTCTTTTTTGAAACGCTGCTGCACACAAGTGCTCCGTGATCATCTGCGATCTGCATGGCGGTTAATCGATCTATGGACAACTCTCCCGTGAATACAATTTTTTTGCCACATAAGGGGCAACTTGGATCGACAGTATCAACGCTGTGACAAATTTCAGATGGAGATGGATAGTGCTTCCATTTTCTTTGAGCAGGTCTTCTTGACCCAAAGGTTTCGACTGCTTGCAGTTCTGTGATTCTGTGGATGAGGCGTCCACGGTCGTTCTTTGCAATATGCTCCCAAAGGGTTCTGCAGCAGGAGCGCTTTAATATTTCAATCACCACCATTGCACAGGCCACAGCATCAGCGCCTGCATGATGGTGGTTTTCTAATGGAATGCCGAAGAACTCTGCACAGTGCTTCAGAGAACGGCTCCCATCCACATATCCGGTGGCCAATCTTACGGAATCGATATAGAAGAATTCCTTTGGCTCATGCCCAAGAGACTGCTTCAGCACAGACATATCAAACGGTGCGTTGTGAGCGACAATTGGAGTGTTCTCATTGAAGTAACACTCAATTTTTGGCCAAACTTCAGAAAAAGATGGCTCATCCTCCACCATGTCTGGCGTGATACCGTGGACGGAAATGTTCATGGGATCGAAGTCTAAACAGTTTGGGCGGATGTATGAGTGAAAGGTATCAACAATCTCCAAGTCTTTTACCACAGCGATACCAACAGCGCAGGCACTGCAAAGGTCTCTTGTGGCTGTTTCAAAGTCAATGGCTACGAAATCTGGTAACATGACTCGCTCCCTCCCGTTATCTTACTGCGCTGAGAAAACTGACAGCTTTGCCAATGATCCGCATGTCGTTAAGGCTATCGCCTTCAAATTCCATGTCGGGAAAAAGCGGATTACATGCCCGGAGGATGATGCGGTCAGATCCAGGAACAAAATAGACCTTTTTTAAGGTAGCCTCGTCACCGATGCGAACGGCAGCAATCTCACCAGTTTCTACCTGATCCTGTTTGCGGATGAACACGATATCCCCATCATAGATCCGAGCGTTGATCATACTGTCCCCTTTGCAGCGCAGACAGAAATCGGCATCGATGTCACCGGGGAATTGGATATACTCTGAGATGTTTTCCTCTGCTAGGATAGGAACGCCGCAAGCAACTGTGCCAATGAGAGGGTAAGAACGGCTTTCGGGCAAGGGGAAAATGTTATTAGGAAGGGACGGAAGATCGAGTTCCCTATCCATCCTTTCACTTTTGAGACAAATCCAAGCAGGATTGACATTTAAGACACGGGAAATTGCTTCAATAACAGGGAGCTTGATTTTTTCAATAGTTCCCTTTTCGTATCGCTGGATAGTAGATTTGGCAACACCGATTTCCGCTGCAACATATTCCAGCGTAAGTCCAAGCGCCTTTCTGCGCTGTTCAATTCTGAGACCAATTTTTTTGTTATCCATGAAAAAACACCTCCTGGATGGCCTCATTGTAACACAATAATTTGCACAGTGCAATACCATGGAAGAAAAAACAAGAAAAAGTTGCGTTGCGCTATTGACAGACGGAAGAGAGTGTGCTATTTTAGAGTTGCACAACGCAACATCTTGTGTTGAACAGAGAGAGGTGACATTATGCTCAATGTTTCTAAGGTTCGTGATCGTATGGGAGAACTCTTGCTGACACAGAAAGATGTCGCAAATGCTCTTAGCATTGCACAATCGACTGCCTGCCAGAAGTTGAATAGAGTGCGGCCTATGGATCTTGATGAAGCTGAAAAGCTTGCGAAACTATTACAGTTGGAAGATTCTCAATTTGGAGAGTATTTTTTTGCACAATAAGTTGCATAGCGCAACAGAAAGGGGTGAGATTATGGTCGCCATCGGTACGGAGTTTGATTGTAAAAAAATGCGAAAAACGGAACTTGATGTGCTGTGCCGTTATCTGATCCCGAAGATCGAAGAATTCTTCGAAGATCCTAAGAATCTCGCAGACTTTGAAGAATGGCAGAGAAAACGCAAGGAAAAAACCGGGGCTGCATGACAGCTCCGGCGCTATGGGGATATAGCCAAGCGGCAAGGCATCGGACTTTGACTCCGATATCCGCAGGTTCGAATCCTGCTATCCCTGCCAATATGGTTCCTTAACTCAATCGGCAGAGTTCCCGGCTCATAACCGGGCGGTTCCGGGTTCGATCCCCGGAGGAACCACCATAAGGAGGCTATTATGACAAGATCCAAGTATATCAAACTTCGTATGGCAGCCGGGCTTTCGAGAAATCAAGCAGCGGCTGAGGCAAAGGCAATCCAATCGGTTGGTCTGCCGTATTCTGATGCCGGCCGCTTATCCAAAGCCTTTTCCGCTGTAGCTGTGGCGCTTCGCTGTTTCGGATCTGCGTGCCTTGCACTCTCAGATGCTATGGCGCGACTCTGCAATGCGGATGTAGTTCAGCGGTAGAACATCGGCCTTCCAAGCCGAGCATGCGGGTTCGACTCCCGTCATCCGCTCCAAGGCGCATCCGAGAAGACATGATGCGTCCTCCTTTCACGAAATAAGATCGTCCTCGGGCAGCCGCTGAGAGGATGAGCGCCAACTCGCGGGCGTGGGGTGCTGCCCATTATGCTGCAGGTTTCTACAGGGTGTCGGACGCCCGGGTTTACTTCTTTCAACTCCATAGGGGAGCCGTCTTTCATTCGCGGCGGCATCCTGTGGAGGTCTGCAGCCTTGTCCTTTTCCAAGACAGTCTGAATGTCTTATCCATGATGTTCGGGGTGCCTTGGAAGCGGACATGCTCTGCCTTTCTCCGGGCGTATGCCCGATACGCTTTCTACTTTCTTCCTGGGCGTCCGGACTTGTGCCGGGCGTCTGGAGAAGGGCAGAGATCTCCGGCTTCACTCCATGAAGAAAGGAGAAATGCCATGAATATTGAAGAACACGGCCGTTTCGATGGTTATACCGGCACACGGATGTACCGCGTCGACCATCCCAACTACGGTACGGCCGACATCGCAGCTCCATCCCCGACTGCTGCAGTGATTGTAGCTGCCAAGCTGTGGGATGAAAATTGGCAGGATCAGGCGTTCTTCTCTGACTGCAAATGCTCACATCTGGCTTATTCCGGGAGGTGGGCAGCAGGATGAATGATATCTACAGAGAACCGTCTTTCTGGTCAGTCATTCCGGATTGTGTGCTCTCAGCCACCAACATAAAAGCCAATGCCAAGCTGCTGTATGCAAAAGTGACCTCTCTGCAATCCGCAAGAGGTTATTGCTTTGCAACGAATAAGTATCTGGCAGAGGGCTTGGGCATTGCACCGGATACGGTGACAAGACTTTTGAAAGATCTGTCGGATGCCGGGTATCTTCGCTTAGAGATCATCAAGGGCACAGACAACCAGATAGTGGAGCGTCGGATCTTTCCGACCATCACCCTGCCGATCGTCTCACCTCCCTCCCGGATAAATATCCGTGACCCTATCGGACAAATATCCGATACCCCTATCGGACAAACATCCGAGGAGAGAATAAATACTGAGAATAAAGAAGAGATTCCCCCTAAAGCCCCCCGAGGGGCTTCGCGCCGGGAGCCAAAGAAAGCACCGGACCACAAACCGGAGCGTTTCAAAAAATTCTGGGACTTTTACCCAAGGGGCGAGAGCAAGCAGGCCGCAATCAGAGCCTGGGATAAGCTCAAACCATCGGATGACTTGATCGACCGGATGGCAGTTGCTCTGAAACGGCAAATGAAGTCGGAGGATTGGCAAAACGGCATTGGTATCCCGTATGCCTCAACATGGCTCAATGGGCGCCGATGGGAGGATGAAGTGAAGCAGCAGTCTGAGCCAACTCCTTCACAGGAAGGAGGGCTTGAAGCATGGTGATCAGCAGAGATGACTGGCTGCAGGCCCAGTATTCTGTCCTTGGTAGCGCTCTGATCGATGCCAAGGTTGTCCCAACGGTGATTGCTGAGACAACCGAAGATGATTACTCAGGTCCGTGCCTTGCGGTTTTCAGGGCTATCAAGGCCGTGTTTACAGAGGGCAAGCCTGTGGATCCGGTTATTGTCCGAGATCGCTTGGATCCGTCTTATACGAAATTCCTTGTGCAGCTTATGGAGATCACTCCGTCCTCTGCCAATGTGGAGCACTACATTGGTCTTTGCAAAAACAATCGTAGGGTTCTGGCCCTTCGGGAGGTTGGTGAGATCCTGCAAACTGCATCGGATCTGGATGAGGCATCGGAGATCCTTCAAAAAGCTAACAAGATTTTGGTGGAACGGAGCAGTATCAAGGTCGTCACCATGGAGGATGCCATGACCAGCTTTTTCTCCCGACATGAGGGGAAGAAGGAGTATCTGACATGGCCGATAGATGGTCTCAACGATAAGCTGTACGCAGAACCGGGAGATTTCATTGTTATCGGTGGATATCCTTCTGATGGCAAGTCGGCTTTGGCAATCCAAATGGCCTATCACTTATCACGATCAAAGAGAGTTGGCTTCTTTTCCTTGGAGACCAACGACAAAAAGCTATTTGACCGTATGATGTCTCACATTGCCCAAATCCCCATGGAGAGCATCAAGACCAACACCATGACGGATGCCCATTGGGAGGCCGCAGGGAAAGTGTCGGCAGAGGTTCTTGGAAGAAATCTTCACTACATCCCGGCAGCTGGAATGTCTGTTTCCGATATTCAAGCTGTCAGCCATGCCAACCAATATGATGTGATCTTCGTCGACTATCTGCAATTGATCGCCAATAAGGGCAAGGATCGGTTTTCAAAGGTGACGGACATCTCCATTGAACTGCATACCATGGCGCAATCTACCGGAATAACGGTAATTGCATTGGCCCAGCTGAACCGACCGGAAAAGAAGAAAAACGGGGCAACACCACAGCCAACCTTGTCCAGCCTGCGAGAATCCGGTCAGATCGAACAGGATGCCGACATAGTCTTCATGCTATATCGGCCTGCATTTGATCGACCCGAACGAGATCTCTTAATTTTGAAGAATAAGGAGGGAACGCTGGGGCGTATCACTCTGAATTTCGATGGTCAGTATCAGACTTTCAGTCGTCAGCCGCAGGACAAATTCAACCAGACCCAAGCAGCGATCCGCAGAGCCGGTCGGGAAGCAAGGGCATTTCAGAAACTGCCCGACGATACACCGGTTCCATTTGAAGAAGATCAGCAGTGCAGCTTGAAGCTGTAGTGCAAACAAAAGAAAGAGGTAGAAATTATGCGTGTTATTGCAATCATGAATGTTAAAGGCGGCGTTGGGAAGACCGTAACGACCGCAAATATCGCAACGATACTGGCAGAGATCTACAACAAACGAGTGCTTGTTGTAGATGCCGACGGTCAGGGAGATGCCAGTGCCTTCTTCGGCGTAGACACTTCCGAAGGGGCAGGGCTGCCGGATCTCATCATGGGTCTGGCAAGCTGCTATGCCGATGTGATCGAAAGCACCAAGTTTGACGGTGTTGAAATCATTTCCGGAAACTCGGAATTATACAACATCGACCTTGAAGCACTCCGGCGCGGCGGCAATATCGGCCGCAGCACCATCTCTGATCTGAGAGACAATGTCATTGAAGATGATACATATGACATCATCCTGGTGGACTGTCCTCCCAGCTTTACAGCCTGTAGTGTTGCTGCCTTGGCCGCTGCAGATGGGGTTATCATTCCGGTCAAACTGGATGCATTCTCTGTTCGTGGCATGAAGTTCCTCATGGATCAGATCAAGCAGCTCCGCCGTGTCAACGGTAGGATCAAGGTGGACGGTGTCCTTGTGACCCACTGGCATAATGTCGAGCACATCCATCAAGCCGAGCAGATGCTGAGAGATAAGGGTGTCCCTGTCTTCAGTACCCACATTCGGAGAACCGATAAGGTGGATGAAAGCACCTGGCACTGTGAGCCGCTGCAGGTTTACTCCCAATACAGCAGTGCCGGCAAAGATTACCGGAACTTTGTGGCAGAATGGATCCAGAAGGGAGGCCTCGGCGATGGGGTTTAATCTTGCAGAAGCTGCTGGCTTCGCCGGTATGATGTCCAATTTGGACACCCGGGAAATCGAAATGATTCCGGTGCGGCTGATCGACGCCAATGAAAACAACTTCTTCACGGTGGAGGATGTCCAGGATCTGAAGGAAAGTATTGAGGTCAACGGTATCCTTCAGCCTCTCAATGTAGTCAAGAATGGATCCAGATACCGTATCATCGCCGGTCATCGAAGGTTTAAGGCAGCATCGGAGCTCGATCTGGAAGAAGTCCCGGCAATCGTGTTGCCGGAGATGTCCGAAGCGATGGAGCAGCTGGCTTTGATCCAGACGAACACCACAGCCAGAGAGCTGAGCTATCCCGAAAAAATGGAGGCTGCCAGACAGCTGAAAAAGATCCTTCTCCAGCTTAAAGAAGAAGGTGTCGAGCTTCCCGGTAAGCTCCGTGATATCATGGCGGAGCAGTTGGAGATCTCTCGCACCGAGCTGGCTCGTATGAATGTGATTGAAAAGAACCTGATCCCGGAGGGCAAACAGCTTTTGAAAGAGGGCAAGATGTCTGCATCTGCCGCCTACGCCATGGCTCGGACTACACCGGAGTGTCAAAAGGAGCTGATCGACCAGAAACTTCCTGCGTATATCGCAGAAGGTATTGAAGATTATTCCGTGGAGCGTACTCTGGACTGGATTACAGAAGACTGCCCACACCCGGAAGGTTGGTGGCAGCATAACGAAAAATCAATGGGCAGAAAACTGAAGTGTCCTTCATGGAAGAAGGTAAAGGCACACAAAGATAAAGGCCATCCGGAACGATGCCTCGGTTGCTGTTCTGCCTGCCCTAATCTTCCGACATGTAAAGATGCCTGTGATAATGCCAAGCATGCCTTGGTAGCAAAAAATAACGCTCATGCATTAGAACTCGAAAAACAGGAAAGAGCAGCCGCAGAAGAGAGAGAAAAGGAAGAATTTAAGTGTACACCCTTTGCCACCATGGGCACGGTTCTCCAGCCTCTCTTCGAGGAAGGCAACCTTGATATGGACGAAGTCGCAGAGTTTTGGAATGACAATCTCTTGGAGTTTCTGCCGGATCACGATGACAACAGTGCCTTCGATGCCGGCCATGTTGAAAAGATGGTCTACCCGGAAACGATAGATGATATTGACTGGCCTCTTCCGGTATTTGTTGCGTTCTGTGATGCTGTGGATCAGACCCCCAATGTTTTGCTAGGGTATGAGGACGAAGATGCTGCCGGCTGGCATCTGTATGCAGAGAAGAAGCCCCGACTCAATCAACGGGTCATTGTTCGCCGCAGCGTTAATGGTGTGGTCCAATGCGGAGAATACATCTACCGCGACGGCCGCTGGTTCAACTCTGGCTTGGACGATTTTGAAATGTGCCTCACCGGAGTAACCCATTGGATTGAGGTGCCGGAATGAACAAAAAGGTAGTGCGGATCCCGTCCTATAATGTTTCTCTTGGAGATGCCATTCTGATAGTTAGGTTTCACTTAGACGATGAGACAATTGCCATTCCCACAAAGGTGTTGGCCATCGAGAAGGTTGCTGACATGGAAACACACAACAGTATTACCAAGGCAGATCTGATCCGAGCATTGCGATGGATATTCGATCATTATGAATTTTAGGAGGGATAGCTCATTTCAAAGCGATATACCTTGATTACTGCTGGACGGTTGGTGCGTGGAATTACATGGCCGGCCGTCCATGCGGGGGACGATCCGCAGGAGCGTTCCGACAAAAGGCGATGTGCAACGGCTGCCCGGCAGAAGATCAATGACCGCCGGGCAGCTGAGAAATTCAAATACTTGCTGGCAGCCAACTTCGGTGCATCAGATTATGTGGTGACGCTTACCTATAAGGACGGTGCGCTTCCTGCAACTCCGGAATTGGCAAAGCGAAAGAACCTGGCAAAGTTTATCCGGCAGCTCCGCAGCTCGTTCAAGAGGAATGGTGAAGAACTGCGGTACCTTCATGTGACAGAAGGTCTCCATGGCGATCACCGGATCCACCATCACATGGTACTTCCCGGTATTCCGGGGATACAGGAAATTGTACGAAGTCATTGGCTATGTAATGGTGAGAATGTGGGCTTTGACCGTCTTGATCTGAAAAGCTATGGTTCCTGGGGACAGTATCTCACCAAGGAACCCAGAGAGAAGGGACGCCGATATGTCGGAGACCATATGTGGTCAGCATCAAGGAACATTAGACAGCCAACCATAGAGAAGGGCGATATGAAAGATCACATGGCTCTGACAGCTCCACCGGGTGCAGTGATCCTGCAGAATGATACCATTCGAAATGAACATGGTGAGTATCAATACATTGAGTATCTTCTGCCGGAGAAAAGATGCAAAAACTGAACATCCTCTTTTTTATTGAACTTGAAACAATGTATATTTTCAGAGAAGCCCAAACAAAGGAGGCAAAATCTATTGCAGTGTAAAGATAGTTGTGCTATAATTGAGGTGCAAGGGGGATACATCGCTTGCCCCATCTGCAAACGCAATAAACGACTGCTTCGTATCAGCGGCAAATCCAAGGCTGAATGCCTGCCGATCTACTGCCGCAGCTGTAAGAACGAAGTGATCCTGGATATAGACGGCCTGAGCGTAAAACGCCGGAGCCAATGACATCACGAGATGATCGTGTGTGTTGTTGGCTCCGGCGTTTTTTCTTTTGCCGTGGAGGTGATAGCCCATGGGAAGTAAACCGCTGAGAGCATGCCGACATCCAGGGTGCTGCACGCTGACTTCCGACACATACTGCCCTAAGCACAAGCCAAGACGCAAGGATGTCCGAAGCGAGGAGGCGCAGTCTTGGCGGTGGATGTACAAGACAGATACCTGGACGAAGATCCTGCGTCCGGCTCAGCTTGCCAGGGAGCCGTTCTGCCGAGAATGTGCTGCAGTCGGTGTCAGAACCTTTGCCACAGATGTTGACCATGTCGTTGATCACAAAGGCGACTGGAGCTTGTTCAGCGATCCATCCAACTTGCAGAGTCTGTGCCACAGTTGCCACAGCCGAAAGACGGTGGCAACTATGCGGAAAAGCAATCAAAAACCGAAGCGCAAATAGCACCGGCATTGTGCCAGCTTCGGGTGCGCGGATGCGCATGTGCATGCGTGCAGGCGCGGACGCCGGAATCTTTTCCGACCTCCCCCCGGGGTCAAAAAGTTTTCAAACGCGCCGGGAGCACCGCAGCCCCACCCTCCACGCGAAAAATTTTCCCCAAACGAAATTCCAGAAAGGAGGCGTCAAATGGCCCGCCCAAGAAAGCCCACAGATGTCATTGTTGCAACCGGAGCCAAGCATCTGAGCGCAGCGGAAGAATACGAGCGCAGGCAGTCAGAGACAAAGGTGCCTAAGGCAGACAAAGCGACGCCTCCCAAGTGGTTGGATGACTCTCTGAAGCCGGAGTTCCGAAAACTCGGAAAGCAGCTCATCGCCGCAGGCCTGTATACCAATCTGGATGCCGATGTCCTGGGCATGTATCTGACCCATCGCCATCAATGGGAGCAGTCCACGAGAATGGTCGAGGCCGCTCTGATTTCCGGTGATTCTGACGCCTCCGGGGAATGGACCAATATCCAGCAGCGGCTGTTTAAGGCCGCCAGAACATGCGGAGCAGCCCTTGGGTTGGATGTGACATCCAGGTGTCGCCTTGTCATTCCCCCTGCGCTTCTTCCTGATCCTGAGCCAGATGGAGTAGACGAATTCACCAGCATCCTGAGGGCGCGGCAGCTGGCTGCGAGTGAGTGACCATGCAGGAATTCTACCATGAACCCTCGGCTAAGTTCGCCCGGGACTTTATCCAGAAGCTCCCTACGACGGACACCGGCAAACCATTTGTGCTGTATGACTGGCAAAACGATGTGATCAATGAATTCTACGGTACAATGGCCAGCGATGAAGACACAGGAGAGATCTTCCGGAAGTATCAGTATCTCTATCTGGAACTCCCAAAGAAAAATGGAAAGTCAGAGCTTTCCGGTGCTCTTGGCCTTCTCCATCTTGTTGCAGATGGAGAGAAAAATGCAGAGGTATATGTCTGTGCAGCGGACAAGGACAATGCCGGCATCGTCTTCAATGCATCGGTCTTTATGGCAGAGAACTCGCCTCTGCTGTCTCCCATGATTGCAAAGGGAGAGCTTCGGATAAAAGAAAGCACTCGCGTGATTGAGTATCGAAAGCGCAAAGTGCGTGAAGACGGTACTTCCTACTGGCAGCGCATCGGCTACATGAAGGTTCTCTCAGCTGAAGCCTTCAGCAAGCATGGATATAAGCCCAGCTGTGTGATTTTTGACGAGCTTCATGCTCAGCCGAATCGCGATCTCTGGGATGTCATGACCTTTGGATCCGGCTCCAGCCGCAAGCAGCCTGTTTGGATCGTACTGACCACGGCCGGCGATGATCCGGATCGGAATTCTATCGGATGGGAAGTGCATGAGCAGGCTGTCAACATCCGTGATGCCCGTCGCCTTCGGAAGATCCTGGATGAAGGCGGCGATCCTCGCCAGATCGCATCCCTCAAAAAAGTGGATGCCGAGGACTTGCCTGCTGCACAGGAAGCCCTTTTGGCACAAGATCTCCCCGAATGGCTGCCAGTCTTGTTTGGCTTAACTGCCTTGTATGGCGATGATCCGGATGAACTGGAGAAGGTCGATATCTACGATGAGAACCTTTGGTTCCAATGCAATCCATCCCTTGGAAAGCATCTGAAGTTACGAACGCTCCGAGCAGAGGCTCGCCGAGCAAAGACCAACGAGGCCGCCGAAAAGCTGTTCAGATGGCTGCGGCTCAATCAATGGATCTCTGTGAAAGCGGTATCCTGGATTCCCTTAACGCTCTATGACAAGCTGCAATGGGGACCCAGCAGCCGGGATGAGCGTATTCCCTGGCTTGAAAAGCTCAATGGCCTCACCTGTTACGGTGGTGTTGACCTTTCATCTACAACAGACTTGACGGCTTTCGTTCTCTTCTTCCCTGCGCAGCCGGGACTGGAGAAGGCGGTCTGGGTGCCATATATCTGGCGTTCCGGTAAGGATATTGAAGATGCAGAGAAGCGAGATCGTGCCCCATACCGAAATTGGGAGAGAGCCGGTTTCTTGAAAATATGCCCCGGCGATACCATCGACTATGCGGATGTGGAGCAGACCATTGCCGAAGCAAAGGCACGGTACGATTTGAAGGTCGTTGGCTTCGACCCCTATTTGAGCCGTACCATAACCCAGCGCCTGCAGCCGATCATCGACATCATAGAAGTTCCACAGGACATGAAGAACATGTCCCCTGCGATGAAGGAAATCGAAATGGGCATTTTCAACAGAGAAATGCTCCATATCCACAATACCTGTTTCCGCTGGACCTTTGGCAATGTGCGCTGCCATGTTGACGGAAACGAAAACAAGAAGCCCATGAAAAATAGATCCCCTGGCAGGATTGACCCTCCTGTGGCACTCATCGTTGCTGTTGCCACATGGATGATCTTCCGGAACCAGAAACCGGACCTCTCTGCAGCAATGGAGCGATCCGATGGATTTACGCTATAGAAGTGTCCAGTTTGGACACGGAAGGAGGCTCTCGTGAAAAAAAGAAAAAACAGCCTTTCCAGTTTTCTCTCAGATCTGGCCTTGATCGTAGGTGCTGCGATGATCTCCGTTGGAGTCGGAATGCTTTGCTTTCCGGCCGGAGTGATCACAGGCGGGATCTTCCTGGTCGTTGGCGGTGTGCTGGAGGGTTTGTCCGGAGGTGATAGTTCTTGAGTATTGTAAAAGGTTTGCACAGTCTGGTGAAGGCTCAGGCCGATAACGCTTTGACCGTCCAGACATTGGCTGCTGCCGGAGTCAATACTTCGGGAGTGGTGGAAGGTTCGGCATCTTTTGCCCGGAAGCTCAGTGCGGTGGACCGATGCATTGAGATCTTATCCGATTCCATGGCCAAGATGCCAAACTATGTTTACGACACAAAAACAAGAGATCGGATCGAGCTCCCTGTCCTTGGTCTTCTGAACCTCCGTCCCAATGAGGCGATGACACCATCTGTCAGAAAGAAGTTCCTGGAAACCAGCAGACTGGAAGGTGGCAACGGTTATGACTGGATCATTCGCGATCCCAGGACATTTGAACCGATTGAATTGATTCCCCTCCACCATTCCCTGGTCACCCCATGGCGAACGGTCCAAGGAGAAGTCCGCTATACAGTTACGCATCCGTTCAGCGGAGAGCCGATGGTGCTCCCCTCTACCGATATCTGCCACTACAAGGGCATGACAAGAAACGGCTTGATTGGCATTTCTGTACTGCGCCGGGCTGCTGAAGTCATTGCTGAGGGTCAGGCCGCACAGCAGTACAATCGATCCTACTATGAGAACGGCGGACAACCGATTGGCATTCTGAAAACAGAATCTGATCTTGGCGGAGTGGTCCCCGATCCCAACAACCCCGGGCAGCAGATCGGAAAGAAGGAAATTCTCAGAAATGAGTGGGAACGGATCCATGCCGGTCCCAAGAACAGCCACCGCATCGCGATCCTTGATTTTGGTCTCGATTACAAACCCCTGGCTGCCAGCAACAAGGATGCCCAATTCCTTGAGAACAAGGAAATGAGCATCCGGGATATTGCGAGATACTTTGGAGTCCCCCTCTATAAGCTGGGTGAAGGGAAGCAGGCCTATGGTTCGAATGAGCAGAACAGCATTGAGTATGTTGTGGGTACGCTCCATCCGATCGTCGGGCAGTACCGTGAAGAGCAAACATGGAAACTGCTGACAACCTCCCAAATAAGGGACGGCTTGAAAATCGGTATCAATATGATGGCGGAGCTGCAAGGCGATACGCAGAGCCGTGCCAATTGGTATAAGACCATGCGTGAGATTGGCGGGTTCAGTGTCAACGATATTCTTGCCTTGGAGGATATGCCCGAGGTTGACGGCGGCGATGAACGCCTGGCCAGCTTGAACTATGTGCCGCTGAGGCTGTGGGCAGAGCTGAGCAAAAATAGAAATGGAGGGAAGCAAAAGTGAGAGTTCGATTGAGCGGCTATGTAGCTGCTGATGGAGATGTCCGTATTCTTAAGCATTTTGGCTATCCTGCTTTTGGTCCTGAAGATGTGCGCAATGCCATCGATGAGACTCCCGAGGGCGAGGAACTTGTCTTTGAGATCAACAGCTTGGGCGGAAGTGTCTGGGCCGGATCCGAAATCTATTCTGTCCTCATGGGTGCTCAAAAGCCGACCCGAGCAGAGATCCAGTCTGTTGCTGCCTCTGCAGCATCCTATTTGTGTCTGGCTTGCGACTCGGTATGGATGTCCCCGGTCGCACAGATGATGATGCATCTGCCGGCTACCCGTACAGAAGGAAATCGCAATGACCATACCGACAGTATCCATTTCCTTGATTCTGTGGCAGAAGGCATCCTCAATGCCTATGAGCAAAAGGTAAAGGGAAAGAAAACGCGGGAAGAACTGGCATCTATGATGCAGAGTACCCGTTGGATGCCTGCACAGGAGGCCTTGGATGCCGGTCTGATTGACGGTATTCTTTCCCGTGATGCTCCCGAAAATGTCCTGAATGCTGCCGAGGATATTCTGGGAATGCCGGATATCACAAAGCTTCGGGCGCAGTACCGGGAACAGCAAACCGGGGAGCCTGCTCCCAATCCCACAAATAATGAATGGCAGCAGTCTGCAAGACAGCTGCTTGAAATTGAAAAAATCAGATTTTAACGGAGGAATGAAAAATGCCTACTAAACTGAGAAGAGACCTCATCGACCTCGGTGCGCAGCGTGCGCCCCTTATTCAGGCGGCAGAAGATGCTCTGAATGCCGGCAATCATGAAGAGTATACTTCCGCTATGCAGAAGATCACCAATCTGAACACCCGAATGACTCAGATCCAGAACCTTATCGCAGAGAAGGAAAGAAACTTCACTCCTGCATCCGGTGCGGAACTGAACGATATGATCGAAGACCGTACCAACACCCTGAGGAACGGCGGATCTATCTGCTTCGACGCACAGGATGTTCAGCGTGAAGTCTTCAATGCAGTTACCGTTGGCTCTGACGGTATCACACAGCCCACCGGTGCAAACTCCAATATCAATGACAGAGTCGGTGTTCCCTACAGTTCCATCCTCGACCAGGTCAGCACCATTGATCTGACCGGAGTCAGCTCCTGGCAGGAACCCTATGTGATCACCGAACTGGAAGCCAAGGGTGCCGATCCCGCAACCGTTGCCGGTAAGCTTCGTAATGAAAGTACGCCTGGTTTCGGTGTTGCAGAACTTCGCCCCTACGATGTTTCTGTCACTGCCTATGTTGACCGCAACATAGCCAATCTGACCCCTACTGCCTACTATCAGAAGGTTTACAGTATGGCCATGGATGCTCTGCGCCGTGAACTGGCTCGCCTTATTATCAACGGAGACGGTGCTGCCAGTCCCATCTTCTACGGCCTCACCACCGCAAAGAACAAGAAGGGTGAAAACATCTTCGCAACGGAAGAACTTGGCGCCGTGGGCGTTGAAACCCTGGACGATCTGTATTATTCCTATGGCGACGATGAATTCTTCGGCGGCGATGCTCGTCTGCTGCTGACTAAGCCCAATCTGAAGGCTTTTGGAAAGCTGCGTGGAGCCAATGAGAAGAAGAAGCTCTTCAATATCACCAGAGAGATGGGGCGCTCCAATATCGGTATGATCGAAGACGGCGGCACAGGCGTTCCCTTTACCCTCGCGAAGGCTGTCGGCGATGACAAGCTGCTGTATGGTGATCCCGTAAACTTCATGCTGGGTCTGTTCGGCGGTTACTCCGTCCGCATCGATGAGAGCTACAAGGCCGGTGAGCGGCTCATCACTGTGCTTGGCGATGTCCAGGCCGGTGGCAACCTGATCCGCCACAACGGCTTTGTGGTGGGTAACATCACCACAGCAGCCGCTGCCGGAGAATAATCATGGTCGTGGTTCCGTTTGAAGATGTGGCGGCCTATGTGAAGTCGGAGCCGGAAGACGATGCGCTTGTTCGCGATCTGATTGTTGCAGCTGAAGCCTACTTAAAAAATGGCGGAGTCATCAAAGGCGCTGTAGATGCTTCGCTCTATATCCTTGCGGTTAAGGGTGTGGTCCTTCATTGGTACGAGATTCGAAATGCCACCGGAGCATCTGATCCGAACGACTTTGCCATCGGAACCAGACACATCATCAACCAACTCAAACAAGAGTCCCTTGTTATGCAGGTGTCCAATCTGGACACCTGCTGAGAAAGGAGCCATGCCATGAGCATCAACATTGGCCAGCTGAACAAGCGCATCTCTATTGTCAGGATCAATAAGACAAAGGATCCAGATGGCTACTGGACTGAGTCCGAAACTCTCGTCCACTGTGCATGGGCTAAGGTCACAGAAGGCATTGGAAAAGAAACAGTTAGAAACAATGCTGACTACAGCGAAGTGACAGCGGAGTTTCTGATCAGAAAAACAACTGTGCAGTTAAGCCGAAAAATGATTGTCCTGTATGGAGGAAAAAGATATGAGATCCAACATATCGGACCATATCGGGAGAACTCCTCGTTCATCATGATAACGGCAAAACTTCTGACATTGGAGGGATAGGTTATGAGTGTCAATGAAATCCTCAGACGCGCGATCCTTCCGCTTGTCCCGGTCTGTGAACCCGGAAACTACGATGGCGAAGAGACAGAATACTGCACCTTTGTCATTGACGATGAACCGGATGTATTTGCCGAGGGGATGCCGTCGGTGATTCGGTATCCCATTATCCTGAACTGGTATCTGCCGGTAGGCGTCAATCCTCTGGAGAAAAAGAGGAGCATGTGCCGAGCTCTCGCTGCGGCAGGCTTTACCTATCCGTCCGTAACAAATGCCAGCGACGAAGGTAGCCAGCATTTTGTTTTTGAGTGCGAGTGGGCAGATGGTGATGTGTGATGGCAAGTTTTGATGTTGAAACCGGCTCTATGGATGAGTTTGTCTCATTCCTGCAATCGCAAGGGCTGTTTTCGGAAGAGATGCAAGAAAAACTGCTGATAGCCGGTTCAGACCAATTGCAGGCTGAGATCCGGATACAGGCCAACCGTGCTCCGCATCGGCTTCAGAGAATTAGTTCCAAACTGTCCAGATCCGAAAAGATCAAAAAGGACAAAAACGGAAACTACTACATGGTAACCGTCAGCGGTAAGAACGAAAAAGGGGAGCGTAATGCTACTGTTGCCTTTGTCCTGAACTACGGCAGATCGAAGCAGTTTGGCAAGATTTCCGGCAGCTATTTCTGGACTAAGGCAGTAAACAAAACAGAGCGCACGATACTTCCCACATATGAAAGAATCGTAAGTAAAGAATTATCAGAAAGGGGTTTGATTTAATGCCCGCATTTGATCTGAGATATTTTCAAATCGCAGAGTACAAGTATGACCCGGTAACCAAGAAGGTTTCCTATTCAAACAAGACTTCTGTCGGCGATGCGATTTCTGCCAATTTGGAGCTCAAGTATGCCGAGGGCCGTCTGTACGCTGAAGGCCGTCTGTCCGAGTACATGAAGCTTGCTACAGGCGGAACCATCTCCATGGGTGTCAAGCGCATCCTGGCAGAAGCGCAAGCAATGATGTTTGGCACAAAAAAGATCCAGCGCAAGGTGGGTGATAAGGAAATCGAAACCACGCGCTATACCACAAAAGATGCAGCCAAGTATGTCGGTCAGTCCTTCTATGTGCCGGATCAGATTGACGGTACTACCAAGTATACCACCATGTTTGTGTCCAAGGCGCTCTTTGGACCTCCCGGTTGGTCCTATGAAACGAAGGGACAATCTATCACCTTCAAGACTCCGACGACCGTGGGCGAATTTCTCGCAGATGACAGCACGGATGAAGTCCTGATCGATACCGCTGTTTGCGATACGATTGAGGAAGCCAGAGCATGGTGTGATGCTGTTCTGACCACTCCTGCCAACGATGAGGGTGAGGCGGCTGAAGAATGAGCCTGCAGCTGAAAACTGTCCCCTTTGAGTTTGACGGGAAGGTCTTCCACCTCTGCTGCAATATGAATGTCCTTGCTGCCGTTCAGGAACGGCATGGCGGAAACTTTCTGTCTGCCTTGAATTCTGATGCGTCGCTTTCCAGTGTGACGGAGTTCCTCACGGCAATGCTCAATGACTACGCAGATTCTCAAGGGTGGTTGGATCGGTATACACCGTCTCAGGTTGGACGAATGCTGGATCCTTCACCTCTTGCCATGAAGGAGCGAAATAAGATGGTGCTCGGACTGGTCTACAGTTCCATTGTGCCGGTCGCTCCTTCCCCGCAAAACAATCAAAAAAAAACGAAATTTCCGAGAGCGAGAAAGTAGATCATATCGATTTCCCAAGATATCTTCTCTTGTGGCTTCACTGTCGCATAGGAGATGAGCACGCTTTCTGGAAAACAGCCACACCGGTGAGATGTCATTTGCTGTATGAAGAATATATGCGAATGACATCTCCAAGTGCTATAAGCACAGAGCAACCGCAGACGATGTCTCTGCATGAGTACCTGATGGGAGGTGGGCCGTAAGATGTCTACACCAACTCTGAAAACTAGAGTTGCCATGGATGGCGAAAGAGAGTACAAGCAGGCCGTTTCTGAAATCAACAGTGGCTTGAAGGTGCTTGGATCTGAAATGAAACTCGTGACGGCACTTTTTGCCGATAATGCTGATGGTATGGAGGCATTGACGGCAAAAGGCGATGTGCTTGAGCGACAGATCCTCTCGCAAAAAGAAAAAATTGAAACGCTGAAGGCAGCACTGCAGAGTTCTGCCGAAAACTACGGCGAAGCTGACCACCGAACCAGCGCATGGCGTGTATCTCTGAATAATGCAGAGGCACAGCTGATCTCCATGGAGCGTGAGCTTGAGAGCAATCGGGAAGCGCTTCGAGAAGTGAGTGCAGCGGCCGCTGCGGCCGGCGATGCATATGACGATGCTGGAAAAGCCCTGGATAAAGGCGGAAAATCCGCCAAGGAGAGCGGATCCCTGATCGATCGTCTGCGTGGCATCTTCAAAGATGGTGAAGGCGGCGCAAAAAAGTTCAGTGAAGTTGCTGGAGATCTTGCCGGCAGTCTTGGCGTTGACCTTCCCGATGGCGCATTGGAGGCGATCGATGCGCTCGGCCAGTTTGGCGGAAAAGCTGCCGGTGTGATCGGCATTATAACAGCTGTGACAGCAGCTGTTGTAAAAGCCGAAAAAGCATTGATGGATCTCACCAAGGAGAGTGCGAGTTCTGCCACAGAACTGAGAAACACAGCGCAAACCATCAATTTTACCACTGAGGCAGCCCAGCAATGGGACTATGTCTTGAAAACGGTTGGCTCCTCCATCCAGGATGCACAGGGCGATCTATCCTCCTTCCAGGAAAAGGTCTACGAAGCTTCCAAGGGCACGGGGGAGGCTTCGGAGATGTTCAAGGAACTTGGCATCTCCGTTGTTGACCAACATGGCAAGCTCAGAGACACAGAAGACATCCTTCTGCATGTCATTTTAGCTTTGCAGTCGATGAACGATGAAACTGAGCGAAATGCTATTTCCAGTACACTCCTGAGCAGCACCGGCGAAAAGCTTATCCCCATTTATGACCAAACAGCGGAAAGTCTGGGCGATTTGCTTCTCAAGAAGAAAGACCTTGGCTTGGTTAATGAGGATGAAATCGACGCTCTGAATGAAGTAACGCGTGCCATGATCGACTATGAAGAGCAAACCAAGGCAGCCAAGGATACAATCGCCGCTGAGTTTGCGCCGGCTCTGGCGGCGTTCTATGACTCCTCAGGAAAGCATCTAAGCTCGCTGGGCGAAAGCGCCGAGAAGAGCGGGCTTGTGAATTTCTTTGGATCCATTCTGGAACTCGGTACAGCTCTGACTCCTGCCTTTGATATTCTTGGCAGCGCACTGGAACGGTTGGAGCCGACATTTGATACTTTGTCCATAGCTACTGCTATCCTTGCAGATGGGTTGAAGATTACATTGGAGCTGCTTGCCGGCATTGCAAATGTTTTGACACTTGACTTCGATGGAGCAGGTGAAAATCTCCAAAACATAGCAGATATGTTTGCAACGACCAATGGATCTGCGACCGGCCGGACATGGACCAATGCTTTCAACGCATCCGGCAACTATAACTTCCAAGGCGGATATACCCGAGTTGGGGAGAACGGACCGGAGAATGTATTTCTGCCTCAGGGAACCAGGATCTTCAATGCACAGGAAAGCCGTGCTATGGGCGGAAATGTGTTCTATGTCACAATTGACGCCAAGAATGTAAAAGAGTTCAACGATATTGTTGAACTCGCAAAATCGAAGCGGAGAACGGAGCGGATGGGAGGTGTATCAAAGTGGCCGTTGTAAACAATTTGCTGTTTGGTGACACTGTGTATTGCAGCCTAAGCAGAGTTGAAAATGGAATCTATTATTTTTACTCAGATGTTAGGGAAACGGATATCGCGGAAACTTATAGCCACTGGAGATCTTACCTCTTTATGCAACCTCCAGGTGGATTTTCGAGTGATGTGATGTATCGCCAAGTGATCAGCGCAAAACTGTGCGTGTATGTATCTGATCGTACGGTTGACGCTGGCACAAGTGATGTGCCCCAATTTCGTCCCATAGCGGAAAAATGGAGCACTTACGAATTGAGTGTCGGTCAGGCTCCGCCTAATTGGAGCTTCGATTTTATCCCTGCGAGATCCATGATGGAGAATAATTTCCCGTCATGGATGTGTTCCGATGATATTGGAATTGAAATAGCACAACATGTTTTCAACTATGGCGCTGTGCTGGCACCCAATAACTGTATTTCGTGGACCACTCGCAGCAATGCGGCTCCTTACCTAAGTCTGGAACAAGGAGATCTGGTAGGATTAACTGTAAATCCGTTGTATCCTACATCTGCTGCAACTATAAGCAAATCTCTTCCTACGACATTTCAATGGTCATCTGTTCCGGAATCTGAAAATACACTCAGTCCGGTTAATATGCATTCCTGCTTGCTTCGTTGGCGATATCTTGGCGATACCAACTACACAGAAATTTCTCTTCCTGCTGTCAATGAGCACACTCTTCCTGCAGGTACTTTTGAAAGTGGGACCATTGAATGGCAGGTTTCTGTCGTGGCAAATTCAACTGTCGTTACTTCCACTCCATGGATATCTGTTCAAGTTGCTGAACCCGTATCTACAGCTCGGGCTTTGTTACCGAATAACACGGTCATCGATGGAGCATCTCCGATTACCTTCGCATGGGAACACATCATCTCAAACGGTACAGCACCGTCCGATTTTGATCTTCAAACCTCTCGCGATCAAGTTGAATGGACATTGCTGCTTGCTGAGAAAACAGCACTCACCACAGCAGAAATACCCGGTAAAACATTTACATCCGGAGATCTCTACTGGCGTGTTCGCACTTACAATTTGGACGGAATCGCAGGCGAATGGTCAGCTCCTGCACACTGTATTGTGATTGCAGCTCCGGAGGCTCCCTCTGTTACCGCCAATGAAAGTGCGCCGCGATTTAGTATCCGGTGGCATCAATTTGACCAGCAAGGCTATGAGATCAAGTTGGATGATACTGTGATCTGCAAAAGGTATGGATCCCAAGCCGGCTATACCCATGACAGATATTTGGATCCCGGTACATATTCCGTAAAAGTTCGAATCCAAAATCAGTATGGTCTTTGGTCCGACTGGGGAGAAATGATCCTCACCATAGCAGAATCAGAAGAACCTTCTATCGCACTGACTGTGACTGCAAACGATCATGTTGCCCATCTTGCATGGGAGACAGATGGCGATTATGATGCCTATCGGATCTATCGGAACGGAACTGCCATTGCAAAGATAAAAGGACACGAGTATACCGACCAACTTGCTGCAGGGCATACAACCTATCAAGTCCGTGGCATCTACAACGACTCCGGCCGGTGCGGAACATCACCCAAGTGCGAGCTGTTTGTGCAAGTAAATAAAATGGTTATTTCAGATGTTTCAAATCTGAGATGGATTGAGTTGGACAAATCTGTATCGAGTCTTCGTTCCACCCAGCAGTCCAGATCCTGCTCGAGTACCTATAACCATTTTATCGGCTCTGCATTGCCCAGCGCGGATGTTGGCGAGGCAGAGTATCATTCTTTCGAACTGGAATGTGCATGGAAAAACACAGACCTTGGATATGCTCATGCATTTGAGACCCTGGTTGGAAAGGTTGTGTTTATCAAAACCCTAACAGGCGGAGCTGTTGTTGCATTGATGGATAGCTTCCAAAAGGCAGAAAATCGCTTCTGGACCTCTTATCAAGCATATCTGACTCCGGTCGATTGGAAGGAGGGTGTTGAGTGATTCGATCCTACCAAGTGCGTGTTGATGTGATTCGTAACGGTGCGACTCTCACCACGCTGCAGCCAGTAACGCCGCCAACTATAGATTGCAACAGTACGGCAGATCTAAAAATGTCCATGGCAGGCACATTCCACAAAAATCCGGATATCAACTGGCTGACGGATGAGGTTCAACCGTACCAAATTATCGACGGCAAAGAATACCCCTCCGGTGTCTTCTCTGCAGCTTCAGTAAAAGACGCCTGGGATGCCAATGGTGCTGCAACAATAGAACTGGAGGCCTATGATCGCTGCCTTCGTTTGATGCAGAAAAAGACGGAAACAATGTTCTACATTCCTGCCGGGACAAACTATATTTCTGCAGTTGAATCCCTTTTGGTTGCTGCCGGGTTGTCTTTGTTTCTGTCAACCCCGACCTCAAAAATCACAGCAACAGACCGGGAAGACTGGCCCATCGGTACACCCTATCTTAAAATCATCAATGCCCTTCTGAGTGAAATTAACTACGATCCTATATGGTTCGATCTGCAGGGCTTTGCTGTCATCCAACCGATCAAAGTACCGTCTGCCTCCAACATTGACCATCAGTATAGAGAGAAAGACAAAATTCGTGTCCTGGGACGCAGCGGTCTCTCTGAAATGGACATATTCGACGCCCCGAATGTATTCATTGTGATTTGCGACAATCCCGAGCTTGAAAAGCCCATGATTGCTACAGTTGTGAATGATAATCCAACCTCTGCACTCTCTGTGTTTCGGCGCGGCCGGCGCATTGTCTCAACTTTCAAGGTCGACAACACCCCGGATCAAGAAACACTGAATGAGTATGCTCAGCGCCTCATGATGCAATCCACATTTACTGAGGAAACTGTTTCAATTTCTACAGCCAATGTCCCGGGGCATGCGGTAGGCGATACAGTTGCATTGGTGCATCCGAATATCTGTGGCATTTTCAAGGAAACAGCCTGGCACCTGGTTCTTGCTCCGGGTCAATTGATGAGACATACATTAAGGAGATCTGTGCTGCTATGAGCGAAAACTTTAATTTTGCTACCATTGGTCAAGTTTATGAGGATGGTGTTTCTTTGATTTTTGATGGTCAAGAGGAAGCCAGTCAAAAGCATTACAAAGTCAATACATCGATTCTGTTTTCTCCGGGTGATCGTGTGAAGATCCTGTCTGATTGCGGAACTTACATCGTGGAGTATGTCGTTGGCAATCCAGTAGTTGGTTCGGAAAGCGATGGCGAGAATGCCGGAGTGCTTCCGACTGGAGGCTCCAAGGGTCAATACCTACGAAAGAGCAGCAACGAGGATTTTGCCATGGTCTGGGAAGATGGAGATATTCCACCCGGCGGTGAGCAGTTTTGTATGCTCACAAAAGCAAGTGCGGCTGATGGTGATGTCTGCTGGGATAACCGTGCGCGCTTTGTTATAAATGATGCAGACACTTCTTCATTCATACGCGTGGCTTTTTCACAGGGTTATTTCTATCTTTCCTGCGGCAATTATCGTGTGAAAATATAACACAGCCATATGAGCTCTATAAACTGAGTAATACTACAGGAGGTTTTTATGCATGTACTTGATTTTGTTGTTCTGAAACAACTCATAACATATAAGCCTTGCAGGCCGTTGATTGCGGACTCTGTAGGGCATGTCTATGCAAACTTTATCTTTGACGAAGAGTGGGATGACCTTTCTGTCACTGCTGTCTTCAAAAACAGCTCACAAGGCACCCCTGTCGAAGTGCTTCTCACTGAAGAGCGAATGGAAATCCCTCCTGAAGTTCTTGTTGACGGACATCTCTTTGTTTCTCTCGTTGGGACCGGTGACAACGGCAATATTCAAGTTCCCACAGCATCGATGTCTATGCCCGTGAGGGTATACCGATCCGGTGATCTGGTTGGTGTAGCTCCTGATCAGCGCAGTCCCGAGCTTTGGGCGCAGGCTTTGTCTGCCATCGGTCCGTTGTCCAAATTGGACACCAAAGACAAAAGAAACCTCGTCGCCGCGATCAACGAAGCATTGAAGGCTGGCGGTGGCGCCATCACCGCCGAATCGATCAATGATGCCCTCGGTTATGCGCCTGCTCCCTGGCCTGCTGTTGACAGCAAGGTGCAGCTTCCGCAGGATGAAAACAACGAGCCTGTTTACGGCACTGTTGGTCAGATTGCTACATCTGACGGCAACGGCGGGATTCGGTGGGCGGATGACATTAAAACCACCGAAAACTACATCACACCGCAGAAGTTCGGTGCAAAGGCTGACGGTGTAACGGACGACAGCGCCGCCGTTCAGGCGGCTCTGGAAGCCAGCAAAGAAACAGGCGATACAGTTTATTTCCTGAAGGGCACATACCTTATTGGCACAGCGGCAAATGTGTACAGCAACCAGCATCTGATCGGTGAGCACGGGGCGGTGCTGCTTAGGACTGACGGCTCCACCACCGGCCTGCTCGCAGCAAATAATGCGGAAAATATCGTCATCGAAGATTTGATTTTTGACGGAGGAGAAGGTCTGACGGCTCATTCCAACCTTATCACCTTGACCAATACCAACGATGTGCGAGTGGTAGACTGCGAGTTTGTGCATGGCTTTAGCAGCACCGTGAAGGATGCAAGTGGAAAAGCCACGCAGCAATGTGCCATTCGTGCAAATGGCGGCGAGGGAATTTCTGTTTCTGGATGCAGATTTGACATT
>JAZNLL010000064.1:0-2333 GCA_045579045.1 Candidatus Avilachnospira sp.
ATGCCGGAAGACCGTTGGTAATATAACACTCCACGCAAACTTCATACCCGTCAATTCCCTGCAAGCCCATGGAGCTGATTCGGCTGAGCATTACATCGCCCCCTCTGTTTCCTGAATATTTATCATACTATATGACGGCGAAAAACGCAAATTAAAGTATGATCTTCTGTGAATTTTTCCGCAGCAAGTCCGGATTTCCTTTCCCATTTGGCTGCAATTCCAAAAAATTGCCCCATGAATTTTTCGTTTCTTCATTTACACTTAACGAAGAATGTGCTAGAATAAGGTGTAAAAATCAAAACTCTGCGTTTTTTCGCAGAGTAAAAAAATAGGAGGTCACTATCTTGTCCAGAAAATTCATCACGATGGACGGTAACAACGCTGCGGCTCACGTATCCTATGCGTTTACCGAAGTAGCTGGCATTTTCCCCATCACCCCCTCCAGCCCCATGGCTGACTACGTTGACCAGTGGTCCGCTCAGGGTCGGAAGAACATCTTCGGCACCACCGTTAAGGTTTGCGAGATGCAGTCCGAGGCCGGTGCTTCCGGTACTGTCCACGGCTCTCTGGGTGCTGGTGCAATGACCACCACCTACACTGCTTCTCAGGGTCTGCTGCTGATGATCCCCAACATGTATAAGATCGCCGGCGAACTGCTGCCCTGCGTCTTCCATGTCTCTGCCCGTACCGTTTCCACCCACGCTCTGAACATCTTCGGCGATCATTCCGACGTCATGGCCTGCCGTCAGACCGGTTTCGCCATGCTGGCCGAAGGCAATGTCCAGGAAGTTATGGATCTGGCCCCTGTTGCCCATCTGGCAGCCATCGAGGGCAAGGTTCCCTTCCTGAACTTCTTCGACGGTTTCCGCACCTCTCACGAGATCCAGAAGGTCGCTGCATGGGACTATGCCGATCTGAAGGAAATGTGCAACATGGACGCTGTCAACGAGTTCCGCAAACATGCTCTGAACCCCGAGCGTCCCAACATGCGCGGTTCCCACGAAAACGGCGATATCTTCTTCCAGCACCGTGAAGCTTGCAACAAGTACTACGATGTACTGCCCGCAGTGGTCGAAAAGTACATGGGCAAGATCAACGAGAAGCTGGGCACCGACTATCAGCTGTTCAACTACTACGGTGCTGCCGATGCTGACCGTGTCATCGTTGCCATGGGCTCCATCTGCGATGTGGCTGAAGAAGTTATCGACTACATGAACGCTCACGGCGAAAAGGTCGGCCTCATCAAGGTTCGCCTGTACCGTCCCTTCGCAACCGAGAAGTTCCTGGCTGCTATCCCTGCTACCTGCCAGAAGATCGCTGTTCTGGACCGCACCAAGGAGCCCGGCGCCATGGGCGAGCCTCTGTATCTGGACGTTGTCACCGCTCTGGCCAATGCCGGCAAGCAGCTGACCGTCATCGGCGGCCGTTACGGTCTGGGTTCCAAGGATACTCCTCCCTCCTCCGTCTTCGCTGTCTACAATGAGCTGACCAAGGCTGAGCCCAAGCGCCAGTTCACCATCGGCATCATTGACGATGTGACCAACCTGTCTCTGGAAGAGACTGCTTCCCCCAACACCGCAGCTGAAGGCACCATCGAGTGCAAGTTCTGGGGTCTGGGCGGCGACGGCACCGTTGGCGCCAACAAGAACTCCATCAAGATCATCGGTGACCATACCGACAAGTATGTTCAGGCATACTTCCAGTATGACTCCAAGAAGACCGGCGGCGTGACCATCTCCCACCTGCGCTTCGGCGACAAGCCCATCCGCAGCTCCTACTACGTCAACAAAGCTGACTTCGTGGCCTGCCACAACCCCAGCTATGTGACCAAGGGCTACAAGATGGTCAACGATGTCAAGCCCGGCGGTGTGTTCATGATCAACTGCCAGTGGACTGCTGAAGAGCTGGCTCACCATCTGAATGCAGAAGCCAAGCAGTACATCGCAAAGAACAACATTCAGCTCTACACCATCAACGCTATCGATCTGGCTCAGTCCATCGGCATGGGCAAGCGTACCAACACCATTCTGCAGTCCGCTTTCTTCACTCTGGCCGGTGTTCTGCCTCAGGAAGAAGCCATTGCTTACATGAAGGAAAAGGCTACCGCTTCCTACATGAAGAAGGGCCAGGATGTGGTCGATATGAACCACAAGGCCATCGATGCCGGTGCTACCGCTTTTGTGAAGATCGACGTTCCCTCCGACTGGGCAACCGCTTCCGATGCTGCCGACGATACCGTTCTGGCCGGCAAGCCCGAGCTGGTGAAGATGGTCAAGAACATCCTCATGCCCGTTGGCAAGATGGACGGCGACTCCCTGCCTGTTTCCGCCTTC
>JAZNLL010000065.1:0-13671 GCA_045579045.1 Candidatus Avilachnospira sp.
GGCAGCTAACATGTTCTTTGAAGGTGTGGATGTTGGCGGCGGCAACGGCGGCAGCGACGTGGAAGTCAATGACGGCATTCTGAAGGAAGATGTGTCTCTGGGTGCTGGAGAGTTCTCTGCAACCGTTCCCGCCGGTACGGCTGTGGAAAAGGACACTCTGACTCTGACCGTCAGCGAAAAGGCCAATTCCGATGCCGATATCGAAACCGAGGAAAGCGAGACCGCTCTGTCTCTGGATGTCCATGTGGACGGCATCGCAGCCAATAACACCGTGGCTGTCATCGTCAAGCTGGGCGACATCCTGCCCAAGGCTCTGAACATCGGCAACGTGGCTCTGTACCACGTGGAAAACGGTGTCACCAATGAAATGACCCGTGTCATGACGCTGGAAGAGCTGGATGAGCACAACGAATTCTATTACGACCCCGTCACCGGTGATGTCTCCGTGGCTATGGCCTCCTTCTCTGAGGTGGCTCTGGTTGCTGAAGAAACCGGCGCTTGGGAAGGCGAGTTCGACTACAACTGGTACGATGCTGATGCTAAGGAACTGGTCATCGCCAACGCTGACCAGCTGGCTGCTTTCGGTGCCATCGTTGGCGGCATGAATGGAAGGACCCGTGACAGCTTCAAAGACCAGACCGTCAAACTGATCGCTGACATCGATCTGGCTGATGGCGAAAATAGTGAAGATAACAACGGTGTTGGCAAGGTCTTCCATCCCATCGGCTACTACTATAACGGTGACAGTTCTGCACCTTCCAGCACCGTCTATTCCTTCGAAGGCACCTTTGACGGCAATGGTCACACCATCTCCAACTTCTACCAGAACACCTGGGAGATCAAGGGCGACTACGATGGCAACTACTATAGCGATGCTATGGGTCTGTTCGGCTATGTGGTCGATGGTACTGTCAAGAATCTGACTGTTGACAATTTCTCTTCCGATGGCGAATTTACCATGACCGGTTGTGTGGCGGCTTACGCAGCAGGCGAGTGCCTGTTTGAAAACATTGCCATCACCAACTGTAATCCCCGCGTCTATAACACCGGTAACGGCGGTATCATCGGCTGCGCAGGTGATTCTGCTGAAAGCGACAAAAAGATCACTCTGCGGAATATCACCGCAGACCAGACCAACAAGATCTCTGCTCTGTGGGGCAGCTATGACGTGGCCTGCGGCGGTCTGGTAGGTCGTTTCCGCGGCTATAGCCCCATCGAGTTTGAAAACTGCCATGTGGCAGCCATTATGGATGTGGCGAACGATGTCTGCGCTAACTATCAGTATTACTGGTACCGTTATTCCGGCATGCTGATCGGTTCCGTCCATACCAATACCAAGGACACCAACGGCTACACCGTTGCCGAAATTTCCGATATCACTGTTACCGACTGTACCTATACCATTGGCGACTGGAACCAGTATTGGTACTGCGAACTGGTGAAGAACTCTCTGGCATCCTACACCCATGACCATCAGTTCAGTCGGTTGACTACCATCAAATCTATTGATGAGATCAAGGAAGGCGACACTTGGACCAAGGAAGGCAACTTTGTCATCCCTGCAGCAGATAACAAATCTGCGGTCTGCTATCACATTTTCAAGAATTCCGCAGGCGAACTGTATCGGCACTTCCATGATGTGGCGGATGAATCCAACCCCGACATCTACGAGACCAAGGATATCGACGGCAACGGTCAGCTGGACGATCTGAAGGAAGACGAACACAACCAGTGTGTCTTCATTCCTTTCAATCAGGTTCTCAACGGCTGGGGCTATGGTTGCAAGCCCCTGTATGCCCCTGATGTTTTTGGCAAAAATGAAGATGGTGAATTCAACCTTGCGCAGAGAACTGACGGTCTGATCAAGTCCGATGAAAAGTTTGTTGCAAAGGAAGATGCCCCCAAGACTGTCAAGCCCGGCGAATCCCTTCGCATTGGCGACTTGTTTGATCTTTCCACTTCCTTGGATGAAACCGTGCTCAGCAAGGTTTCTGTCTATGCAACGGCAACTCCCGCTGCGGAAGGTGCAATTGCGAATACGACCTTCGGCCTCAACAAGAACATCTGGCAGGAAAGCACTCTGACCTTCTCCGAAGATTCCACCGGTCTGGTCAAGGTCTCCATCACCGACTATTTCTACTGCACACCCACTGTGATCTATATCACCGTTGGTGAGGAAGCAGCTGAGCCTGTGGTGAAGTTTACTGCTATCAACAATGTCGTAAAGGATGCCTACACCCAGATCACTCTGGGCGAACTGTTTGCTGCTAAGGATGGTGTGGACATTGGCAATGTGACTGCTACCGTCACCGACCCCAACGGCAACGAAACCAAACTCAACGACATTGCTGCCGATTGGGAAACCAAGGCCATCAATCTGACTGCTGTCGGCACCTGGACTGTCACCATCACCGATGATGCCAACTGCGAGCCCGCAACTGCTACCTTCACGGTTGTCAAGGTTAACAAGTTCGTGGCAAAGGATGTTTCCGCACAGGATGCCTACACCCAGATCGCCCTTGACACTCTGTTTACTGCTAAGGATGGTGTGGACATTGGCAATGTGACCGCTACCGTCACCGATCCCAGCGGCAAGGAAACTGAGATCACCGGTACTGCATCCGATTGGGAAACCAAGACCGTTGATCTGGCTGTGGACGGCATCTGGACGGTCTCCATCAAGGATGAGGACAGACTGTGTGAAGCAACAGCGGCACAGTTCACCGTGGAAAAGGCCGACAAGTTCGTCAAGAAATTTGATAAGGACTTCCTCTACCGTGTTGGTAATAAGGATGCTGTTGGCATCGGTTACATCTTCGGTGAGGAACAGACAGCCATTGCCATCGGCGCAGTAGATGTCAAGATTGAAACGATTGAAGGCGGTGTCACAGGCGTTTATACCCCCAAGACACCTTGGACCAGCGGTATGCTCCAGTTCACCGGCTCCGGTCAGGTCAATGTGACCATCAGTGCCGAAGGTGTCAACGATATGAGCCTGAAGCTGGAAGTTGTGGATGCAGTGAATGTTATCTCTGCCTCTGGTGAACTTACGAACAATGCGGTTCTGCTACAGAACTTCGGCCTCAGTTCCTTGACTGTCTCCGGTCGCTACACCTTCTACGGCAACGGCTTCACCGCTACCTATACCGAAAACGGCCAGTATCTGAACAATGGTCTGAAGCAGGGTGTTGTTACAGTAAAGGGCAACGGTACCATTGATAACCTGAGAATTGTAGCACCTGTATATCCTGCTGCTTATATGTATTACGGTAAGGGCTCGACGATGTTGGGCACTCCGGTTCAAGATGGTCCTTCCACCACGGAAGGTGATAGAACCAGATATCACTACCAGCTTTCTGCTGTGGCACTTTCCGAAAACGGCACCATCTCCAACTGCTACATCTATGGCGGCAGAAACAATATCTTTGTGAACACCGGTGATGTAACCATCAAGGATACCATCCTTGAATGCGGCACGGTTGCCAACGTTCAGATTCAGAGCAACAGTTCCCATACAATAACCTTTGAAGACGTTACAACGATCCAGAAGCAGGTAAATGCTACGATTGTCGATACTTCCAAGGTCATGATGGGTGCCGGTATCATTGTTGGTCCCGAAACCAACGACAACCCTGCAATCGTTCTGAACGGTAGTTTCAAGCAGTACAACTGGGTAAATGCTGATGATAAGAGTGCTGCTTCGGATGCGGCTACTCAGAAAATCATTGGTGCTGCCTTGGATGCGACAGCATACAACCACACCATTAACGGCAAAACCGCTTCCAACCTCGGTATCATTTACATGAATGATTACACAGCGGAAATCGAGGATCATACCGGCTTGCCTTATGTTTTGGGCACGATGAGTATCAGCGCAGCAAAGGGTCAGGTTTATTCTCTGCAGGGTGCTACTGAGAGCCAGATTTACAGCGATGTTGCAAATGCAGACAGAACCACCGAAAACGGTATGTATCAGCCCCAGTTCAAGTATCTTGACGATTTGGGCGGCCAGTACATTGCCAAGACCGAATCCGGCGATGAGTTCTGCTACCGTGAAGGTGACACCATTAAGATGATGTTCCCCTCCGGCGAAACCAGAAACTTGAACCTGGAAACTCTGGTCAGCATTGAACGGTACACCGATGAGGATCTGAACCTGCAGATCACTTGTTTCGGAGCCGAAGTTGCTGGCAATCAGATCACCCTGTCTGCGGCAGGTACCTATGCGGTTACCTATACTGTGAAGGCTGAAGGAGAGACATTCTCCTGGGTCGTGACTGTGGACGTTTCCCTGAAGGATACCGCAATTCCCAATGCCTATTATGAGTTTGATACCACCAAGCAGAAGATGGGCTACTATAAGCCGTCCTATGGTGATGTCAAGCAGTATCTGCCGTTCCTGGCCGGTTTGAAGATCTATGACTACAACGGTCAGAATGCATATCTGCGTTTTGACGGGGATAATGACTTCAACAAGGTTGCCTCTGTGACGATCACAGGATATACCAGCAATGAAGCTTACATCGAAGTGACATTGACCGACGGCGGTGTCATCAAAACCAAGTTCCTTGCCCGTGCAGACAGCGGCGGCGGTTCTACATATACCGGCAAGATCAAGACCAGCGGTAATACCATCTATTTTGTCACCGACGCTGGTACAAGCAATAAGGAAGCGACCACAACGGCTGCTTACTGGTATGTGGACTACTACAAGTTTATCGGCAACAACGGTGAGGAGATCACTGCTCCCCAGCAGACCTTTAACTCTACCGGCAGCAGTGCATCTACTCCCTCCGGCAGCTTCAGCACGAACATCAAGTATACGGTTACCTACGAAGCAAACGAAGGCAACTGTGGCCAGAGTGTTGGCTATGCCACCAGCGTTTCCTCTGCAGTGACCCTGCCCACACCCACTCGTTCCGGTTATATCTTTGCAGGTTGGTACGATGCAGCATCCGGTGGTACCCGTGTTGGCGGCGCCGGTGAAAGCTACACCCCCGGTGCCAACATCACCCTGTATGCCCAGTGGGGCAAGCCCTGCACGGTCACATATAATGCCAACGGCGGCAGCTGTGATGTTGCTTCTGAAAAGTATTCCGGTACTGCTTTGATCCTGCCCACTGCTACCCGTGACGGTTATTGGTTCGTTGGCTGGTACGATGCAGCCTCCGGCGGCAACAAGATCGGCGATGCCGGTGCAACTTACAACCCCGGCGGCGAAATCACCCTCTATGCTCATTGGCAGGAGCAGGTGAAGTACACCGTCACCTATAATGCCAACGGCGGCAGCTGCAGCACAGCAAGTGCAACCTATGAGGGCACGGCTTTGGTTCTGCCCACTCCCGACAGAACCGGCTACACCTTCAACGGTTGGTACAATGCAGCATCCGGCGGTACGAAGATCGGCGATGCCGGTGCAACATATACACCTTCTGCCAACATCACCCTCTATGCCCAGTGGACAGTGATATCCTATAAGGTTAAAGTTACCACATCCAATGCATCGGTCAGTGGCGTGACCAATGACCAGTCCATTGCCTACGGTACGAGCGTTAGCGTGACTGTTTCCTTCGATAAGAACAACAGTAAGACCTTCACCGTAAAGAATGATACCACCGGTGCAAATATCCTGAACGAGAGTGCAGCAGGTACTTACACCTTCACCATGCCCGATAGCTCGGTGACGATCAATGCAAGCAGCAGTGGCTGTCTTGCCGAAGGTACCATGATTATGCTGGCTGATGGTTCTCAGAAGCCCATCGAAGAGATCACCTATGCAGATGAACTGCTGGCTTGGGACTTCCACACCGGTACTTACGCAGCAACCGTACCTTCCATGATCGAAACCTATGAGGTTGAGAATGTTCGCGTCATCAACCTGCAGTTTGCGGATGGCAAGGTTGTGAGAGTTGTGGTCGACCATGGCTTCTTCTGTGTGGAAGAAAACAACTTTGTGTTCATTGATGAAGAAAATGTGGATACTTATGTTGGCTGTACGTTCGTGAAGATCGGTGAAAACGGCACTTATGAAGCTGTTGAACTGGTTGGTTATGAAGTAACGGTGGAAGAGGTTTCCTACTATACCATCCAGACTGCTGTTTACAACAACAGCATTGCAGACGGTATGTTCACGCTGCCTACGCCTCCCGAACAGCTTGGCAACAATGAATGGTTCAACTACTTTGTCATCGGCGAAGGTATGAAGTACGATGAAGAGCAGAAGCAGGCTGATATCGAGAAGTACGGTCTGTATACCTATGAGGACTTTGCTGATTACGTGACCTATGAGCAGTTCATTGCCTTCAATGGTCCCTATCTGAAGGTCCTGGTGGGCAGAGGTGTTCTGACCTTTGAGCAGATCATCGAACTGGTCGGTATCTACGTCAATCCCTAAATTCCATATTATCTACCCCAATGGCCGCGGAGCGAAAGCTCCGCGGTCTTTCGTTTATGCCATCGTTATCTTGTTAAAAACATCTGTGTTTTTCTGAAAGACAGCGGGGAAAACTATGTGCAAATCGCACAAGTCAAATTCGCAAAAATCGTATATAATCTAAGAACTTGCGCCTTGCGAATTGCGGGCTTTCGTGGTAAAGTGAAAGAGGAAAAATAGCGCGAAAAAAGTCTGCTTTTTTCGCCTTTGGAAACAGCTGATTTTGTGTTTGGAGGTACGGAATGAAGAAGGTCGGAATCATCATGGGAAGCGACAGCGATCTGCCCGTTGTGCAGAAAGCTATCGACACGCTCAAACAGTTCCAAGTCCCTGTGGAAGTCCACGTCTACTCTGCCCACAGAACCCCTGTGGAAGCCAGAGAGTTTGCTCTGAATGCCCGTAAGAACGGCATCGGTGTGATCATTGCGGCTGCCGGCAAGGCTGCCCATCTGGCAGGTGCTCTGGCTGCCAACACCACTCTGCCTGTCATCGGCATCCCTGTAAAATCCAGTAATTTGGACGGTATTGATGCGCTCTACTCCACGGTTCAGATGCCCTCCGGCATTCCTGTTGCCACCGTGGCCATTGATGGCGCGGTCAATGCCGCTTTGTTGTCTATACAGATGCTCGCCATCGAGGATGCAGAGCTTGCTGCCAAGCTGCAGGCCAAGCGCGATGCGGATTCCAAGAAGGTTCTGGAAAAGAACGCTGCTCTGGAAGCTCAGTTCAATAGTTAATTATTTGTCAATCTGACGGAGGTATAAAATTATGGAAAAGAAGCTCATTTACACCGGTAAGACCAAGGATGTTTTCGCTCTGGAAAACGGCAACTGCCTGCTTAAGTTCAAAGATGACTGCACCGGCAAGGACGGCGTGTTCGATCCCGGTGAAAATTCTGTCGGCCTGACCATTGACGGCGTGGGCGATGTGAACCTGCGTATGTCCATCTACTTCTTCGAGAAGATCAATGCTGCCGGCATTAAGACCCACTATGTCTCCGCCAATCTGGAAGACACCACCATGGAAGTGCTCCCTGCCAAGGTTTTCGGCAAGGGGTTGGAAGTCATCTGCCGCAACAAGGCTGTTGGCTCCTTCATCCGCCGCTACGGCGATCTGATCGAAAACGGTGCCGATCTGCCTTCCTACGTGGAGACCACGCTGAAGGACGATGCCAAGGGCGATCCCCTGATCACCAAGGACGCTCTGGTCGCCATCGGTGTCATGACCGACAAGCAGTATGAGGATCTGAAGGACATGACCCAGAAGATCACCAAGATCGTGGCTGACGATCTGGCTGCCAAGGGCATGGAACTGTATGATATCAAGTTCGAATTCGGCTACGCTCCCGATGGCTCCGTCATGCTCATTGACGAAGTGGCTTCCGGCAACATGCGTGTGTACAAGGACGGCGAATATGTCGATCCCATGTCCCTGAACAAGCTGTTCTTCGCATAAGATTTTAAGGAGAAAACAATGGGTGGTTTCTTTGGTGCGGTCTCGAAAAAAGACTGCGTTCTGGACATCTTCTTCGGCGCGGATTATCATTCCCATCTGGGTACCCGCCGGGGCGGTATGGCTATCTATGATACGGAGCTGGGTTTCCAGCGCCAGATCCACAGTATTGAAAATGTTGCTTTCCGTACCAAGTTTGAAAATGACCTTGGGAAGTTCAAGGGCTGCAGCGGCATCGGCTGTATCAGTGATACAGACCCACAGCCTCTGCTGGTTCGTTCCCATCTGGGCATGTATGCCATCGGCACTGTGGGTGTGATTCACAATGACGAAGCACTGGTGGAAAAGGTCTTTGCTGACCATACGCATCAGTTTATGGCCATGTCCTCCGGCAAGGTCAATCAGACGGAACTGCTGGCATCTCTTATCAATAAAAAAGACTCTCTGGTGGAAGGTATCCGCTATGCGCAGGATATCATTGACGGCACAGCCACCATTCTGATTCTGACACCCGAAGGCCTCATTGCTGCCCGCGATAAGCTGGGCAGACTGCCTTTGCAGGTGGGCAAAAATGAGGATGGCTATTGCGTCTCCTTTGAGTCCTTTACCTATCATAAGCTGGGCTATGATGACTTCTATGAGCTGGGACCCGGTGAAATCGTCAAAATGACGGCAGACAGCTTCGAACAGCTGTCTCCTCCCGGCGATCAAATGAAGATCTGCGCCTTCCTGTGGGCTTATTACGGCTACCCCAACTCCAACTATGAGGGTGTCAATGTGGAAGTCATGCGCTATAAGAATGGCGAGATTATGGCCCGTGACGAAGGCGAAAACATGCCCGATGTGGACTACGTGGCAGGTGTGCCGGACAGCGGTATTCCTCATGCCATCGGCTATGCCAATTACAGCCACAAGCCCTTCGCCAGACCCTTTGTGAAATATACCCCCACCTGGTCCCGTTCCTTTACGCCGACCAATCAGGCTGTCCGCAATCAGGTGGCAAAAATGAAGCAGATTCCCGTCCCGGAACTGATCGACGGCAAGAAACTGCTGCTGATCGACGATTCTATCGTCCGCGGCACCCAACTGCGGGAGACTGTCGACTTCCTCTACGGCAGCGGTGCCAAGGAAGTGCACATGCGCTCTGCCTGTCCGCCCATTCTTTACGGCTGTAAGTTCATCAACTTCTCCAGAAGCAAATCGGAGAATGAGCTGATCGGCAGAAAGACCATTCTGGCTCTGGAAGGCGAAAAGGGTCTGGAGCACATGGAAGAGTATGCCGATGCAAAGACCGAACGGGGCAAGTGCATGCTCCGCCGCATCTGCGAGGAAATGGGCTTTGATTCTCTGGGCTACCAGTCTCTGGACGGTATGCTGGAGGCCATCGGTCTGGATCGGGAACAGGTCTGCACCTACTGCTGGACCGGAAAAGAGTAAGAGAGGAGTATTCCCCTATGAAAAACAGTTACAGCGAAGCTTACGCAGCAGCCGGTGTGGATATCACCGCCGGTTACAAGGCTGTGGAGCTGATGAAAAAGCATATCGGCCGCACCAAGAACGAAGGCTGCCTGGATGACGTTGGCGGCTTTGGCGGCTGTTTCGGTCTGAACCTTGGCGGTATGGAGGAGCCTGTTCTGGTCTCCGGTACCGATGGCTGCGGCACCAAGGTGAAAATGGCCATTTTGATGGACAAGCACGATACCATCGGCATCGATGCCGTTGCCATGTGCGTTAACGATATTATCTGCGTGGGCGCCAAGCCCCTGTTCTTCCTGGATTACATCGCCTGCGGCAAGAATATTCCCGAGAAGATCGCCGAGATCGTCTCCGGTGTGGCTGAGGGCTGTGTCCAGTCCGGCGCTGCTCTCATTGGCGGTGAAACTGCCGAGCATCCCGGTATGATGCCTGTGGAAGAATACGATCTGGCAGGCTTCGCCGTGGGTATCGTGAATAAGAAGAAGGTCATCGACAATACCAAGATGGCAGCCGGTGATGTGGTCATCGCTCTGCCTTCCACGGGTATCCATTCCAACGGCTTCTCCCTGTGCCGCAAGGTGTTCAATATCGACAATAACGATCCTGCCCTCTATGAAGCAAAGGAAGAGCTGGGCGGCAAGACCGTGGCCGAGACTCTGTTGACTCCCACCAAAATCTATGTAAAGCCCGTTCTGGCACTGCTTGAAAAGGTGCAGGTCAAGGGCATTTCCCATATTACCGGCGGTGGCTTCTTTGAGAATATTCCCAGAAGCATCCCCGACGGTCTGTGCGCCAAGATCGCCTATGACGATGTGAAGGTGCTGCCCATTTTCGACCTCATTGCCAAAACCGGCAATATCACCCGTCACGATATGTTCAACACCTTCAATATGGGTGTGGGCATGAGCATCGTGGTGGCAAAGGAAGATGTGGAGGCTGCTCTGGAGATCCTCCGTGCCCATGGCGAGGATGCCTATGTGCTGGGTGAGATCGTCACCGGTGAGGAAAAGGTGGTCCTGTGGTAAAGACGAAAATTGCCGTGCTGGTTTCCGGCGGCGGTACCAACCTGCAGGCTCTGCTGGATGCACAGGCAGCCGGCAAGCTTCCCCATGGCGAGATCGCTCTGGTGGTCTCCAACAAGGAAGGTGCCTATGCCCTGACCCGTGCCGAAAAATTCGGTGTGGAAGGCATTGTTATTACCGGCAAGGACTTTGAAGCCAAGCTGCAGGCAGCTCTGGAAGAGCGAAAGATTCAGATGATCGTGCTGGCAGGTTTCTTGAAGATTCTGTCCGCCGATTTTACATCCAAATGGCCGGAACGGATTTTGAATATCCATCCGTCTCTCATTCCCAGCTTCTGCGGCGAGGGCTACTATGGCCTCCGTGTCCATGAAGAAGCCCTTAACTACGGCGTGAAAGTCACCGGTGCTACGGTGCATTTTGTCAATGAAGTGCCCGATGGCGGCAGAATCATTGCCCAGAAGGCTGTGGATATTCTTCCCGGCGATACCCCGGAAATCCTGCAGCGCAGAGTCATGGAGCAGGCAGAATGGATCCTGCTTCCTCAGGCTGCGGAAGAAGTGGCGGCATACTACGCCGAAAAGTAAAAAGTAGGAGAATTGCTGATGAAAATCATGGTCATTGGCGGCGGCGGCCGCGAGCATGCCATTATCAAGAAACTGAAAGAGAATCCTCAGGCGGAAGTCATCTACGCCCTGCCCGGCAATGCCGGTATGGAAGCCGATGCCGTCTGCGTGAACATCGGTGCCAAGGATATCCCGGCACAGGTCGAATTTGCAAAAGAACATGCCATCGATTTCGCCGTTGTGGCCCCCGATGATCCGCTGGTTCTGGGTGCCGTGGATGCTCTGAACGAGACCGGCATCCCCTGCTTCGGCCCCAACAAGGCTGCTGCCATCATTGAAGGCAGCAAGGCCTTCTCCAAGAATTTGATGAAAAAGTACGGCATCCCCACGGCTGCCTATGAGATCTTCACGGAGCTGGACAAGGCGCTGGCATACTTGGAAACTGCTCCCATTCCCACTGTGGTCAAGGCCGACGGACTGGCACTGGGCAAGGGCGTTATCATTGCCCAGACCAGAGAAGAAGCCAAGCAGGCCGTCACGGATATGATGGCAGGCGGCAAGTTTGGTGCCAGCGGCACCACTGTGGTCATCGAGGAATTCCTCACAGGCCCCGAAGTGTCTGTCCTGTCATTCACCGATGGCAAGACCCTTGTGCCCATGGTCTCCTCCATGGATCACAAGCGTGCGCTGGACAATGACGAAGGTCTCAACACCGGCGGCATGGGTACTGTTGCTCCTAACCCCTACTACACCGATGCCATTGCGGCGGAGTGCATGGAAACCATCTTCCTGCCCACCATCCGTGCCATGGCTGCCGAAGGCAGACCCTTTGCCGGCTGCCTGTATTTCGGCTTGATGCTGACCCCCAACGGCCCTAAGGTCATTGAATACAACTGCCGTTTTGGTGATCCCGAAACCCAGGTGGTTCTGCCTCTGCTGGATGGCGACCTGCTGACGATCATGCAGGCCGTTGCCGCCGGCACGCTGGACAAGGTCGAGGTGAAGTTTAAGAAAGAACACGCCTGCTGCGTGGTTTTGGCCTCCAAGGGCTACCCCGAGGCCTATGAAAAGGGCTTCCCCATGACCTTGCCCGAGACGAAAGAAAAAGAAGCCATTTATGTGGCAGGCGCATCCAAAAAGGACGGAAAAATTGTCACCAACGGCGGTCGTGTTCTGGGTGCTGTGGCTGTGGGCGAGAGCCTGGAAAAAGCCATTGCCGATGCCTATGATCTGGCTGACCGCATCCATTTTGAAAATGCCTACTGCCGCCGTGACATCGGTCAGAGAGCTCTGGCGGCCGGAAAGGAGAACAACTGATGGTATATCGCATTTTTGTGGAGAAGCGTCCCGGTCTTTCTCCTGAAGCTGCCAACCTCCTGAGTGACCTGCGGAGCTTTTTGGGCATCACCGCTCTGGAGGGTGTCCGGATCCTCAACCGCTACGATGTGCAGCACATCGATCCCAAGGTCTACGAAGCCGCCAAGGCCACGGTGTTCTCCGAGCCGCAGGTGGATGTCACTTATGACGAAACCTTCCCCGAGCCCAAGGGCATCCACAGCCGTGTGGCAGTGGAGGCTCTGCCCGGTCAGTTTGACCAGCGTTCCGATTCCTGTGCCCAGTGTATTCAGCTGATGGCAGGTGTGGAGCGTCCTCTGGTCAGCCATGCCAAGGTCTATCTGCTGGAAGGCAAGCTGTCCGATGCCGATCTGGAAAAGATCAAGGGCTACCTCATCAACCCCGTGGAAAGCCGGGAGGCTTCCATGGAAAAGCCTGCAACCTTGGAGCGGGATCATGCCGTTCCTCCCATGGTTCGCACCCTCGCCGGCTTCACCAAGCTGGATGAGACCGGTCTCTCCGCTCTATTGGAGGAACTGGGTCTTGCCATGGATCTGGACGATCTGAAGTTCCTGCAGGCCTACTTCCGGGATGACGAAAAGAGAGATCCCACCATCACCGAAGTCCGATTGGTGGATACCTACTGGTCCGACCACTGCCGCCATACCACCTTCTCCACCCATCTGAAGGATGTGGAGATTGAAAATGAAGCAGTGAAGGTCTCTTATGAGAAGTATCTGGCTTCCCGTGTGGAAGTTTACGGCGAAGAAAAGGCCGCCAAGCGTCCCCAGACCCTGATGGATCTGGCTACCATCGGCACCAAGGTCCTGAAAAAGCAGGGCAAGCTGCCGGAGCTGGACGAATCCGAAGAAATCAACGCCTGTTCCATCCATGTGCCTGCCAATGTGGACGGCAAGGAGCAGGACTGGCTGCTGATGTTCAAGAACGAGACCCACAACCATCCCACGGAAATCGAGCCTTTCGGCGGTGCTGCCACCTGTATCGGCGGCTGTATCCGTGACCCCCTGTCCGGTCGTGTCTATGTCCATCAGGCCATGCGTGTCACCGGCGGTGGAGATCCCCGTGTTTCTTTTGCCGATACCACGCCCGGCAAGCTGCCCCAGAGAAAGCTGGCAACCACCGCTGCGGCCGGCTATTCTTCCTACGGCAACCAGATCGGTCTTGCCACCGGTCATGTGGCAGAAGTCTATCATGAAGGCTACATCGCCAAGCGTCTGGAATGCGGCGCAGTGGTGGGTGCAGCTCCTGCCGATCATGTCCGCCGTGAAGTTCCTGCTCCCGGCGATGTGGTCATTCTGCTGGGCGGCCGTACCGGTCGTGACGGTATCGGCGGTGCCACCGGTTCTTCCAAGAGCCACAATATGAAATC
>JAZNLL010000066.1:0-7938 GCA_045579045.1 Candidatus Avilachnospira sp.
GCCTGCATCAGACATAGCCTGCTTCACGGGACCCATGGTGGCGTCCACCAGATGAGCAGTCAGCTCATTGAACTTGGCTCTGGTGTGGTCACATCCAGATGCTTGGGACCGGTGGCATCAGCGGTGATATAGGGCAGGTTGATATTGGAGGAAGTGACGCCGGACAGCTCGATCTTGGCCTTTTCGGCAGCTTCCTTCAGTCTCTGCATAGCGACCTTGTCAGCGGACAGGTCAATGCCCTCGGCCTTCTTGAACTCAGCCACCAGATACTTCATGACAGCTTCGTCGAAGTCGTCGCCGCCCAGACGGTTGTTGCCGGCGGTAGCCAGAACCTCGATGACGCCGTCGCCGATCTCCAGAATGGAGACATCGAAGGTGCCGCCGCCCAGGTCATAGACCATGATCTTCTGCTCGGTCTCCTTGTCCAGACCGTAAGCCAGAGCGGCTGCGGTGGGCTCGTTGATGATGCGCTTGACATCCAGACCGGCGATCTTGCCTGCGTCCTTGGTGGCCTGACGCTGTGCGTCGGTGAAGTAGGCAGGAACGGTGATGACAGCCTCGGTGACGGTGCCGCCCAGATAAGCCTCGGCGTCAGCCTTCAGCTTCTGGAGGATCATTGCGGAAATTTCCTGAGGGGTGTAGTTCTTGTCGTCGATGGAAACTTTGTAGTTGGTGCCCATTTCTCTCTTGATGGAGGAGACGGTGCGCTCGTGGTTGGTGACAGCCTGACGCTTTGCCACCTGACCGACCATTCTTTCGCCGGTCTTGGAGAATGCCACCACGGAAGGGGTGGTGCGGTTGCCTTCTGCATTGGCAATGACGACGGGTTCGCCGCCTTCCATGACGGAAACGCAGCTGTTGGTCGTGCCAAGGTCGATACCGATAATCTTACTCATAATAAAATACCTCCTGATTGGATGTGAGATTTACAAATTTTAGTTTGCCACAACCACCATGGCGTGGCGGATGACTTTTTCACCGACTTTGAAGCCGGTCTGGAACACTTCGCAGATGACGCTTTCGCCAAAGGCTTCGTCATCCTTGTGCATGACGGCGTTGTGATAGTTGGGGTCAAAGGTCTCGCCCACCTCACCGAACACGGTGACGCCGAGACTTTCCATAATACCGAGAAGACCGGTCATGGTCATTTCCACACCTTTTTTGTAGGCTTCATCGGCGGTCTCCTGTGCCAAAGCTCTCTGGAGATTGTCAAACACCGGCAGGAACTTGCCGATGGTGTCGGCCTTGGCGTCCAGATAAGTGGTTTCCTTTTCCTTCTGGGTGCGCTTGCGGAAGTTGTCGTATTCCGCTGCCAGCCGCAGGTAGTTTTCATGCTCTGTATTGAGCTTTTCTTCCAATTCCTTCAGAGGATCGACTTCCGCAGGGGTTTCTTCCACCACTTCCTGCTCTTCCTCCAGAGGAATGTTCTTGTTTTCTTCCATGACTTACTCGTCTCCTTGTTCACTGGGGGGAAGCTCCGGCTTGGCGAACATCCGTCCCAGATTTTCTGCGAAATAACTCAGCCGTGCCGTCACCTGTGCGTAGTCCATACGGGTGGGACCCACCACGCCGATGAGACCCTGCATACCGTCGCCGATGTCAAATCGGGTCATGACCACACTGGTGTCCTTCAGCTCCTTGGCAATGTTCTCGGGACCCACCAAGATCTGGGTCTTGCCCACATCTGCCAAAGTGGCAGGCAGGTTGGAAAGGGCACCTTCGTCCAAAGTGGAGAGGACTTCCTGCGCCTTGTCCACATCCCGGTATTCCGGCTGACCCAGCAGCTTCATCTGACCGGCCACATAGACCTGGCTTTTCTGCTGCTCGGAAAGCAGGTTGGTGGTGAAATCCACGATGATAGGCACCAGAGAGGCGGCTGCGCCTGCGCTTCTGGCAACCTTCTCCAGCAGCTCGGGGGAGAACTGCTCGGCGGGGATGTCCGTCAGGCTGGCGTTCAGTACGGCGGAAAGGAGTTTCAGATCCTGCTCATCGCAGTGGACCGGCAGCTTGATGAGCTTGTTTTTCACAATTTCATTGCTGGTCATGACCACCAGAATGAAGCTGCCTGCACTGGCCTGCAGGATATCGAAGCGGCGGACGGTGGGTGCATTGGCGGCTGCCGTCATGGCAACGGCAGGCAGATTGGTCATTTTGGAGACCATCTTGCTCACCTGGGAGATGACCTTGTCCATCTCCTGCATTTTCATTTCCATGGCTTGATTGAGACTCTGGGTCTCGTCCACGGAGAGGCGGTAGTCCAGCATCAGCTCATCGATATACAGCCGGTAGCCCGCAGGGGAGGGCACACGACCGGCAGAGGTGTGAGGCTGCTCCAAAAGACCCATCTGGGTCAAATCAGCCATCTCATTTCGGATGGTGGCGGAGCTGCATTCCAGCCCCGGCATGGCAGCCAGTGCCTTGGAGCCCACAGGTTCCGCGGTCTGGATGTAATTGTCCACAATGGCACGAAGGATCTTCTTCTTCCGTTCCGAGAGTTCCATAGGCTCACCTCCGAATTTAGCACTCCTTTCCTTCGAGTGCTAAACGTATTCTATTCTATGTTTGCGAAAATGTCAATAGCCCTAAAATGAATTATTTGTGAATTCGGGGTTAATATGCAAAATGCAGAATGCAGAATGCAAAATGAATATTCTTAAAGCGTGTCATTGCGAGGCGGCTTTGCCGCCGTGGCAATCCGCTCCCAAAACTCCTTGCGAAATTGCTGTTTTCATGATAAAATAAACCAGTTTGAGAGAAAATACGATGGGAGGAACGACCCCATGTCTAATTTAAGAGAAGAAATCAGCCGCCGTCGGACATTTGCCATCATTTCCCACCCCGACGCCGGTAAGACCACCTTAACGGAAAAATTCCTGCTCTACGGCGGTGCCATCGCCCAGGCCGGTGCGGTCAAGGGCAAAAAGAACAGCCGTGCCGCCACCTCCGACTGGATGGAAATCGAAAAGCAGCGCGGCATTTCCGTCACTTCGTCCGTCATGCAGTTCCAGTATAACGGCTGCTGCATCAACATTCTGGACACCCCCGGTCACCAGGACTTCTCCGAAGATACCTACCGTACCCTTATGGCAGCGGATTCTGCTGTCATGGTCATTGACGGTGCCAAGGGCGTGGAGCCTCAGACCAGAAAGCTGTTCAAGGTCTGCGCCATGCGGCATATCCCCATCTTTACCTTTATCAATAAGATGGATAGAGAAACTCAGGACCCCTTTGACCTGCTGGACGAAGTGGAACGGGAGCTGGGCATCGAGACCTATGCCTGCAACTGGCCCATCGGCTGCGGCAAGGAGTTCAAGGGTGTCTATGATCGGGAGAACAGCCGTCTGATCGCCTTCTCCGGTGTTTCCGGCAAGAACCGTGCCGATAAAATTGAAGCAGAGCTGGATGATCCTCAGGTGGCTGAGCTGATCGGTCAGCGTCTCCATGAAAAGCTCATGGAGGATGTGGAACTGCTGGGCGCAGGACGGGAGTTCAATATGGACGAAGTCCGTGCAGGAACCCTGTCTCCTGTGTTCTTCGGCTCTGCTCTGACCAACTTTGGCATTGAGCCCTTTTTGGAGGAGTTCCTCCGCATGACCCCTACCCCTCTGGCAAGAGAGGCCGACTGCGGTGTCATCGATCCCTTTGAGGAAGGTTTCTCCGCCTTTGTCTTTAAGATTCAGGCCAACATGAACAAGGCCCACCGTGACCGTCTGGCGTTCATGCGCATCTGCTCCGGCAAGTATGAGCGGGAAGCAGAAGTCTATCATGTCCAGGGCAACAAGAAAATGCGTCTGAGCCAGCCTCAGCAGATGATGGCCTCCGAGCGTGAGATCATCGATGAAGCCTACGCCGGTGATATCATCGGTGTCTTCGATCCCGGTATCTTCTCCATCGGCGATACGGTCTGCATGCCCGGCAAGAAGTTTAAGTATGCCGGTATCCCCACTTTCGCCCCCGAGCATTTCTGCCGTGTCAGCCCCAAGGATACCATGAAGCGCAAGCAGTTCATCAAGGGCACGGAGCAGATCGCCCAGGAAGGTGCCATTCAGATCTTCAAAGTCCCCAACACCGGTATGGAAGAAGTCATCGTGGGCGTTGTGGGTACTCTGCAGTTCGATGTGTTCCAGTACCGCATGAAGTCTGAGTACGGTGTGGATCTCCGCATGGACGGTCTGCCCTATGAGCAGCTGCGGTTCATCACCAAGTGCCCTGTGGAAGACCCCAAGGATCTGATCCTGACCTCCGATGCAGAGCTGCTGGAGGACTATCGCGGTCACAGCCTGCTGGTGTTCTCCAGCCTGTGGTCCATCGATTACAACATCCGCAAGAACCCCGGACTGGAACTGTCCGAGACCTTGCAGGGATAAGAAAAAGGACGGCGAAAGCCGTCCTTTTTCAATGCAGAATGCAACATAAGAAGCCGCCCTTTTGGGCGGCTTCTTATGTTATCGACGATATTCTCGTTCCAGTAAGTACAATTCCAAAATGGCGGCAACGGTTGCCCGTTCTTCGGGTGTACGAGAAGTAAAATAGAAGTGGCAATCGGTACTCGGGTTGCATTCGAGCATTTTGTTATACAGTGCATTCTTAAACACCATGCCGGTTTGGCTGCGCTTAAGGATTTCAACGGCCTGATCCAGTGCATCGACATTACGATTACGCAAATCGGCACCGGTTACGCAAACCGCAACCTTTTTGGTAACGGGCGTTTCCAGTTCTATGCGAATGGTATGGGTGGTCGGATCAAAAGTAAATTCAACGTTTTTGCCATCCACCGTAACCGAATCCGGCTCAGAAAAACCACGCAAGCACACCGCATATTGACGTACCGAGGGGATCAAAGAGCAATCGCCTTGCGCAGGTTCGACCTCAAACAGCACTTGCTGATCGGTGTAGGTCAGCCGCATGGTTGTGGTAACGCTGGCACCGTTGAGATACGCATTGCCGTCGCCTGCATCCTCGTAAAGCCTGAATGTGTTATCGGCTCCCGGGAACACGAAAATCTCCAGCTTCTCTGCGCTGCCCAAGCGGTTGTCGTGTTCCATGTGTGCCTGCATCGGCACGATCGCGCCGGCTTTGCACAAAACGGGTATGGAATAATCGTTGCGATACAGATCGAGCATACGACCGCCCAAGCCGTCATAGACGCGTCCGGTAAAGAAATCGGTCCAAAGTCCCTGTGGAAGCCACGCTCTTACATGCCCCATCCGGGAACCTTCGTTGTTTTTTTCGGTAATAGGCGCTACGATCATCTGATCGCCGAACCAATACTGGTTCTTTACGTCGTAGGCGTATCGGCACTCAGGGTGCGTGTAATACATCGGCATTACCAATGGCTTGCACTCGGTATGTGTCCGATAATTCATCGTGTACAGGTAAGGGAAGAGCTGATGCCGTAATTTCAGACTTTCACGCATTACCCGTTCGGTCACGGCATTGTAATCCCACGGTTCTTTGTTAATGAACGGATTGCAGTTCGAATGCAGGCGGGTGATCGGGGAGAATACGCCATATTGTACCCACCGTGCCGTCATATTGTCATCACGGTACCCATAATAATGACCACCGATATCATGACTCCACCATCCATAACCGATATTGGATGCGGTGGCAGTAAATTCGGGTTGAAAATCCAACGAATCCCAGGTGACGGTTGTATCGCCCGAGAACCCTACGGGATAACGCTGGCTGCCCGGGCCACTGTAGCGGGAGAAGAACATGGGTCGTTTTCCGTTGCGCTGAATATCCAAGATATGCAGATGGTTTAACTGCCACAACGGATCCAGTATTTCTCGGGGATCCTGCATCTTTCCGCCTATGTTGCGCTCATGAATCCACCAGTAATCATTGCCTTGCTGCCAATCCATCCACCAAAAATCCACGCCATCTTCTTCATACGGATGGTGGATAACATCAAAGTATTGTTCCATGTAATTCGGATCAAGAATGTCTAAATTACAGGGCGAGCCATCGGCAGGGCGGCCAAGGGCTTGACACATCTGCGGATACATATCTTCAAAATCGCGCACGCCTTCGGCCGGGTGCAGGTTGAGCGATGTTTTCAGATTGTAGGTGTGAAGATCCTTCAGGAATTGCTTGTAATCGGGGAATAATTCCTTATTCCAGGTGTAACCTGTCCACCCGTTGCGACCATCTGGGATTTTCGTAATGTGCCAATCCATATCGACTACCGCAACCGAGAAAGGAACATCTTCTCTCTTGAATTTTTCCATTAGATCCAGATATTCCTGTTGGGTATAGGCGTGATAACGGCTCCACCAGTTGCCCAGAGCATATGCCGGCAGCAGCGGCGGTACGCCGGTTAAGCGGCAAAAGTCTTGCACAGCAGCGATATAATCGTGTTTATAGCCGAAGAAATAGAAATCCTTCGTGCCTTCCCGGCGAACATCGACCCAGCCGTCGGTTAAAACCATGCGTTCACTGTCATCCACTACGGCAAAGCCGCGCTGGGAACAGACGCCGTCCTCCATTTCGATCCGACCGTCGACACGGTCGAGTGTGGACATCGTACCGCCCAGTGTTTCAATCGGATCGCCGTAGTGCCAGATATGCGGCCAATTACAAAGAGAAACCTGCAAACTCTCCAAGGTATTGTTGCAGTGCAGCCGCAATTGGGCTGTTTCCAGGGAAAAAGCGTCATCTTGGCTTACCGTAAAGTCCACCTTTGGGAAATCTCGATGAAAGGCGGTTTGGCTGGCACGGTCCTCAAAAATGCATTTCGGATCGTATTCCATACGGATCAAACGATCGGTCAATACGGTAAATCGCCAGTTTTGATAGGTGACAATATTGTCAGGATGCGCTTGCGGGGTAACAGGCCATTGAAATCTCGTGTTCATATCCATTCCTCCTTTTTGATATTATAGTTGTTTTTTGGACGGAAATCTCTTATTATAGTTGTATAAAATAACACTATATTCAGATTGTGGGAGATTTTATGGGAATTCTGTTAGAGATAACGCACAGAGGTAGTGAGGCGCTCCCCTTGGGATTGTACCGACAACATGAAACGGTCAGGGGTACTTGCATAACCCCATTGCAGTACCATAAGGACTTGGAATTGATCCTTGCACTTGAAGGAAGCACCACCTTGGTGGTGGATGGTGAAATGTTGGAGACCGAACCGGGAGTCCTGTATTTTATTAATCCCCATCAAATTCACTCTATGCACGCTGCCACACCGCCGTCGCGCTATGATTGTTTGGTAATTCCCGAGAATTTGCTCATGTTTCCGGCGGGGCATGCGACCATGACGGACCTGATCGGCCCCATTTTCAATGGAGGTCTAAGTTTTGGTCGCCGGACACAGGATCCCATTTTAATAAATTTGTTCCGGCGTATTACTGCGTGCTATGAGCAGAAGGAGCAGAATGCGACGGCCATCATGGGTTATCTGCTTTTGCTGTTGGATCACAGCAAAAAAACGAAATTATTAACCGAATCGTCACCCTCGTCCACCGTGTCGATCCGAAAGGCTATGGATTATATCCAATCGAATTTCAACGAAAGAATTTTGTTGAGCGATATGGCGGCATCGGTAGGAATGAATCCGAAATATTTTTGCAGTTACTTCAAAAAGCATACCCTCACTACGCCCATTACCTATCTGACGATGCTGCGGATCCGTCACGCGAAAGCCTTGTTGCAGGAAAAGCAGCTGTCCGTATTGGAAGTTGCACTCAGTTGCGGTTTTGATAACGTCAGTTTTTTTATCCGACAATTTAAAGCCGTCACGGGACAGACTCCGGGGCAATATCGCAAAACTACACACCGATAACAAACGAGCACCCGTTCCTGCATTGGCAGGAACGGGTGCTTATTTGTATTTTAGATTTCAACCTCGTTTGTTGCCATAACCTTAGCGCAACGGGGGGAGCGACCCGACCGCCGCCGGTGGCGGGAGAAGGGAGGTGAGCG
>JAZNLL010000067.1:0-28930 GCA_045579045.1 Candidatus Avilachnospira sp.
CGAGGCAGAAAAGGATAGATACTACATTCAGATTGATGACATTGCATCTGCTCTGCTGGACTACATGTACAATGTGGAAATCACCGATGCAGAAGGCAATGTGCAGAACATCCGGGCCAGCGTTGTCTGCTATCTGAAGAGAGGTCTTGCAGGTTCTACCAATGTCAAGCAGCTCAATATGTTCAGATCTATGTACTACTACAACCAGGTTGCTAACAGCTACTTTGGTCAGTAATTGCTGCAGTCATTGCGATTTCAAGATGTATCAGGCCTGGAAATCAATTGAGTTCCAAACTAACTAAGGAGGAAGCACAATTATGACAAAGCGACTGTTATCGTTGCTGCTGGCTTTGCTGATGCTGCTTTCCGTAGTACCGGTTCAGGTGCTCGCGGTAGAAGGCGATCCGCTTGCACAGTCCGGCAACGATGAAGGGCAGATTATTGACAATTTCTCCAATCCGGCAGAGCCCGGATTGGAGGAGGCTGTCTCTGCAAATGCGTTTGTTGTCTGTCCTGAGCAGGTGACCTACCTGCAGGAGCAGATCAACGGCATCATGCTGCAGTATGCAGTATATGCAGAGATGACCGATGAGGAGATTGCAGGTGCGATTGCAGCTGTGGATGGAGAAACGCTTTCCGCAACCATGAACCGGATCGATGCAATCGGCCAGGAAATTGCAAATCTCTCCGAGGAGGATTTTGCATGGCTGGATCTCGCGCTGTATAACCGTTTCTGCAGCGTGCTGGGGCAGATGAATACGCCTGTGGTTGCAGAAGAGCGCAGCTATGAACCCGAAATCGACAACTACGAATCTTTCCTCTACCATCTGGCTTTGCTGGAAGAGCTGGCAACGATTTACGTAGAGGAGAACCCCGGCAAGGACCCGCTGGCGCTGGTAATCAAGTACATCCGTACCGGTGTTGACCGATATAATTCCGGTTCCTGGGGTATCATGGCGGGTTATGAAGATCCTGCATTTGCAGAATTTGTTGCCATGATGGAGGCCGGTATCAATCAGGAGATGATCGATGCTGGCTATCCCGAAGAGGAATTGCTCAAGATTACCGGTCTGAAGAACCTGAAAAACTTTGATCTGCCCAATGGCGACAGAGTGGACTTTGGTCACATGTTCGGCACGATGGATATTTCCTATCATAACAAGGGAAGTGTCAACCATGCAGACGTGGCCGGTTGGTGCGGTGACCTCGTTGACCTGCTGAGCGTTACGGACAGACACGGTGTTACCGGCACGCTGGAAGAGATGGTTGCCGATATTTCCGCCAACTATCTGAATAAGACCGTTCCCGGTGAAAGTGACCAGTTCGGTCTGACCGATATGTATGGCGATCTGGACGGTTTCTATCTCATTGAGTCCCTCTATCAGGTTGAGTACGAAAACGGCACCCTGATGGGTCTTATGATGGAGTATTTCACGGAGGACCTGACCGATGAATCCCGTGCTGCCTTCCTGCTGAAGAACAGACTGGGTGATGTCAGCCTCCGCAGTGCTATTCGCGATGCGGTGTATAATGCCTATACCGGCAACAAGGTCATTACCACGCTGGAAGCTACCAGAGAATTCGTTTCCCCCAATCTGGATATGCTGAGAAAGGCCTGCTGCTATGCTTTTGCCGATTACCTGTGCAAGCTGGCAGGCGACTATGTGGAGAATGTTGAAAACTTCTACTACACAGTCTTCTCCAGCGAAAATCTGGAACTGGCCCCCGGTATCACGCAGGATATCAAGTATGCCACAACCTCCGATAACAATCAGATCGTCTATTATATCGCAACTGCCGATATCACCAGAGACGATGTGCATGTGTTCGCAAACTATAACGAAAATGATCCTTCCAAGGGTTGGCGGATGTCCCGTGTTATCGACCAGGCTAACGCCGCCCAGGCGAAGTATGGCGATTCTGAAAGCCCCAACTACATTCCTAACTATAACGTTATTGCAAGCACCAACGGTGCAGGCTTTGATATGGGTACCGGCGAACCCGGCGGCCTGCTGGTCATGGGCGGTGTGGAATACCATCCCGTCAACAGCAGCGGCTTCTTTGGTATTCTGAAGGACGGCACGCCCGTCATCGGTACCACCGAAGAGTACAACACTATTTATAAGGGACAGGTGCAGGAAGGCGTTGCCGGCTTCGGTACCAGACTGATCCGAAACGGTGAAATCTGCACGACCGACAATAAGGGCCGGGCACCCCGTACCGCTGTTGGTATCACTGCCACCGGCAAGGTCGTCCTGATGGTTCTGGATGGCAGAGGTGCGCCTTGGTCTGTCGGCGGCTCCATGACTGAAATTGCTCAGATCATGTACGAAGCAGGCTGCGTGGATGCTGTCAATCTGGACGGCGGCGGCTCCACCACCTATGTTGCCAGACAGCCCGGTGAAGACGAATTGACGCTGATCAACAAGCCCTCCGACGGTGCGGCGCGTTCTGTCAGTACCTCCTTGATGATGGTATCCACCGCTCCTAACTCCACCGCCTTCGATCATGCTCTGATCGAAAGCGATTATCGGTACCTGACCATGGGTGCATCCATTCAGATGACGGCCAGAGGTGTCAGCGCCACCGGTAATACTGCAGAATTGCCCGAAGGTGCCTATTGGGCTGTCAGCAATGAGAACTATGCTGCTATCACCGAAGACGGTGTTCTCACCGCGCTGCGCGCCAACGGCTCTGTAGATGTGTATCTGATGGTCGGTGATCAGGTTGTCGGCAGTAAGTCGGTCAGCTTGGTTCTGCCCGATAATATCTATTTCACCAGAGAAAACATCAACGCTGTCTACGGACAGTCTGTAGAAATGCCCATCAAGACCCTCTATCAGGGCAAGGAGGTTTCCTTCACCGCCAACGATGTGGTCTTTGCTGTGGAACCTGCCAATGCAGGTACCATGGATGGCTTCCTCTTCACAAGCTATGAGAACATCAGCTATAAGAATGTCAAGATCACCGCAGTGCTTCCGGACGGCTCCAAGTCCGATATGATCGAGATTTCTTTGTACAAGCAGGGTGAGATGACATTCGACTTCGACCGTGCCACCGGCGGTGACCGTCAGATGGCATGGGACCGTCAGGTTTCCAATGCCACCACAGAGGATGCTCTGACCTATGAGGTCGTGGAACCCGGCGAAGATATGGTTACTTCCTATACCTTTGCCATTGATATGACCCAGATTCCTATTCCCAAGGTTCTGCATGATCTGGTCTATATGCTGCCCGGCGCCGATCAGGTCGAGGTAGAAAATGCAACTGCATGGGGCTTCCTGCTGAACCTGGCAGAACGTGTCAGCGTTCTGACAGAGGTCAAGCCCACCATGACCTTCGATAAGAGCTTTGATGTCAATTTTGATGATATGAAGATCATCAATGAGTACTTCACGCTGACCGGTCAGGAGTTTGACGAGGAAACCAACACCCTGACTCTGACTCTGAACTGGATCGACCAGACACAGGCCATTGATCCTGCTGTTGCCAATCCTCTGTGCATCGTCAGCGGCATCAAGCTGACTCCCAAAGCTGATGTCGATTGGGGAGAGAGAGGACAGCTCACCGTTTCCAACTCCGGCAGCATCAGCTACAAGGCTTATATGCGCGCCAGCGCGCTGCACTCCTTGGCTCTGAAGCCCGAGGCACAGGAACAGTATCAGATTCACCCCTATGTGAATCCCGATAATTCCGCCGATGCAGGTGCATGGTTCGGTGATACCTACAAGCAGTTCACCGATACCTACAAGCTGGTGAACGAAGTCCGTAAGGGCTGGTTCAATGAAGAGGGCGGTTTTGCCTACTATGTGGATGGCGAGCGTTTGATCGGTGTTCATCAGATCGACGGTCTCTACTACGGCTTCGATGAGAACGGCATCAATGTGGGTAAGACACCTTACAGCGGCCTGTTCGAAAATAATGGAAATGCCTACTATGCTATTCTGGGTGAGACTCAGTCCGGCTGGCATAATCTGGACAATGTCTGGCACTTCTTTGACTGGTCTACCGGTATTGGCAGAAACGGTACTTATACTACCACCATGTCCGGTATCAAGGTTACCTATATCATGGAAAAGGGCCGTATGGTCAAGGGCTATTGGCATCAGGATGATAAGGGCCTGCAGTACTTTGACGGCCCCAGACATGTGAAGAACGGTTGGGTTACCGTTGACGGCGACAGCTACTTCTTCGATGACTATTATGCCTGCACAGGCATCAGCCCCATTTATCAGTCCCACGATTTGGTTCCCACCTGGTATGAATTCACCGAAACCGGCGTGATGATCGGTTTGGTTGCCGATGGTTTCTATCATTACGAAGGCAACATGTACTATGTGGAAAACGGTAAATCTCATAGAACCGGTGTCTACCTGATCGATGACAACTACTATTTCTTCAGCAGCAAGGGCATCATCTTTACCGATATGAGCGTCTGGATTAGCAATACCAACGGTCTGCTGACTGCCGGTACCTATCGGATCGGCTCCGATGGCAAGATCGATATGTCCACCGGACTGAGCAACGAAAACGGCACACTGTACTACTACAAGAACGGTCTGCGTACCGCCAATGCCGGTCTGCTGCTGATCGACGGTGATTATTATTACATTGGCTCCGGTGCCATTGCGGTAACAAACACCACTGTCTGGGTCACCAGAACCAACGGTCTGAAGCCTGTCGGCAGCTACATCTTTGGTGCCGATGGCAAGATGATTGTTTATCAGGGTGTCGTTGACGGCTATTACTATGTGAACGGCTCCAAGACCGCTGCCGGTCTGGTTTGTGAAAATGGCGACTATTACTACGCGGAAGGCGGCGGTAAGCTGGTCACCAACAAGAACTACTGGATCAGCAAGCACAACGGCCTGCTGCCTGTGGGTACATATCGCTTCGGTGCCGATGGCAAGATCAATATGTCTACCAGCCTTGACAATGAGAACGGCACGCTGTACTACTACAAGGACGGTCTGCGTACCGCCAATGCCGGTCTGCTGCTGATCGACGGTGACTACTATCATATCGGTTCCGGTGCGATTGCATCTGCCAATGCCACCATCTGGGTCAGCAAGACCAACGGTCTGAAGACTGCCGGCACCTATCGCTTCGGTGCTGACGGCAAGATGATTCTGACAACAGAGATTGTCGATGAAAATGGCATCCTGTACTACTACAAGGATGGTAAGAGAACGGCGTCTGCCGGCTTGGTGGAATTTGAAGGTGCTCTCTATCATATTGATGGCGGCGCGAAGGCACAGCGGGATGTGACCATTTGGGTCAGCAAGCCCAATGGCCTGAAGCCTGTGGGAAGCTATACCTTCGGTTCTGACGGTAAGATGGTCATCCATCAGGGCGTTGTCAACGGATATTACTACGTTGACGGTGTCAAGACCTCTGCCGGTCTGATCTGCGAGAATGGCGACTATTACTACGCAGAAGGCGGCGGCAAGCTGGTCGTCAATAAGAGCTACTGGATCACCAGAGCCAATAATCTGCTGCCTGTTGGTACCTATCGTTTCGGTGCCGATGGCAAGATCGATATGTCTACCGGTCTGGTCAATGAAAACGGAACCCTGTACTACTACGAAAACGGTCTGCGTAAGGCCAACGCCGGTATTCTCAACATTGACGGTGACTACTACTATGTCGCCTCCGGTGCCATTGCTGTTACCAATAAGTCTGTCTGGGTCAGCAAGCCCAATGGCCACGTTACTGTTGGTACCTACCGCTTCGGTGCTGATGGCAAGATGATCCTGACAACGGAGATCGTCGATGAAAATGGCATCCTGTATTACTACAAGAATGGTAAGAGAACCGCTTCTGCCGGTCTGGTGGAGTATGAAGGTGCTTATTATCACATCGATGGCGGAGCAAAGGCTCAGACCAATATCACTCTTTGGGTCAGCAAGCCCAACGGTCTGTGGCCTGTTGGCAGCTATAGCTTCGGTGCAGACGGTAAGATGATCATCTATCATGGCATTCACAATGGCTATTATTATGAGGATGGCATCAAGACCTCTGCCGGTCTGATCTGCGTAGACGGTGACTACTACTTCGCAGAAGGCGGCGGCAAGCTGATCGTCAATAAGAGCTATTGGGTCAGCAGAACCAATGGCCTGCTGACAGCCGGCACTTATCGCTTCGGCGCAGACGGCAAGATCAATATGTCCACAGAACTGGTCAACGAGGGTGGCACGCTGTACTACTATAAGGACGGTCTGCGTACCGGCAATGCAGGTTTGATCCTGATTGACGGCGATTACTATTACATCGCTTCCGGCGCAAAGGCTGTTGTTGGTCAGCGGTGTTGGGTCAGCAAGACCAATGGCCTGCCCATTGCTGTTGGCAGCTATGAGTTTGGTGCAGACGGTAAGATGATTATCGGCTAAAACGTATGAATAAACTGCCCATCCTGCTTTTGCAGGATGGGCGGTACCTCAAGTGTACTGCAAGAAGAGTATGTTTGAGCTACCGCCCAACGGGTGAACAGAAATGGAGCATTTTCTATGAAGAATGTGTTATTTGTCATTTATTCCATGAAATTTGGCGGAGCGGAGAAGAGTCTTGTCAATCTGCTGCAGGAACTTCCGGAGGATAAATATCAGGTAGATGTGCTTCTGTTCCAGAAAAAAGGTGACTTTTTGCAGCAAATGCCCTCTTGGGTCAATGTGCTGGATACACCGGAGGACATTGAGGTTCTCTATGCACCTTTGAAAAAGACCGGGATACGGGGTTGGATGAAGGTCATGGGAACGCTTTGCTCCGGACTGGCCAGAAACACGAAGAAATCCCGGACAGCCTTCCGCTGGCGTCATTTCTACGGAAAGCGAATTCAGCCTCTGGAAAAGCACTATGATGTTGCGGTGGCCTATGCTGGTTCGGAAAATCTGTATTTTATCCGCGATCATGTACGAGCAGACCGAAAGCTGGTCTGGATTCATAATGATTACCGCACAGCCGGTTACTCCAAGAAGGACGATCAGCCCTATCTGAAGGATATGGATGCAATCGTTTCCGTTTCCGAAGAATGCGTGGAGGTTCTCCGTCAGGAGTTTCCGGAACTGCGTGATCGGATGCACTACATCCAGAATATCACCTCTTCCAAGGTGACCCGTATGCAGGCGGAAGCCTATGAGCCGGAAGAATACCGGTGCGACAGGGTCAACCTGCTGTCTGTTGGTCGTTTGCATCCGCAGAAGGGATTTGACATGGCGGTGGAGGCTGCGTCCATTCTGAAAAAAAGCGGAGTCAAATGCTGCTGGTTCGTTGTTGGAGACGGTCCCTTGAGAGAAAGCCTGCAAAGGCAGATCAAATCCTGTGGTGTGGAAGACTGTTTTGTGCTGCTGGGCACCAGAAGAAATCCCTATCCCTATATCAAAAATGCGGCAATCCTGATCCAACCCTCCCGTTATGAAGGAAAGTCGGTGGTTCTGGATGAAGCAAAGATTTTGTGTACGCCTATCGTGGCAACCGCCTATCCCACCGTAGCTGATCAGGTGGAAGACGGTATCGAAGGCCTCGTTACACCCATGACCCCTCAGGGCATCGCGGAAGGAATTCAAAGAATGCTTTCCGATGAAAACCTTCGCACTTCCGTAAAGGAAAACCTGTCCCGACGGGAGTATGGAAATCAGAACGAAGCAGAGAAATATATGCTGCTGCTGGACCGGTAAACAGGATGGAACGATGAAAGAGATCAACACCCCTTATTTCAGCATTATTTTGCCAATCTATAATGTGGCAGCCTATCTGGAAGACTGCATCCAATCGGTTCTGAATCAGAATTTTTCCGATTATGAACTGATCCTTGTGGATGACGGTTCGACCGATGAGAGCGGAATAATCTGCGATGCCTATGCGGAAAAATATGCCTGTATCCGTGTGATTCACAAGGAGAACGGCGGTTTGTCCAGCGCAAGAAATGCCGGAACAGCTGATGCAAAGGGTATGTACCTGTGGTGGGTGGATTCCGACGACCGGATCGAACCCGGTGCCTTGGAAATCCTCCATGGAGTTACGTCCCGTGAGGAGCCGGACATTGTAAAATTCAATTTCAATCGCGCGGGAAAAGCATGTAAGTCCATAGTCTGTGATGTAAAACCCGGTACCTACGGTCCGTTGGCTCTGCTGGACAAATGTTTCTTTTCACCGGGAAAGTTCTCTCTGTCCGCATGGGGACATCTCTATAAAAGCTCCTTTCTGGCAGAAAATCGATTGTCCTTTGTGTCGGAAAGAGAGATCGGCAGCGAGGATTATCTGTTTAACCTGACTGCCTTTGCGGCTGCAGATAAAATCTGTGTGATCCCGGAACATCTTTACAGCTACCGTCTGCGGGAGGGAAGTCTCACCCAACGCTACAGAGAGCAGCTGCCCCAAAAGTACACCAAACTGTTTGCCTGTGTCTGTCGGGAATATGAACGCATGGATCTGCTGAAGGAATATGAGGCACACATTTCCCGGTTTTATATTTGGCATCTGCTCCATGGAACCTGTTTTGCCAACGAGTATCGGATCACAGACAGCCATTCGCGGAAGGAAGGCCGGAAAAATGTCCGCCGCTTTCTGCGCCTGCCGGAAGCCCGCCGGGCCTGCAGGCTTTGTTCCAAGCATGGGCTTTCGAGAAACGAAAGAATTCAGGTTTTTGCCATGAGATTGGGGTTTGAACCGCTGTTTTATCGGCTGTTTGTGGAAAAACCTCAGATAAAGAAGGATCAACACCATGAAAATTAAAATGAAGGTTTCCGGACGGCTTGGGCTGAAGGATTTTCTCATGTTTGTCGCAATACTCTGTGTTTACAGCAGTGCTTTGCTGGAACATGTCAGTATTTCCATTCCTGCGTTTTCTGCCCTTAAGTTTCCGATCCTGTACATTGGCGGTCTGTGTATTCTGATGCAGACCGGCACCTTGTTGAGAAAATTTTTGAAGAAAAAATACTTCTATACCTTGCTTGCTGTTCTGGCATTTTGTGCTGTGGTTCTGGTGTCGGCGGTGGTAAACCACCATCCCTATGTGGGAACCAATCCCATGCGTACGTCTCTTCGTCTGGTTCTGTATTTGCTGGAACTGTTTGCACTGGCTGTGTGGATCGCGGAGACAGGTAAGTGGAAATATGCGCTGAATATCCTGTTCTGGTATGTGCTGTTGCTGACTGTTGTGACGGATGCGCTGTTTTTCTCCCGTCTGGTGGTGTTCAAGAAAGGTAAAACGGAAAACTATCTGGTGGGTACCAAATTCAGCGTTTCCTATCTGCACATGTATCTGCTGATGCTCTGGGTTCTGCGTTTTCGAATGCAGAAGCGGTATGTCAAAAAGAGTAAGCGCCTGTTGATCGTGGCGCTTCCCATCATTGTTGCGGTGGCCATTCGTCTGGACTGCATGACCGGTGTCATTGGCGGTATTCTCCTGATTGTTCTGCTTCTGATGGTCGATTCGAAAATACAGAAACGTTTCCTGCGGCTCAGCGGTCCTTTCCGAATCTTCCTTTTGATGGCAGCCACAGTTTTGTTTCCCTTTATCGCGGAACGAATTTTGTCTATCCCGATCGTCGCGTACACTATTGAAGATATCCTTGGCCGTGACCTAACCTTGACCGGCCGACTGATGATTTTTAATCAGTTTGGAAGAAAAATGCACGGAAACTGGCTCTGGGGCTACGGGTACGGAAACGGCAATGTGGCAGCAGAACACTTTTTCCGCTGCGCCAACGCACAGAATGCGCTGCTGCATTGGATTTTGCAGGGCGGTATCTCTGTTGCATCTGCCATCGTGACCTTGGTTCTGATGATCTTCAAGCGGTTCTCCCGCTGTACCCGCAAGAAGGAAATCATGCCCATTGCGGCATTGGTCTATGTCATCGTCATTCTTGGTATGGTGGAAACCACCTATAACCTGTGCTTCTTCCTGTGGCTGGCGCTGATCTTTGCCTTTGTCAATGAGCGGCTGCCTCAGAAAACAGAACCCCAGACCCTATTGAACGAAAAGGATCCGCTTACATGAAGATTGCCATACTGTCCATGCAGAGAATTGTGAATTTCGGTTCTGTGCTGCAGGCCTATTCTCTCCGGGAAATCCTTCGGGAACTCACGGGTGCACAGGTCAGTTTTCTGGATATTGCGCGTGAGCCTGCCTTGCCCAGCCGAAAATCCGTCTCTGATAAGGTGGATTATGAAGAACCCGCGGCCTATCCGTCCGGTATTTTGCAAAGAGGAAAAAGGTGGATCATAGCCAGACTTTCTGCAAAGAACAAGCGGCTTATCCGTGCCTTTATGGAAAAGGAACTGGGTCTGAATGACGATGCCAATGCGCAGCACTACGATTGCGTGATCGTCGGCAGCGATGAGGTGTTCAACCACAAAAACGGTGTCTGTCTGCAGCTTCATGGTGATATCAGACAAGCTGAGAGGCTGTTCACCTATGCCGCTTCCTGCGGAAGTGCTGTTCAGTCGGATATTGCAGAGGAAGATCTGGAAACTGTCAGGGAAGCTATAAACCGCTTTTCGGCAATGTCTGTCCGTGATGCCGCAACGGAAAACTACGTTTCCGGCCTGTACCACGGGAGCGTTGTGCGTCATTTTGACCCTGTGCTGGTGGGAAATCTTCATGTGCGTGACCACCGTCCTGTGCCGCTAAAAAACTATCTTCTGGTCTATGCCTATGGGCAGCGGATACGGACAAAAGAAGAAATCGATGCCATCCGTGCCTTTGCGAAAAAGAAAGGGCTGAAAACCGTCGCCATCGGCGGCTCGCAGTTCTGGTGCGATCTGTATCTGCCGGTTTCACCCATGCGGATGCTGGATTACTTCCACTATGCCGATTATGTTGTTACGGATACGTTTCATGGTACGATTTTTTCGGTGATAAACCGCAAACAGTTTGCGGTGATCTCCAGAAAAACCAACCGAGCCAAAATCGGCAGCCTGCTGCAGGATCTGCGGCTGACGGATCGGTTGATTTCCAAAACGGAAGAACTGGAGCAAGTTTTGATCAAACCTGTTTCTTATGAGCAGACGGATGAAATCCTGTCGGAAGAACGCCGCCGTACCCGGGAATATTTGAAGAGTTGTTTGAACGTATGATGAAAAATAGGATCAATTTAAAAGAAGATCTTTCCAACTGCAGCGGCTGCGGCGCCTGTGCGGTGGCCTGTCCGAAGCAGGCGATCGAAATGGTTGAAAATGACTGCGGATTTTTTTATCCTGCGGTCAGGGAAGAACTGTGTATCCATTGCGGAAAATGTCTGAGTGTCTGCGGTTTTTCTGTGCCGTTGGGTGAGAGCAAACCCATCAAAGCCTTTGCAGCAGTCGGAAAAGATGCATTGCTGACCGAGAAGAGTGCTTCCGGTGGCATGTTCTCCAGCTTGGCTAACGGCTTGCTTCTGAACGGCGGCATGACAGCCGGTGCTGTCATGGATATTGATAACTGCAAGGCAGATATTTACCATCTTCTCACAGAGAAAACGGATGATATCTCCCGCTTGCAGGGCTCCAAGTATGTCCAGAGTGAAGCATGGCGGAGCTATGAGAATGTCCTGTCTGCCTTAAAACAGGGCAGGCAAGTCCTGTTTTCCGGCACACCATGTCAGGTTGCAGCCATCAGGCATCTGAGCGGAGATCCCGAAAATCTGATCACCATGGATATTGTCTGCCACGGTGTTCCCAGCAAACGGATGTTCAATGACTATCTGAAAGTCCTCGGCAGATACCTGAAGGGAACCGTTTCCGGTATTCGTTTCCGGGATAAGTCTGCACCCAAAGCCTATACCGCTGCTGTCGAAACAAAGGAAGGCAGCAAATACCGGATCCGATCCAAGTTCTTGTCCTTCTATGCTCTGTTTTTGGATAGTTCTATCTGTCGGGAAAGCTGTTATCATTGTCCCTATGCCAAAGCGGAACGCATCTCGGATCTCACCGTCGGAGACTATTGGAGGATCAAAAACCACCATACAGATTTGCCTGACAGAAATGATTGGTCCTGTGTTCTGGTCAATACGGAAAAGGGTCAGACCTTTTTGAAGACCTACGAAGAAGCTTTGGTTCTCTATCCGACGGATGTCCGATGGGTCAGAGAGGGGAACCGACAGTTAAACGAACCGCCGAAAAAGGGAAATAATCGCGATATTTTGCTGAATACCTATAAAAAGAAGGGTTATTCTTCTCTGGAAACTGCATTTGTCAGGAAAAATGGCGGTTTTTTGCGGTTCCGCTGGCATCTTATGAAGCATTTGCAAGGAAAATAACGGAAAAAACATGAAAATTGAACGTACGAAAAACACAGTTAAGAATATCAAAGCGGGCATGTTTCTGAGGTTTTATCAGATGCTGGTTCCGTTCCTTATGCGTACGGCCATGCTTTATTTTATGGGCGTGCAGTATCTGGGACTGAACAGCCTGTTTACTTCTGTGCTCCATGTTTTGAATATGGCGGAACTGGGAATCGGCAGCGCAATGGTGTTTGCCATGTACAAACCCATTGCCCGGGATGATACCGCAACCATCTGTGCGCTGATGGGTCTGTACCGAAAGTATTACCGCATTGTCGGTCTGCTGATCGGAGCAGTCGGTTTGCTGCTGACACCTGCTATCGGACATCTGATCTCCGGTGAGGTGCCGCAGGATATCAATATCTATCTGCTGTATCTGCTGAACCTGGCTCATACAGTTCTGACTTATTGGCTTTTTGCCTATAAGAACTGCCTGCTGCAGGCACACCATCGGTCGGATGTTGTCAGCTGGATCACGGCAGGAACCTATACGCTGCAATGTGTTTTGCAGCTGGCAGTACTGATTTTTACCAAGAATTATTATCTGTATGTGGCGGTGTTTATCGCTTCTCAGGTTGTGAACAACCTTGTTACCGCTGCGGTCGCAGAAAAGAAATTTCCTGCCTATAAACCTGTTGGAAAACTCCCCAAAGAGGAAGTTTCTTCCATTAATCAAAAAATCAGAGATCTGTTCACGGCAAAAATCGGCTCTGTTGTTCTGAAATCCTCGGACACCATCGTCATATCGGCCTTTCTGGGTCTGACGGTTCTGGCGGTCTATCAAAATTATTTCTTCATTGTTTCGTCGGTTCTTGCCATTATTGAGATCGTGCTGTCGTCCATGATGGCAGGCTTGGGTAACAGTTATGTTCTGGAAACAAAGGAGAAGAATTTTGCGGATCTCAGAAAGTTTTCCTTCCTGTTTCTCTGGATCGTCGGTGTTTGTACCTGCTGTTTTTTGGGGATGTATCAGCCCTTTATGGAGATCTGGGTTGGCAGGGAACTGATGCTGGGAATGGGAGAGGTCGTCTGCTTTGCGGCCTATTTCTTCGTCTACACGCTGAACCGTCTGCTGAGCATCTACAAGGATGCTGCCGGGCTCTGGCATGAAGACCGACTGCGTCCGCTGGTCACCGCTCTGCTGAACCTGTGCTTGAATTTGCTGCTGGTTCGCTCTCTGGGGATTTACGGCGTGCTGCTTTCCACGGTGGTGTCTATGGTTTTTGTGGGTATGCCGTGGATCATCCACAACCTGTTTACTCAGTTTTTTGAAAAGAGCATGCAAAGACAGTATGTCACGCAGCTGCTGCTTCATGCGGCGGTCACGGTCATGTCCGGTCTGCTTGTCTGCGGCATAGCTGCACTTCTGAAGTGCAATCCGTGGATAAAACTTATTGTCTGTGCGATACTGTCTTTTGTGATTTCCAACGGTCTCTTTTTCGTCTGCCTGCGGAGACATAATCAGTTTGCTCCCGCTGTGCATTTTGTAGAGCATCTGACAAAGGGAAAGCTGAAGCTGGAAAAACATCTTCTGCGAAATGCGGAAAAATAAAAAGAAACGGACAATTATCCTTGTCCGTTTCTTTTTTGTCAAGTGGACAACAGCCATGGGCATAAAGTGAGAGCATGGAGGTGATACCATGCTTTCGGCAACGGTATGGCTGATTTTCAGCAGCATGCTCTATACGCTGCGTCTCGGTTCCGGCGGTTCTTTCCCAAAGCCTCTGACGGCAGAGGAGGAGCAGCACTATCTGTCGCTTGCGGCCAATGGTGATCTGGAAGCCAGAAATATCCTGATTGAGCGAAATCTCAGATTGGTCGCCCATATTATGAAAAAATACTATGCACAGACAGCCGATCAGGAGGACCTGATTTCCATCGGAACCATCGGGCTCATCAAGGGTATCTCCACTTTTGATGCGTCAAAAGGAGCGAGACTGGCAACCTATGCTGCGCGCTGTGTGGAAAATGAGATCCTTATGTACTTCCGCAGTCAGAAAAAGACAGCGCAGGATGTATCCTTATCGGAGTATATTGAAACAGGAAAAGACGGAAATGCCTTATCGCTCATGGAAATCGTCAGTTCGGAGGAAGACCTGTTCGACGATCTCAGCAGCAAGGAAATGCGAAACAACCTGCACAAGGCGATGGAAACCCATCTGACACAGCGGGAGCGGGAAATTGTTGCTCTGCGCTATGGTTTGGGTGGCTTGAAACCTTTGCCGCAGAGGGAAATTGCAGCCCAATACGGAATCAGCCGCTCCTACATATCCCGTATTGAAAAGAAAGCGCTGCAAAAATTGGAACAGGCTTTAAAAGAATACCGACCTTGACGGAACAGCAGAAGTTGGCTATACTTTTTTATAGAACAAGCAAAGGAGCGCAAAGCTGTGGGAAACGCATGGGGACATTTTAAAACCATTACGAAGCATCGGCATATGGTAATGGCAAACTGCTTTCGGGTCGGTTTGTATTGGCAGGGACTGACACATGACCTTTCCAAATACAGCTGGACGGAATTCCGTGCGGGTATCCGGTATTATCAGAACGGAAAACGCAGTCCCAATGCAGCGGAGCGGGAGGCCTGCGGCTATTCTGAGGCATGGATGCACCACAAAGGCCGCAATAAGCATCATTTTGAATACTGGACTGATCTGAACCTGCAGACCAATGTTTACGAGCCAATGCCCATGCCGACCAGGTATGTGGCGGAGATGGTCATGGATCGCATTGCAGCCTGCAAGAACTATATGGGTGAGAATTATACCGATGCTTCTGCGCTGGAATATCTGGACCGGGCAAGAGAAAGCCGCTCTATCCACCCGGAGACACTCGAAAAACTTCGGTATCTGCTGACCATGCTGAAAGAGCAGGGAGAACAGGAGACCTTCCGGTTTATCCGCCGTGTGGTACTGAAGGGAAAGCCCTTTGCAGAAACATAAAAGACGACATCAACTGATGTCGTCTTTTATGGGTTTTACGGTAATTTCGTAGCTGTTTCGACTGGTCATGGACTGTTCTACATCCACGGTGTAATCGATCAGCAGACTGCCGCCGGTTTCGTTTAAATCTACTTTGATATCTTTTGCACAAATACCGACCATCAGGCTGCCAAAACCCAGATCGTACAGAGAATCATTCTTTATGTCCTTTTCAAAAACCATTCTGGAATGGATAGCACCTTCCCGGGTCAGAACGATTCGCTTGGGGTTGAAGATCAAAAATGTGGTTGTGACGCCGGGAATACCGGTCATTTCCGTCTCTTCATAGGAAACGGCGAATTTTCCGTTTCGGCCGGTCATGGTACCCCGTGTTACCAACTCAATGCTTTCCGGTTTGTCAGCACCAAAGGACTGGGTACCACGCAGGGTAATGAGGACATCCTGCTTCATCAGTGGAACTCCATGGCCAGCTCCAGCAGCTGATCGATCAGCTGAGGATAGGGGATACCGCTGGCCTCAAAAAGCTTGGGATACATGGAAATAGAGGTAAAACCGGGAATGGTGTTGATCTCATTGAAGATGACAGAGCCATCCTTCTTCACGAAGAAGTCCACACGGCTCAGACCGCAGCAGCCCAGTGCTTCATAGATCTTCACTGCCCGTTCACGGACCGTCTCTTCGGCTTCATCGGTAATTCTGGCAGGAATGTAGAGACTGGAGGAGTCGGTGATATACTTTGCTTCATAGTCATAGAAGTCAGCACCGGAATCGACCTCACCGCAGACAGATGCCATGGGGGTCTTGTTACCGATGACAGCACATTCGATTTCCTGTCCGTCAATGAATTCTTCTACCAGAACCTTGGGATCGAAAGCCAGAGCAGCTTCCAGTGCGGCGAACAGGTCATCACGGTGCTTCACCTTGGAGACACCCACGGAGGAACCGGTGCCGGCAGGCTTGACAAATACGGGATAAGAGAATTTGCTTTCCACCATGTTTCTGACGGCCTCTGCATCACGGTCGTAGGCGGCACGGGTCACAAGACACCAGTCAGCCTGAGGTACACCGGCCTGATCGGCAACCAGTTTTGTCATGCACTTATCCATGCAGACGGCGCTGGCGGTAATATGGGGACCCACATAGGGAATGCCGGCGATCTTCAGCAGACCCTGAATGGCACCATCCTCACCGGTGGCACCGTGGATAATGGGGAAGACCACATCGATCCGCTCCCGAACCACGCAGTCATTTTCAAAGCTCAAAAGGCCCTGACCGTGGACAGGGGAGAGGGCTGCACGGCGGTTGCCTTCATAGCTCTGCCAGGTTCCGGCAGGGAGCATGCTGTAGTCATTGCCGCCGAAGAGAACCCAGTCTCCGTCCTTGGTGATGCCCACAGGGAAAACATTGTATTTATCGTGGTCAATGTTGTTCAGAACAGACTCGGCGGACCGCAGAGAAACTTCATGCTCCGGGGAAATACCGCCGAACAGAATACATACACTGAGTTTTTTCAAAACGCAATTCCTCACTTTAAAGAAATACTCCTAATATGATATGCGAAAACCCCAAATAACACAAGTATAATTTAACAAAAAATTGAGATTTTAGCAGTAGAAAATCCCGGCGCGACAGTATATAATGGAGGGACAGAAGATGATCGACAATGAAAGAGGAAAGGAGGCTTGCACTCATGCAGATCGAATTGAGCAAAAAAGAGTTCCGTCGGCTGTTGGACATGGTGTACATCGGTAACTGGATCTTGAACTCTACCCGTGGAGAAGACCGATTTACGGACTATGATCTTGTGGAAAGCAAGCTCTTCGCCCTTTGCCGTGAGTACGGCATGGAATCTCTGGTGGAGAAATGGCGGGGAGAGGATGTGCCGTCACGTGCTTTTGCCGACGGCGGCATCCACGAAGCCATCATGGATTACGAAGATACGGTGTTCTTTGAAATTCTGGCAGAGGAACTGGCCAGAAGGGATATGGACTATCAGCCGGTCTCCAGAGAAAACTATGATGAACTGGTTTCCCGGATGGATCATTACATCGCCGAATTTGAAGCAAACGGCACCGACAATCTGGTCCTCAGCTCCGAGGACGTCTGACATAGGATGGAACATACCCGCAGCTTGGCTGCGGGTATTTTTGCGTTTTAGACCTCATATCATGTTACATACGAAGAAAATGGGGTGGAGCAATGGAACATACGGCAAATCAGATCTTACTGCGGGGGACTTTGGTGGAACTGCCGCAGTTTTCTCATGAAAATCACGAAAAGCGGTTTTACCGTTTTTTGCTGGAAGTAGAACGGCTGTCGGGAGCAGTGGATCTGCTGCCGATTTTGGTGCCGGAGCATGTGTTGGGAGCAATGGATGTTTCCGGAGGGACGATGCTGTCAGTGCAGGGTCAGATTCGCTCCTTCAACAGTCGGGCGGAGACGGGACGGCGGCTGGTCATTTCCGTCTATGCTGAAAACCTGGAGACCTGCGACGGAGAACCGGAAAATCAGGTGAGCCTCGCTGGAACTGTCTGCAAAGAACCTGTCTATCGGAGAACTCCTTTGGGCAGGGAAATTTGTGATGTGATGCTGGCAGTCAACAGACCTTATCACCGCGCTGATTATATCCCCTGCATTTTCTGGGGCAGAACGGCAGGGGAGGTGTCAGCCTGTACAGTGGGCAGCAGCCTGTCCTTAACAGGCAGATTACAGAGCCGCACTTATGTGAAATTATTGGAGGATGGCAGTGAAACCAGAACAGCCTACGAAGTTTCTGGAATGACTGTGGAAATTTTTTGAAAAAAGTTTGGAATTTGGAGAACTTGCCATTGATTCTTTCGTCATAACTGATAGAATGGAATTGTAAACTCCATCTGTACGACGAAAGGAGCATGACCCATGAAAAAGAGAAACTTGTTTGCTTTGCTGCTGGCACTGACCATGCTGGCTGCATTGTTCACCGGCTGCGGCGCATCGTCATATAAGTATGCGTCGGAAGAAACGGCAGCGGAAGCGCCGGCTTATCCCATGGAAGAAGCTGTTGTGGAAGAAGAAATGGCTGTGATGGATATGGATTCGGCTGTCCAGTATTCCACCGCCGGCGGTACATCCGAGGATGGAAAGAGCAAGATGGAAGCACAGGAAGTGGAGACCTATGCTGAAAAGATCATCTACTCCGGTCACAGCTACATGGAAACCACAGAGTTTGATAAGGCCCTTGCAGCTCTGGAAGAGGCCGTAAAGCAGTTCGGCGGCTTTGTGCAGGATTCCAATGTTAACGGCACCACTCGTCGCAACTCCGATGGCACCACCAAAGTGGTCAACCGCTGGGGCTATTATACCGTTCGTATCCCCACCGCACGGTTCGATGAGTTTATGCTGATGACAGAGGGCATCGGCAATGTGACCAGTTCCGGTCGGTCTGCAGAAAATGTCACCTCTCAGTATACGGACTACGAGGCTCGCTTGAGTAGCCTCAATACCCAGGAGGAACGTCTGCTGTCCATGCTGGAGGAAAGCGGCGATTTGGAAAGCCTTATCGCTCTGGAAGCACGTCTCAGCGAAGTTCGCTATGAGATCGAGAGCATCGAGCGGAACCTCCGCAATCTGGATCAGCGTCTGGCATACTCCACGGTCAATCTGGAGATCCAGGAAGTGGAAGTCTATACTCCCACCGCAACCACCCAGCGTTCCTTTGGTGAGAAGATCGGAGACGCCTTCCGTGACAGCTGGAAGGGCTTTGCCCGTGGCTGCCAGAATTTTGCGGTCTGGCTTGTCTACGCTCTGCCTACCTTGTTGGTTTTGGTGTTCATCGCAGGCGGTGTGATCGGCATTGTGGTCGCTGCCCGTAAGGCTGACCGCAGACGAAGATCAGCTAAGGTGAAAAATGAAAGCGAAGAATAAAACTGCATCGGAAAGCCCGTAAGCAAAATGCTTACGGGCTTGTTTTTCGCTCAAATTTTCGATATAATAAGCCAAACAGGTAAAAAGGAGGGGCTGCCCATGTACCAGCCTCTGGCAGATGAATTGCGTCCCATGGAGCTGGACGATGTCTGCGGTCAGGAGCATATTCTGGCACCCGGTGCGCTTCTGCGCCGAATCATCGAAAGCGGCAAGATCCCCAATATGATCTTCTATGGCCCTTCCGGTGTGGGTAAGACCACCGTTGCCAATATCATTGCTGCCCGCACAAATAGAAAATTATGTAAACTTAATGCTACCACGGCGTCTTCTTCCGATATTAAGGAGATCGTGGCTCAGCTGGATACCTTTCTTGCCCCTAACGGTATCCTGTTGTATCTGGACGAGATTCAGTATTTCACCAAGAAACAGCAGCAGACCCTGTTGGAGCATATTGAAAACGGACGGATCACCCTCATTGCTTCTACCACGGAAAATCCCTATTTCTATGTCTATTCCGCCATTTTGTCCCGTTCTACGGTCTTTGAATTCAAAGCCATTGAACCGGATGCGGCTTTAAAAGCCATTGAACGGGCGATCTCCCATATGGAGAAAAAGACCGGGCTCACTGCGCAGACGGAGCCGGAGGCACAGAAGCATATGGCCTCTGCCTGCGGCGGTGATATCCGTAAAGCCATCAATGCGGTGGAGCTGCTGTTTTCTGCCGGTGTGGTCGAAGATACCACCATCCACCTGACCTTGGAAGATGCTAAGGCTGCCTCCCAGCGTTCCGGAATGCGCTACGATCGGGAAGGGGATCAGCATTTTGATGTGGTCTCTGCTCTCATGAAATCCCTGCGTGGATCGGATCCCGATGCAGCCATGCACTATCTGGCAAGATTACTGGAAGCCGGTGACCTGCAGGGTGCCTGCCGCAGAATTCTCTGTTCTGCCAGTGAGGATATCGGTCTGGCTTATCCACAGGCGGTGACCATCGTCAAATCCTGCGTGGACAGTGCTCTGCAGCTTGGTCTGCCGGAGGGCAGGCTGCCTCTGGCACAGGCCTGCCTGCTGCTGGCAACAGCTCCCAAGTCCAACTCCGTCGAAGCAGCCATAGATGCGGCTATGGCAGATGTCCGGGCCGGTATCACAGGCAGTCTGCCCAGAGAATTGCAGAATGTCCATGCCGACGGTACAGGCTTCGAACGGGAACAGGGATACCTTTATCCCCATAATTTCCCAAATCACTGGGTCAAGCAGCAATATCTGCCCGATGAGTTGGTGGGACGGCAGTACTACACCTATGGTGATAATAAGAACGAACAGGCTGCAAAGCGGTATTGGGACGAGATCAAAAAACCGTAACGGTTTTGGCGAAGTGCTCCGAGCCATATCGCCAGTGATCCAAATGACCTGCGGTACGGAAGTAATGCAGTGGTTTCGGTGGCAGGGAAGAGGCGTCCAGCCGCCGCAGCGCCACCAACTTGATCTTCAGCCGTTCCGGAATGATTGCTTTTATGTAAACTGAAACGGCATCGGAAGGACGCAGATCAAAATTCGGTTCAGCCAGTCCGGACAAATTTGGCGTTAGTTCGATGAATGCGCCATAATCTTTGACGCTTCTTACAATGCCTGTAACAGTCTGACCGGCTTGGAACTGAGCGGCATTTTCCTCCCATGTTCCAAGGAGTTCCCGATGACTCAGGTGAATGCGCATGGTGTCTGTTTCCATGGAACGGATGATTACGAAGATCTGCTGATCTTCATAGAAGCGATCACTGCTGTGACGGATGCGTGAGACGGAAATATTCTCAATTCCCAGAAGGGCAGGCAGGCCACAACCGATGTCACAGAATGCGCCGAAGGATGCCAGACTGGTGACCACAGCCGGCAGGATGTCTCCTGGGCGTTTATTCTCAAACAGGTGAAGACGTGCTTCTTCCTGTGCCAGACGCCTGGATAAGAGGACGGTCCCGTTTGGAGATATATCGAGCACCCGAAAACTGACAGCTTTGCCTACGCGTGATAGGATTGCAATGTCACGGACAGTGCCGTCCGGGGCTCCGATGGCAGCTTCGTTTCGGCTGATATGTCCGGTGCAGCAGCCGAGATCCACCACTAAATCCCGTTCCTGTGTGCAAAGAAGTACCGGTGCTTGCAGTATTGTTCCTTCCAACTTGGCCCTGCGCAGCAGTTCGGGGGTGTAACCGCCTTTCTGGAGGCCCATTCCCTCTGGAAGATAATTGTTCATGGCGATTCCTCCTTGTCAGTATCTCTAAACTATATGCAAAAGAAAGGCGGCATTAATACATGGATGTGCGGCTTCAGGACACACTGGTTATGAAAAAAGCCCACCCTTGCGGCAGCAAAGAGTGGTTGGTTTTGCGAACGGGCATGGATTTTCGTCTCCGCTGTTGCGGCTGCAGTCATGAAGTGATGCTGCCGAGAAGCAAGGCAGAAAAGAATATCCGTCAGATCCTTCGTGAAGGCGTGTCCGTTCCTCTGAAATAAGCTGAAAAGCAGTCGCAGATGCGACTGCTTTTTCTGTTGTGGGAGGCTTATACTTTGTCCGGGAGGAGGCGATGGCATGGCGGTCTACGTGGATCTGCTATTTGGTTTGAACATGATGCTCAATTATCTGTTTCTCAAAGGCAGCGCTACCATGGGAGGCTGTGGAGTTCGCCTGTGGCGGCTTCTGGGAGCTGCTGCGCTGGGCGGACTGTATGCTGTGGCGGCAGTACTGCCGGGATTGGAACTGCTGCAGGGGCTTCCGTTCCAGATCGTCAGCGCGAGCGGAATGCTTCTGGTGGCTTTTGGCTGGAAAAAGAATACGGTGAAGCAGGGATTATTCTTTTTTGCACTCAGTTTTGCGTTTGGCGGAACGGTACTGCTTCTGGTAGAGGCGGTGGAACCGGATTGTGTATTCCTCGGCGGCCGTGCTTACTATGCAGTCAGCACACCGGCGTTACTGCTCCTGGCGGGTATTTCTTACGGTCTGGCAGCGGTTGTGCTGCGTGGGTGGGGAACCCATACGGGAGGCGATATTGTACCTCTGACATTGGAATTGAACGAAAACAGCGTGGAAACAAAAGCCTTGCGCGATACGGGGAACGTACTGCGGGATCCAATCAGCGGACAGAGCATTCCTGTTGCATCGTGGAAGGTTCTGAACCGCCTTTTGCCGGCGGCACACCTTCGTCGGATAGATTTTGAAGACCCGCCGGGTCTGCTGGAGCGGCTGCAGAGACAGTATCCGAAGCTGCGGTTTCGTCTGATTACATATGAGGCCGTCGGCGTTTCCTGCGGCTTGCTTCCGGCTGTCAGATGCTCTGTTCGAAAGGGCAAGAAAACCGACAGCTGTATCATTGCCTTTTCTCCCACAGAGCTGTCTGCCGACGGGCAGTTTGAAATATTGACAGGAGGTGCTGTGACTTGAAATTAAAGCAGTTTTTGCAGCAGTTTGGACTCTGGAAAGCGGATTATGTATTTTACATCGGAGGCAGCGATGTTCTGCCTGCTCCGCTGAAACCGGAGGAAGAACAGCGGTGTATCGATGGACTGGAAAAAGGAGACCCACAGGCGAAGCAGGCGCTGATCGAGAGAAATCTGCGTCTGGTGGTGTATATTGCCAGAAGGTTTGAAAATACAGGCGTCGGGATCGAAGACTTGATCTCCATCGGAACGATTGGACTGATTAAAGCGGTCAACACCTTTAAAGCCGATAAAAAAATCAAACTGGCGACCTATTCTTCCAGATGTATTGAAAATGAGATTCTCATGCATATCCGTAAAATTTCCAATCAGAAATCGGAATTGAGTCTGGATGAACCGATCAATACGGATTGGGACGGCAATGAATTACTTCTTTCCGATATTCTCGGTACAGACGGAGATATCGTGATGCGCCCAATGGAGGACGATGTGGATTTGCAGCTGCTCTATGAGGCTCTGGCAAAGCTGCCTGAACGGGAGCGCACCATTATGACGCTGCGCTACGGCCTTGGTGGCTGCCGGGAGAAGACGCAGAAAGAGGTGGCCGATATGATGGGAATTTCTCAGTCCTATATTTCCCGTCTGGAAAAACGGATCATGCTGCGGTTGCGCAGAGAAATATCGAAGCAGATATTGGTATAAATATCGATAAAAATATCGATAAAAATATTGCTCTTGAGAAGAAAATTTGCTATACTATTATTGAAGGGGTGAGATCATGTCAACAAAAGAAATCTCTAAGTCAACCGTAAAGCGGCTTCCGATCTATCTTTCCTACCTGAAAAATATGCCGGAAGACGGAGCTGCTCATATTTCAGCCACAGCTCTGGCTGCTGCACTTGGTATGGGTGAGGTGCAGGTTCGGAAGGATCTGGCTTTGATCAGCGATGGCGGTCGGCCTAAAATCGGTTATCTCCGTGAAGGTTTGATCCGTGATCTGGAGGATTTTCTGGGTTACTCCAACACCAATGATGCGGTTTTGGTCGGCGCAGGCAAGCTGGGAAGAGCGCTCCTTGGCTACAGCGGCTTCGCTGAATACGGACTTAATATCGTTGCGGCTTTCGATTCCGATGATGTTCTGATCGGTACCAGCAAGTCCGGTAAACCCATTATGCATATGTCCCGTCTGGACGAGTTCTGCCGTAAGCATAAAATTCTGATCGGTGTCATAACCGTACCCTCTGAGTATGCACAGGAGGTCTGTGACCGTATGATCGCCAACGGCATCAAGGCCATCTGGAACTTTGCGCCCAAGCATCTGGATGTACCGGATGATATTCTGGTGCAGAGTGAAAACATGGCGGCTTCTCTAGCATTGCTTTCCAAGCATCTGTCTGAGCATGTGGGAAAAGACCGTCAAAAAGATTTGTAAAGGTCTTGCATTTTCCGAATAAATGGCATATAATAACGCAGTGCCTGCCGGTGTGATGGAATTGGTAGACGTAGTGGACCCAAAATCCCCCGCTAGCGATAGCGTCCCGGTTCGAGTCCGGCCACCGGCACCAAAAACGGATATCCCGTTGGGGATATCCGTTTTTTTGTGCAGGTCGGAGGTTCGATACGAGAGCCTCCAAGAAGCCGGGCACCGCAGCAGGCCACCGGCATCCGTATCTTGCAGAGATGCCACAATATGTTTTCCCAGCAAACGACGACATACAAACTTCTTAATAGACATTATAAAACTTCCATGCTATAATCACTAAAAACAGAAAATGTGTTTTCTGCAAAAGGAGATATTGGGGAGATGAAGAACAAAAAATACGGAATTAGGTTGCTGAGTGTGCTTTTGCTGCTTGCACTTGCAATCGGTATTACGTTTGCAAGTGCGGCAGAAGCAGATTCAGTTGCTGCACGCGGGCTTGCGCTGGAGGATATGACGATCTTATATCCTGCTAATGCTACGGAGGTGGAGAAGACCGCTGCAACGGAGTTGCAGAACTATCTGTCTCAGATTACCGGAAAGAAACCGGTGAAGGCCAAGGAATATGCCGGTTGCCCGAAAGGTATTTATATTGGTGCAACCGATTTTGCTGAGAAGAATAATGTCACCTATACTGACAACAGCGGCATGGGTGAAGGTTGGGCCATCAAGGTAATCGGCAATAATGTTGTTGTGACCGGTGGCAGCCAGAGAGGTGTCCTCTACGGTGTGTACCACCTGTTGGAGGACGTACTCGGTGTCCGCTGGTGGAATATGTGGGAGGAGTATGTGCCTTTCATGACCGATGCGCTCATTCCTGCGGATTATGCTGACAGCGGTGAGCCCGTTTTTGCTTACCGCGATATTTACATTGGTGCGGAGAAGGCAGAAACACTCTTTTTTGCTCGCAACCGACTGAACGGCTGGGTCAGCAATGCGCCCCAGTCCTACGGCGGAGAATTGAATTATACTGCGCCTTACCATGTCCATACGTTTATCCGTTATTTCCATCCGGACGGCTATTTTGCATCCCATCCCGAGTGGTATTCCTGGTCTGAGGAGAAGCAGGCCCGCATTCCCGACGGCCAACTTTGTCTGACTAACGAGGAACTGATCGCTGCGTTTAAGAGTAAGTTCCTGAACTATATTGAAGCATCCTATAAACAGGCAGACCAGTCGAAGGTTGCAAGACCCGTTTTTGCGGATCTTAGCCCCAATGACACACAGGGTTTCTGTGAATGCGAAAAGTGTATGGAGGTACGCAATGTCAGCGGTCTGTCCGGTTATCTGCTGAAGTTTGTCAATGAGATTGCTGCAGAGGTTGAGAAGGTATATCCTGAAATCATTGTTGCCACATCTGCATATTCGGAATATCAGGAAATTCCTCTGGACGGTACAGTTCCGAATTCCAATGTAATTGTTCGTCTTGCCAACTCTGATGTGGATGTCATTCGCAGACTGAACCATCCGGTTAATATTGACTCCGAGCGGCATATCGAGGAATGGTCTGCCATTATGGAACCCGGACAGTTGTATTATTGGGACTATGCTGTGCTGTACGACCATATTTACGGTGTTGTTCCCAACTACTTTAAATTCCAGTCCGATTATCAGCTACTTCACGAAGCAGGATGCAGAGGCATCTTGACCGAAGCGGAGATGATGAACAGTGCCGACATGTGGGACATGAATGTTTGGCTGCTGGCGAAAATTCTGGAAGATCCCTATCAGGATGTCTATGCACTTGCCAAAGATTTTGTGACCGGTTATTACGGACAGGCTGCTGCGGAAGATGTCTTTGCTTATCTTACATTTGTGGAAGAAAGTGCTTATAATGTCGATAACCTGATGGTCAAATTCCATGAAAGCGCGGCGGAAGACAGTTGGCTGACCGCAGAGGAAATTGTACAGGCCAATGCTTATTTTGAAAGCGCCACAGAAAAGCTTCTTGCGGATGACACCATCACTGAGGGAGAACGCGCACTGTATCTTGGCAGATTGAATGCGGCAAGAAAGGGCCTCGACCAGGTCATTCTGGCAAAGCATCAGGAATATGCGGAAGAGATGGCAAAGGCCGGTGGCTACTTCGACATCGATAAGCGAGAAGTGGGTCATCGGATCGTGCAGACGCTGGATTGGATCGACAGCATGACCGCCTATCTGGATACCACCGATGTCCAGAATGTGAAGACCCGTGGTGACTATGATGGCGGTGCATCCTATCTGCTGACCCGCTATGCCCGTTTCCTCGGAGAAAAGGATGATGACGGTCAGTGGTGGTGGCCGGATCTGCCGCAGCAGATTCTGGATGATCATCCCGGCCTGAGTGAAAAGCACGTCTTTGATTATCCCGCAGCGAGTTTTTTCTACGATGATAATTACGTTGATCTGATTCCAAATGCTGCGTCTTATGAAGGCGGCAGCGCTCTGGTATGGGATCAGGAGAAGATTTTTGCCTACAATGCAGAAGTGGGAGAGCTGACTGACGATAAGTTTACAATCAGCAATTCCAAGCCTATGGACAGTCGGCTCGAGGAGAAGCTTCGCATCGGCGATCCTCTGATCGCAGACGGTCAGTACCATCTGTATCGCATGAAAGACGCGGTTGTACTTTCTCCCGGAAGAGTGGAGATTCCGTTCTTCGGTTATACTGCAAGACTGTACATGGAGGGCTTGACTCAGCTGCAGAACAATAATCAGCCGTCCGATATCTACATTTCCATGAAGATCGAGGGGGATCCCACCGGAGAAGATCCCGACAACTACGCGAAGTTCTATATAGACCGTCTGATTTTTGTTGATAGCTGCGACACCTATCATATTGAACCAGTGAGTATTACACCTGCCACCTGTGCGTCTGATGCCATCATTACCGGCACTTGCCCGATCTGCGGCAAAACCGTTTCTGTAAAGGATCAGGGAACACAGCTGCCCCATACCATTACCGGTTCCTATACCTATGATGATCAGACCAGCAGTTATACGGCCTCCTGTGCTGTCTGTAAGAATGTGGCATTCAGCTTCCGTGAGAAACTGCCGGAAGACCTGTTGTCTGCTCTGTCAGAGGACGGTGTGGGTCTGGAACATCTCCGGGAATATGATGCCACAGACTTTGAACTGGCAGGCTTGCCCAAAATTGTGGAAGACAAGGATACACCGATTGGTGCATCGGTCATGATCGATGCATGGGCAGCCGGTAACCCATCTGTTTACATCATGGAAGAACATGAGACCTGGCCTGTGAGCACCACAGAAGGCGTCCTCGGTCAGCTGACCTGTCCCATGTTGAAACCGTACGTGAATAAGGGTTATCATGTTTATAAACTGACGAACTGTGATGTTCCTGCGGATGACTATGTCGGTTATTCTGATTACTGGCATATGTTCAACTGGCAGCTCCAGAGCCGTCAGATTATGCGTGAGATGGAAGAACTGATCGGTCAGAGTGTGAATGTGTATGTTTCCCTGAAGATCGAAGGTGATCTGACCAGCCACAGAGGCAACAAACCCGGCTTGAAATACTATGTCGACCGCATCTTTGTTGCAGAACCCTGCGGCGGCTGTGGAGCGGGAAGAGGTGAGAGCCAAATTGCTGTCCGTTTCGATTCCAATGGCGGCAGCTATGTGGCAGAAACCGGTGTGACTGCAGGACAGGCAGTCAGCCAGCCCACTGCACCGAAAAAGGAAGGTTTTAAATTTGCAGGCTGGTATCTGGGCAATGCGGCTTATGATTTCAGCAGACCTGTCAATGCACCTATGACCCTCACAGCCAAATGGAACGAAGAGATTACCCATGTGGCAAGGGTCGGATTCTGTAAATATGAGACCCTGGCTGACGCTGTGAATGCAGTTTCTGCAAACGGCACGGTTGAGCTGTTGGCAGATATTGATGAGACTCTTGTTCTGAATAAGCCTGTGACCATTAAGCGTAATGGCTATACGGCAAGCGGACTGAGCACCGAAAACGGCTATCACCTTGTTTCTACAGATACTGTATACGTAATCTGGGCTGAGGCAGAGCTGGCAGAAGGTCTTCTGGCCCCCTTGCCTGCAGAGGTTTTGGCAGATCTGGAGGCAAAGGGCGGAAGTCCGGAGCATGTCCATGATTATGGGCTGGCATCTTTTGATGCCTCCGGTACATCCTCGGTCTGCTCCAAGATCGACGATCCTGCGTCCTATATGTCCCAAAGTCTGGTGGTCAATTCTGCGGTTACCTCGGCGATCAGCAGACAGCGGTATTATGTTTTCAACGAGGAAAAGCCCTTTGCCATGAACTTTGAAATGTGGCAGGGGAGTGCTGAGCCTTTGAGTGTTGTAGACGCTGTAGAACTTCGTGCCAACAGTAATGACGGAGAGTATCATGTCTATAAACTGTCCGGTGTGGTGATACCTAAGCACTTCAATTATCTTTGGGGCTTTGAGTGGCAGATACAGAACCGATTTACCGATATCCTGAGCCATGCCAGTGGAAAACCAGCTGATCTGTACATTTCTATGAAGATCGAGGGCAATGTGTCCTACGCAGAAGGCGATCCTGTGTCCTCTTGCCCCAAATACTACATTGATCGCATGATCCTTGTGGATTATCCTGTGGAAAATCCCACCATTCTGGAAGGCAAGCTGGCATCGATCGAAGTTTCCCTCGACTCCGAGATTCTGCTCCGCCAGAAGTTCCAGCTGCCTGAAGAACTGATCAACGATGATGATGCATACGCAGTCGTCACCGCCGACAGAAAGGGCGGCGTGAAGGAAACCGTCATTCCCATGGCCGAGCTCCGTGCCAAGGGTGCTGACGAGAACGGTCGTTACGTCATTGAGCAGGGCATGGCCTCCGGCGAAATGGGTCGTAATATGACTGTTTCCTTCGTGGACGGCAACGGCAACTATGTCAACCTGACCGACTATGCTGACGGCTC
>JAZNLL010000068.1:0-8882 GCA_045579045.1 Candidatus Avilachnospira sp.
TCGGCAGCGAGAGAAACGAGCGACCGCCGATTTTGGGTACCACAACAGGAGAATTTTCCGTTCTGAGACAGACTTTCCCCTTGTTGACCTTGGCGATTCCTCTCCCCAAAAATTCCCCAGCGAATTCCCGTGAGCCCCACCATGGGGAACTTTACCGGGAATTTGGGTAGCTTCGTCGGCGGCGCCGTCGGCTCACCGACGGCCTTCTGAGCCTTATTTTTACTCTCACCGCCGAGATGTCGCCGCAATTAAACAGACTAAAAACGACTAACCACGAATAGTTACGACTAAGAATTAAAGCGAAAAAGTTAGAAAAAACACTCACTTTTCGAAAAAAGTGAGTGTTTTCAACTGGTTGCGGGAGCCGGATTTGAACCGACGACCTCCGGGTTATGAGCCCGACGAGCTACCGGACTGCTCTATCCCGCGATATGCAATATCGCTTTGTGCTTGAATATGTTACCATATCCCCGACCCTTTGTCAACTATTATTTCCTGTCGAGTTATGTTTGATACCCTTTTGGTTGATTTTTCTTTCAAAAAAACATATAATGACCTCAAAGAATCCGATTTTGGAGGTCTTACCATGAACATCGTCATCACCGGCGGAAGCCGCGGCATTGGCGCGGAGGCAGTCCGCCACTTCGCTGCCCGGGGTCACACCGTCCGTTTCCTCTATGAGAAAAACCATGAGGCTGCCAAGGCCGTTGCCGCCGCCACCGGCGCGGAGGCCATCTGCTGCGATGTGGCAGACAAAGCCGCAGTAGAAGCCGCCCTCTCCTCCATCGGCCCTGTGGATGTGCTCATCAACAACGCCGGGATCGCCCATTACGGCCTCATCTCCCAGATTGGCAAGGAGCATTGGGATCGGATGTTCGCCGTCAATGTCCACGGCATGTACCATTGCATCGATGCCGTTCTGCCGGGGATGCTCTCCCGACAGTCCGGGTGTATCATCAATGTCTCCTCCATGTGGGGACAGGTGGGTGCCTCCTGCGAGGTCTGCTATTCCGCCTGTAAGGCGGCGGTCATCGGTCTGACCAAAGCCCTTGCCAAGGAGCTTGGCCCCTCCCACATCCGGGTCAACTGTCTGGCACCCGGAGTGGTGCTGACGGATATGTGCGCCCATATTGACGAAGCCGTCATGGAAGCCCTCCGGGAAGAAACTCCCCTCAACACCCACGGCACCCCTGCCGACATGGTCCACGCAATGGCATACCTTGTGGATGCGAAATTCCTTACCGGACATGTTCTTCCCGTCAACGGCGGCATGGTGATCTGAGACTCATATCGACCACAACCACAACAATTTGTCATATTAGCGAAAAAAGCTCCCATATCTGGGAGTTTTTTTCGTTTACGGTCATCTTTCGACAAATTCCGCGCAGAACTTGTGGTAAACTGTCACATAGAGAGACGGGGGCGCAAAGCCAGCACCGCAGCAGTCCGATCATCCTCTCCACGGGCTTTGCTGCAATTCACGATGCCGGAGGCCAATTCCTTCGGAGATGACCCTCCATACTGCCGAATGAAATGCTCGGCCACCTCTCCACCGGCGCCGTCGCTCACCAGAACCAACAGCTCTCCCTTTCCTAAGGACAGCCTTTCCCCCTCCGGTCGGTATTCCTCTCCGACTCCGACACCGGGCGGCGGAGAGGCTGTTCCTATTTTTTCGACCTTTCCTTTTTTCTTGAGATAGGATGGAGCGCTGCCCCATTTGAACAGCTCTGCCTCTCCCGTGGTCAGGTCGGCTTGCAGCAGGTCTACGGTGGCAAATCCGCCGTCATCCCGAAGGATATAGACCCCGTTGAGGAAATTCAAAGCCTCTCCCGGTGAAATTCCCGACTGCAAAAGGGTTCGCAGGATGCCGATGGCAGCCCCGGCTTCGCCGTTGGCGGCAGAACCGGTACCCATGCCGTCACAGAGCAGAAGATAGAACCGATTGCCCACCCGGAAGCTGGCACCCCGATCGCCGGAAAGCCCTTCTTCCCTTCGGCTGAGACTGCGGAAGCCCAGTTCCGGCTGAAACCGCAAAGTCACGGGTCCATCGGGCCGCTGCTTTGCCATGGCCTGAGACAAAACCGCATACTGCTCCGCCAGAACGGTGCGGCTCTCCCGGATACGGCTGCGGTACTGTCTTCGGCAGCTGAGATCCTCCAATTCCCGGTTCACCGCCGTCAAAAATCCCTCCATATACCGGCAGCGCTCCACAAAGGCAGGAGGCAGGTCCTCCCGCAAGGCCTTTCCTCTGGTCATCATGGCAGGGGCCGCCCGCTCCAAGGCCTCGCAGGTGCTCTCAATTTCCGTCTCCCAGCATTGTTCCCACAGGCCGCAATGGCGGCACACCCGCTCCGCCGCCTGGTCAAAAACGGCATTGGTCTCCGGGTCGGGACGGTCCATGGGCAAGATGGTCAGACATTGCCCGATCTGCGCCAAAAGTCCCGAAGCCAGCGCCAGTCTGGGATCGGAAGCAAGGAGGGACCTGGGTGTCATGCCGAACCACCGCTCCGCAGGCACCAAGGGCGACAGCACCACCCCCAGCATAGCCCCTGCCAGTAGGAGGGAATGGCTGCCGGTGACCGGTACGCCCAGAGCCGCAGCGGTGAGCCACAGAGCCAGCTGCCGAAGTCTGCCGGTCTGCCACCGGCTGCAGAAGGCGGCCAAAATCAGCACTGCCGTACAGCAGCTGCCGCCCCAGCTGACATCCATTGCCAGACCGAACAGGGCTGCTGCCGTCAATCCCATGGGTGTACCTGCTGCCGCTGCCGCCATGGCGCAGCCAGCAACCAGACCAAGAGGAAACCCCACCGGCTGCAGAGCGCACAAGCCTGCCGTCAGACACACGGGCAGAAGCAGATTCCCCTCCGAACGCTCGTGATTCAGCGTCTTTCGCAGCCCCCATGTACCCAGTCCGGCTACGGCGATCTTCAGCAGATACCGCCAGAGCAGTCTGCTCCACAGGCGGTTTTGCAGAAGAAACAAAATCCCCACCAGGGCCGAAAACAGCATGACACAGCCGGGGGCGAACCAGGGATGTTCCCTGTCCAACTCCTCTCCAAAGATGCACAGACAGGCCTCCACCAGAAGCCCCACCGCCATGGGCTCAACGGCGGCATCGGGACCGAAAAAGGCCACATAGCCCAAACAACCGCCTATGTACGCACCGAAGGATGGCAGCCCCAGCCCCAGTGCCGCCGCCAGACAGACGGAGAGGGGCAGCAGCCCCCCTGCTGCTTTTGCCCCGGCCAGCACAAAGCCTGTTGCCAATGCCCCAAGGGTTCGCAGTGCAAGCTCTGCCGCCCGATGGCCTGACCATCGCAGCAGCTTCTGCCGCACTGCCTGCACTGCCGCAGGGCTCATTTGTACCTTCATCCCCATCCCTCTTTCCTGTGGTTTTCGGCACAAGTGTATCATGGCAGCCATAAAAAACTTGTCGGGAACGGGCGTTGGGGTTGCGGTTTTTTGCATTTAGGGCTAAAATAGAGAAAATGCTGTTTATAAGGAGAATCCCCATGGCAACAGAACTGGAACTGAAACTGGCAGTACCCTCTCCTGCGGTACTGGAACAGATCATCTTCGACAAAGAACTGGCACAGGTACGGCAGGGTGGCTACCGCCTGCTGGATATGGCTACAGTCTACTACGACACCAAAGACGGCGCGCTCTCCAAAAAGCGGTGGACACTGCGTCTGCGGCAGGAAAATGACCGTCTGGTGGCAACCTGCAAGACCCCCGGCGAAGGCAAGGCCAGAAATGAATTTGAATGTGACGCACCTTCCATTGAGGCGGCACTGCCCCTGCTGACAGAAGCAGGTGCACCGGCAGAGCTGGCAGAGGTCACCGACCTCATTCCCCTCTGTGCCGCTCAGTTTACCCGTCGGGAGGCAGAGCTTGCTTTCGCCGACGGCACGGTCTGCACCTTCTGCGGTGATGTGGGTATGCTGGCAGGGGGACAGAAGCAGGAACCCCTCTGCGAAGTGGAGCTGGAGCTGAAACAGGGCGATTTTGAGACTGTGGAGGCTTTCGGCGAGGAGCTGAAGGAGCGGTTCGGGTTGATGGTCGAGCCCAAGAGCAAATTTGCCCGGGCAGCAGCATTGGCGGTGGCAGAATGAAAGTACTCCTTCACATCTGCTGCGCACCCTGCGCCAACCGTCCCCTTGCCCATCTGCAGGAACAGGGACATGAAGTCACCGGCTTCTGGTATAACCCCAACATCCACCCCTTCACAGAGTACCGCAGCCGCCGGAACACCGTCCGGGAATATCTGGCTGAGATCGGTGTGAAGCTCGTCGAGCAGAACGACTACGGTCTGCGTCCCTTCGTCCGTGCCGTGGCAGCGGACATTGCCCACCGCTGCGTCAAGTGCTACGAAATGCGTCTCATGGAGACGGCAAAAACCGCCAAGGAACAGGGCTTCGATGCCTTTACCTCCAGTCTGTTCATCAGTCCCTATCAGAACCATGCCATGATGATGGAGGTAGCCCAGAGAGCGGCAGAGGAATACGGCGTGAAGTTCCTCTACGAGGATTTCCGCCCCCTGTTCAGAGAAGGACAGGACTTCGCCAGAGAACACTGCTTCTATATGCAGAAATACTGCGGCTGTGTGTTCTCCGAAGAAGAGCGGTATCTGAAAGCCAATAAGATCATTCCATAAAAGAAAAAAGGCCCCCTCTGACGAGGGGGCTCCGCGAAGCGGTGGGGGAGAGAAAACAAATCTCTCCCTCCGTCATTTGCTTTGCAAATGCCACCTCCCTCATCAGAGGGAGGCTTTTATTTGCCTTTATTATATTCTTCCAGACCGGCTTTGCCTTCGGGGGTGACGGGCTTGAGCCATCTTCGGGAGCGGAAGTGGAGCAGACACAAAATATCCTTGGGGATATCTTCAAAGAGGTAGGCAACCACGACCACTGCAAAGAAAGGCAGATGGAGCACATGGGCGGCGATCAGCGCCGCCGGGATGCTCACCAGCCAGATGCTGCCCAGATCCAGCAGCATGCCCACAGTGGTATCGCCGCCGGAACGGAACACACCCACCACCTGCACATAGGACATATTCCGCAGGCAAATCTCTGCCGAGCAGAACACCGTCACAGCCAAAGCTGTGCTGAGGGCTGTGGCAGACAGGCTGTCGCCCATGGAGAACAGGGAGATCAGAGGATGGCGCAGGAGAATGGTCAGACCGCCCACCACCACACCGGTCAAGGGCACCAGTACGGTGAACCGCAGGGCATCTTCCAGTCCCCGCTGGATCTTACCCTTGCCGATGGACTTGCCCACCATGACCACACAGGCGCTGCCAAGACCGGCATAGAAGGAGAAGGCCAGATCGCCGATGGTCTTGAACACGGTCATACCGGCATAGTATTCATAGCCCATGTTGGCATAGATCATGTTGAGGGTGATGATACCCAATGCCCACATGCCTTCATTAAGCACCACGGGCATGGCCTTGCGGAAGAAGGCTTTGATATGCTGACCGGAAAAGGCGAAAAACTCCTTCACAGGGCCGGTGAGCAGACTGCCGCTGCCGATGGAAAACAGTCCCAGCAGCACAGGCCCCAGCCATGCGGATACGCAGGTGCCCACAGCGGCACCGGCCACGCCCATTTCCGGCATACCGAACTTGCCGAAAATCAGTGTATAGTTGACGGCTGCATTGGCCACCGTGGTCACGGCAGACACGGACAGAGGCAGCATGACTCGCTCCGTGCCACGGAGCAGGTTGGACATGACCAGGGTCAGTGCCACTGCCGGATAGGAAATACAGGCAATTCTCAGATACCGACATCCGGTCTCCACCACGGCAGGATCTTTGTTGAACAGCCGCAGGACAAACTGGGGATAAAGTCCTGCCACCGCCAGAAAGACACCGCTGAGGACAAGACAGGACAGCAGTGCCATGCCGAAGGTGCGGCGGATGCCTTTCAGATCCCGGACGCCCCAGAACTGGGACACAAACACATTCATGCCGCCGCAAAGACCCCAGATCAGCAGATTCATCAACCAGTTCCACTGTCCTGCCATACCCACAGCAGACAGGGCCACATCCCCCAGTCGGGATACCATGAGGGTATCGATCAGTGCGAAAGAGTTGGTCAGCAGGTTTTGCAGGGCGATGGGAATCGCCAGCCGCACCGTGACCTTCCAGAAGGGCTTATCGCCCAGATATTTGGATAATTTCATACGCAATTCCTTTGAGAAAAAAGGCCGCCCATTGGGCGGCCTTTTGGATTTCATCTTATGCCATGCCGGCGGTGATGATGGCCATGGTGTAGACCTCATCGGCATTGCAGCCGCGGGACAGGTCGTTGATGGGAGCGTTCAGACCCTGCAGGATGGGGCCGTAGGCATCGTAGCCGCCCAGACGCTGTGCGATCTTGTAGCCGATGTTGCCGGCCTCGATCAGGGGGAACACAAAGGTGTTGGCGTAGCCGGCGACCTTGGAGCCGGGGAACTTCAGCTGACCGACAGTGGGGGAAACGGCAGCGTCAAACTGCATTTCGCCGTCGATGGCGTACTCGGGAGCCAGTTCCTGAGCGATCTTGGTGGCCTCAGCGGACAGAGCGACAGTGCCGCCCTTGCCGGAACCCTTGGTGGAGAAGCTCAGCATAGCGACCTTAGGCTCGATGCCGAAGAACTCAGCGGTACGGGCAGATTCGACAGCCACTTCCGCCAGCTTCTGGGCGCCGGAGACCTTCACATTGCCTTCCTTGTCCAGAGTGTCTTCATAGCTCAGGTTGATGGCGCAGTCACCCATGCAGATCTTCTGCAGAGCAGGATCGCCGAAGTCACGGGTCATGATGAAGCAGGAACTGACCAGATTTGCACCGGGCTTGGTCTTGATCAGCTGCAGAGCAGGACGGACGGTATCAGCGGTGGAGTAGGTAGCGCCGCCCAGCAGAGCGTCAGCCTTGCCCAGCTTCACCAGCATGGTGCCGAAGTAGTTGCCCTTTGCCAGAGCGGCCTTGCAGTCCTCAGCGGACATCTTGCCCTTGCGGAGCTCCACCATCTTCTCGACCATGGCGTCCATTTCGGGATAAGTAGCGGGATCGAGGATTTCCAGACCTTCGATGTCGAAACCGCCCTTGGCGGCGTTGGCCTTGACTTCCTCCACATTGCCGACCAGAATGACATCCATCAGATCGTCAGCCTTCAGACGGGCAGCGGCTTCCAGAATACGGGCATCGGGGCCCTCGGTGAACACGATGGTGCGGCGGGTTTCTTTCAGACCGTTAATCAGTTTGGTAAACATGGTAATTCCTCCATTCTTGGCATTTGAGCCATATTTTTCTATTTTGATTATACATCGTTTTTTCAACATACTCAATGGGTTTCGGAAATTTTTTGCAAAAACTTGCGGCAGTCTGGCTTTCGTGATATATTAAAGAAAAATTCTCACAAAAGGAGCATGTTCCATGGATCTGAACCATATCCCCACCCCGGCATTGATCGTGGATGAACCCACTTTTTTGAACAATGCCGCAGAAATGAAAAAACTGCTGAAGGACAGTACTTTAAAGCTGCGTCCCCATTACAAATCCCATAAGTGTGCCGCCATCGCCCACCGTCAGATCGCAGAGGGTGCTGTAGGCATGACCTGCGCCAAGCTGGATGAGGCGCTGGATCTGGCTGACAGCGGTGTGGAGGACATCCTCATCGCCAATCAGATCGTGGATAAGGCCAAGATCGCCAGACTGGCTCACCTTGCCAACAGCTGCCATCTGACTGTCTGTGTGGATCACGAGGAGAATGTTGACGATCTGCAGGCAGCCGCCAAACTGGCAGGTTCCACCATCCACTGTTTCATCGAATATGAGATCGGCATGGAGCGGTGCGGCGTAGCCGACAACAAGGCTGTGGCAAAACTGGCAAAGCACATTGCCGGCTGCAGCAATCTGGTGTTCGCCGGTATTCAGGCCTATGCAGGCCACATTTCCCACATGGTCACAAAGGAAGAACGGCTGACCGAAACGGAAAAGAACACCAAAAAGATCCGGGAACTGCTGGCCTATCTGAAGGAAGAAGGCATCCAAGTGCCCACTCTCTCCGGCGGCAGTACGGGCACAGCAGCCATCAAGGTCAGGGACGGTCTTTACACGGAACTGCAGGCCGGCAGCTATCTGTTCATGGATGCCACCTATGGAGAACTGGCTCTGCCTTTCAAAAATTCCCTCTTTGTGCTGACCACGGTGATCAGCGTCAGCGAAAAGCTGGCAGTGGTGGATGCCGGTGTCAAATCCTGCGGAGTGGATCAGGGCATGCCTGTCTGCTGCGGTTTTGAAGTTTCCCACATCGTTGCCAGTGAAGAGCATTTCCAGCTCCACAACCCCTCCAAAAAGCTGCAGGTGGGCGACAAGGTCCTGCTGATTCCCGGTCATTGCTGTTCCACCGTCAATCTCCACGACCGCATCTACATGGTCAACGGCGGCAAGGTGGTAGACCGCATCGCCGTGACTGCCCGTGGAGGCTTCCGATAAGCCATGATCGCCAATTATCACACCCACAGTACCTTCTGCGACGGGAAATACACCCCGGAGGAAATGGTGCAGGCTGCCATAGCAAAGGGTATGTCCGCCATCGGCTTTTCCGGCCACGGTTATACGGAGTTTGACCTGCGCTACTGCATGAAGGATACGGCAGCCTACTGCCGGGAGATTCGCCGCCTGCAGCAGGTCTACAAGGGAAAGATTCAAATCTATCTGGGCATCGAGGAAGATGCCTGGCAGCCTGCCAACCGGGCAGATTTTGACTACATCATCGGCTCCTGCCACTACTATTGCGTGGATGGAACCTATTACCCCATCGACTCCAACTATGATTATTTCAAGAAGTGTCTGGAACTGTTCTCCTATGACCCGGTGGCCATGGCCCATGCCTATTAT
>JAZNLL010000069.1:0-4620 GCA_045579045.1 Candidatus Avilachnospira sp.
ACGCCTCTGGTGGTCAGCCGCAGCTGCGGGATCACCGGCAGGGCCATGAAGCTGAGGGTCATAAAGGGGTCGATGCCACGGCTGACGCCCTGTGCAAAGGCCACGGCCTTGGCATATTCCAGCTTGTCGTTGACCTCCGCCATGGGTGCGTCGGACATGATGCCTGCGATTTCCAGAACCACCTCAGCGGTGACGGTTTCTTTGTCTGCCACCACGATGCCGCCGTGGTTTTCCACCACCCGGTTGGCGGCAAAGGCCATGTCCTTGGAGTTGGTGCCCACCACGATGATGTTGTGGCTGTCGTGGGAAATGGAGGTTGCTACCGCGCCGGATTTCAGTCCGTAGCCCTGAATGTAGCCAAGACCGATGTGATGGGTATTCTTGTGCCGCTCAATGACGGCGATCTTCAGAATGTCCTGCTCCACATCCACACGGGTGGCGTAGCCCTTGTCCGTGGTGACCAGCTCGCCGGGCACCATACCCAGAACGCCTCTGGGTCGCTCGGAACGGAAGTCATCCTCCGTCAAGGGGGAGACATGGAAGGTGTCCAGAGCCTTGGCTGCCAGCCATGGCTCGATGACCGGGGCTTCAAAGGGCTGTACCTGTCCGTCAAAGACCACCTTGCCGTTTTTGAACACGAATTTCACTTCAAAATGCTCAAAATCGTCAATAATGGCAAGGTCAGCCAGATATCCCGGCGCCACTGCACCACGGTTGTTCAGCTGATAGTATCGGGCGGCATTGTGGGTGGCGACTTTGGCTGTCAGAATGGGATCTGCACCGGCGGCAATGGCACGGCGGCAGATATAGTCGATGTGACCCTGCTCCAGCAGGTCACTGGGGTGCCGGTCGTCCACGCAGAACATACACCGGTCAGCATATTTGGGGGTCAGCAGAGGCAGCAGTGCATCTAAATTCTGTGCCGCCGTGCCTTCCCGGATCATAATGAACTGCCCCTTACCGATCTTGGCAAGAGCGTCCTCCAGATCGTAGCACTCATGGTCGGAGTAGACCCCGGCTGCCACATAGGCATCCAATTCCTTGCCCTGGAGCATGGGAGCGTGACCGTCGATCTTCTTGTGATGGACCTGTGCAGCGGCGATTTTTTCCAGAACCTGTCCGTCACCGGCAATGACACCTACAAAGTTCATCACTTCTGCCAGACCTTGCACTCTGGGATGGCCATAGAAGCTGTCCAGTGCCCGGTAATCCAAGACAGCACCGCTTTCGTCCATGGGGGTGGCGGGGACGCAGGAGGGCAGCATGAACCGCACATCCAAAGGCAGACCTTCTGTGGCCTGCAGCATATAGTCGATGCCATCGGTGCCCATGACATTGGCGATCTCGTGGGGGTCGGTGATGATGGTGGTGGTGCCGTGGGGCAGCACCGCCTTGGTCAGCTCCTTGGGGGAGACCAGAGAGCTTTCCAGATGCATGTGGCTGTCGATAAAGCCCGGCAGAACGATCTTGCCGGTCATGTCGTATTCCGTCAGACCGGAATACTCGCCCATGCCCACGATCAGCCCTTCGGCAATGGCGATATCTCCATGGCTCAGCTCATTGGCAAAGACATTGAGATAGACGGCGTTTTTCAGCACCACATCCGCAGGCTTTCTGCCTGCCGCCACTTCCACGATGTGCTGCTTTTTCAGCAGATCCCGGCTGATCCGTCCGGAATAGCTTTCATAAGTTGCCATGAAGATCATTCCTTTCTGTGTTTAATTGATAATTGATAATTGACAATTGAGGTGTCGGCAAAGCCGAAGATTTCAATTATTTTTTGTCGTTGTTTACTCCCCGGGGCCGGGGGCGATGACTTTCCCTAAGTTCCAGGTGTAAGCGGCACGCTCAGCGGCCTCTTTCCGCTCCTCTGCCTTGTCATAGGTAGAGACGGCGGTGTGTGCGCCGCAATCCACGCACTCTACGGTGAACGCCCAACCGCCTTCCTCACTCAAAATGGCTGCACCGCTGCAAATGGGGCAGTCCTGAATGCTGATAGATTCTAACAATTTGTCCATGATAGAGCTTCCTTTCCTGAGAGATTGTAGGGGCGTGCATTGCACGCCCGCGGGCGACCAATGGTCGCCCCTACAATAGGTTCGTTATTGACTTGCGATTTTCTCCGCCAGTTCGTTGAGATAGACCCACCGCTCCATTTTCTGTTCCAGTTGGGTCTCCAAAGCTTCTTTTTCCGCCATGGCCTTTTCCAAAGCCACGAAATCTGCGCCGGAGGCGGCAATGGCTGCGTCGGCTTCTGCCAATTTTTCTTCCAACGCAGCAATATCTGCGTCGATGGAATCGTATTCCCGCTGCTCCATATAGGAGAATTTCAGCTTCTGCTGCCGGGGCTTCGGCTGCTCCTTGGGGGCAGAAACCGCCTTGGGCTTCTCCTCCTCCGAGGGCTGCCGTTTGGCCAGATAGTCGCCGTAGTTGCCGATGTAGGTCCGAATCTCTCCGCCGGGTCGGACTTCAAAGATCTGCTCTGCCACTCTGTCCAGAAAATATCGGTCATGGCTGACGGCGATGACAGGTCCGGGATAGCCTTCCAGATAATCCTCCAGAATGGACAGGGTGGTGATATCCAGATCGTTGGTGGGTTCGTCCAGCAAAAGGATGTTGGGGGATGCCATGAGGATGCTCAGCAGATACAGCCGCCGCCGTTCGCCGCCGGAGAGCCTGCCGATGGGGGTATGCTGCATGGCAGGGAGGAACAAAAACCGCTCCAACATCTGGGATGCGGAGAAGGTGCCTTCATCGGTCTTCACATGGGAGGCGATGTTGTGAATCAGAGACCATGGTGTTTCATTGGGGTCTAATTCTTTTGCTTCTTGTGTAAAATAACCCAAATTCACCGTGGCACCGGTCTCGATCCTGCCCCTGTCCGGCTCCAGTCTGCCTGCGATCAAATTCAGCAGGGTGGATTTGCCCATGCCGTTGCCGCCCACGATGCCGATGCGGTCATGGCGATCCATCCGGTAGGAAAAATCCTTCAGCACACATTTATCACCAAAGGACTTGCTGACATTTTCGAGATTTAAGATCTGTTTGCCCAATCGGCTGGCGGCAGCACCCATCTGCACCGTGTCGTCATACTGGGGTGCCTGCTGATTTTTCAAGGCTTCGTAGCGGTCAATGCGCTCTTTGCTCTTGGTGGTTCGTGCCTTGCAGCCCCGGATGATCCACTGGTATTCGTGGCGCAGGATAGTCTGCCGTTTCCGCTCCGAGGCCTCCGCCATTTCCTCTCGCTGGGCTTTCAGTTCCAGATACTTGGAATAGTTTGCCTCAAAATAGCTCAGTTTACCCCGATTCAGTTCGGCGATTCTGGTGGCCACCCGCTCCAGAAAATATCGGTCGTGGGTCACCATGATGATGCCGCCGGGGAAGCTCTTTAATTTCTGCTCCAGCCAAGCCACCATTTCTGCATCCAGATGGTTGGTGGGCTCGTCCAAAATCAGCACATCGGCAGGCTGCAGCAGAGCTGCCGCCAGCGCCACCCGCTTCCGCTGACCGCCGGAGAGGATGCCGATTTTGGCATCGGGGTCGTCAATGCCCAGCTTGGAGAGCATGGAGCGGGCTTCATAAGCATGAATCTCCCGGTAACGCTCGTCCTGAGAGGCAAAAACCTGCTCCAGAACGGTGCTGCCGTCGTCCATGGGCGGATTCTGTGCCAGATACACCACCTGCACATTGGGGTACCGGGTGACCGTACCTCTGTCCGGCTCCTCCTGAGAGGCTAAGCATCGCAGGAAAGTGGATTTGCCCGTGCCGTTGATGCCGATGACACCGATCTTGTCACCGGGTTCCAGATATAAAGAGGCGTCTTTCAACAATTCCTTGACGCCGTAGTTGATGGAAATATTTTCCGCAGAAAGCAGCATAGGAGAGCTCCTTGTGTTATATTACTATGATTATAGCCTTTTTTATGCCTGTTGGCAATTGGAAATCAGCGGTTTTCACAAATCGGAGGAAACAGCAAAAAAGAAGTAGAAATCGTGCAAAAGCTGTGGTATACTGGTACTCGGTGGAACTTGTATTTCCATCAACAAGTACATTATTATTGCCAGCGAAAGCGGCAATAGAATTATAAGGAGGACTATATCTTATGAACACTTATGGTCTGGAAAAGTACGGCATTACCGGTACTACCGAGGTCGTCTACAATCCCACTTACGAACAGCTGTTCGAAGCGGAAATGGACCCCACTCTGGAAGGCTTTGAGAAGGGTCAGCTCACCGAGCTGGGCGCTGTCAATGTCATGACCGGTATCTACACCGGCCGTTCCCCCAAAGACAAGTTCATCGTCATGGACGAGAACTCCAAGGACACCGTGTGGTGGACCTCTCCCGAGTACGCCAACGACAACAAGCCCGCTTCCATCGAAGCATGGAACGAGTGCAAGCGTCTGGCTGTTGAGCAGCTGAGCAACAAGAAGCTGTATGTCATGGATGTGTTCTGCGGCACCAACAAGGACAGCCGTATGGCAATCCGCTTCATCATGGAAGTGGCATGGCAGGCTCACTTTGTCAAGAATATGTTCATCGCTCCCACCGAGGAAGAGCTGAAGAACTTTGAGCCCGACTTCGTTTCCTACAACGCAGCCAAGGCCAAGGTCACCAACTA
>JAZNLL010000070.1:0-37349 GCA_045579045.1 Candidatus Avilachnospira sp.
AGAAGGCGGCCGTCATACTCCCTTCTTCAACAACTATCGTCCTCAGTTCTACTTCCGTACCACTGACGTTACCGGCATCATCACTCTGCCCGAAGGCACTGAGATGTGCATGCCCGGCGACAACGTCGACATGAAGGTCGAACTGATCGCCCCCATCGCTATCGAGAAGGGCCTCCGCTTCGCTATCCGTGAAGGCGGCCGTACTGTCGGTTCCGGCGTCGTCATCGAGATCGAAGAGTAATTTCTGACTTCGGTTAGAGAAACTTTCTCAAACAAAAGCAAACAGCCTTTTGGCTGTGGGCTTTTTTCGCGCAATTACAATACCAAATAAAAATACGAGGTGATTGTCTCCGGGGATTCTTTGAAACCGTTGTCGGTCCACCACTTCAGTGTTTCTACAAAAACACAGACAATGTGGTTGCGCCAAAAACTCTCCGGTAATTCTTTTCGCTTTTTATCTGCGAAAAGCTGGAACTGATTGTCGATCAGCTGCTGCAGATTCTCTTTGAAGTAAGGCAAAAACAACTCCCGGTTCTGTCCGGACAGCAGAATGAGCAAATTATTGTCGTTCTTTTGTAGGTGCTGGAAAAGGTGCAGAATGGGAGAATCCGGTGCATTGCAGTTAAAAATATGTCTGTGTTCCGTCTCTTCTTGGCCCATTGCGTCAAAAATGTGACAGAACAACTCACCGCACAGTTCCTTCAGAAGATAGTCTTTGGTTTCAAAGTGGGCATAGAAGGTTGCACGACCCACATCTGCACGGTCGATGATCTCGCCGACGGTGATCTGCCCAAAATCCTTTTTGGAAAGCAGCTCCACAAAGGCGGTAAAGATGGCTTCTCTTGTTTTTCTTTGGCGTCGGTCCATGTTCTCCTCCGTACACATTTGCATATTTGTTCCGTATCATACGGTCGGGCAGTTTTGCATATTGTGTTTCTATGTTCTGTTCTGTATAAATAGTATAAACAAATGATATGATACTGAACATATTGTACGGTATTATTTTCTGTTTTGCAATGGGAGGCTGTCATGAAAGCGGATAAAAATATTCTGATCGCATTTATTTTGAATATTACTTTTTCAATCTTTGAACTGGTCGGTGGTATGGTTACAGGCAGCATTGCCCTGATCTCTGATGCTGTTCACGATTTTGGTGATGGAGTGAGCATCGGCATTTCCTGGCTTCTGGAGAAAAAAAGCAATCAGGAACCTGACGAGGTGTTTACTTACGGATACAGAAGATACTCTGTGGTTGGCAGTGCATTGACATCTGTGTTGCTGCTTTTGGGAGCTGTGTTTGTTGTCTGCAATGCTGTTGGCAGGATGCTCGAACCGAAAGAAATCAACTACAATGCCATGATCCCTCTGGCTGTGGTTGGTGTTTGCGTCAACTTTGCAGCAGCCTATGTTACCCATGGCGGTTGTTCTCTGAACCTGAAGGCGGTCAATCTCCATATGCTGGAGGATGTTTTTGGCTGGCTAGTTGTTCTTCTCGGTGCCATCGTCATGAAGGTGACAGACTTCACTCTTCTGGATCCCATCCTTTCTGTTGGAATATCGGTGTTTATTTTCATCCATGTATGGAAGCATTTGATGAAAAGTCTCCATGTCTTTTTGGAGAAAGTGCCCGATGGGCTGGAACTCAGGGAAATCAAAGAAAGCCTTCTTGCAGTCGAAGGGGTAACGGATGTTTCTGAGCTGCACATTTGGACTCTGGACGGCGAGCATCATGCGGCAGCTGTCCGGATGACTGCCAATGGCAAGGTAAAAGAACGTGTGCGCGAAACGCTGCATCAATACGGCATTGAAGAGGTGACCGTCGAAATTGACGGGTAAGCAAAAAAGAAGCAGAACGTAAGTTCTGCTTCTTTTGCGTTAGGTTGTTGTTTTCTTTCGGAAAAAGCCGATATACACGATCATAGCGGCGAAGATCCAGAAATAAGCCATCATATAAGGCTCTTCAAAAATGTTTTCGAAGTAGCAGTGGGTCAGCACACCGCAGATACCGGCGAACATGCCGGCAGCCAGAGGCTTCATGGAGTTGACAGGCTCAGCCTTTGCACGGAAAATGCTTCGACAGGAGACCACCAGCAGGAACACCAACAGGATCACAAAGGCTGCAAAGCCCAGATAACCCATTTCCACCATGATCTTCAGGTAGTAGTTATCCATATAGAAGTAATCCCATTGGTCGATGATCTTGTTCTGGACAGCGATGGCACCGCCGAACATACCAAGACCCAGACCCAACCAGGGATGACCGGACTCCACCAGATAGTTGAGACCGAAGTGCCAGCGTCCACCTCTGCCGCCTCTGGCAGTGGATTCGGCAAACTGTTCCGTGAACAGGTAGCCGATTCGGCTTGCCACAAAGGGCAGGAAACAGGCACCTACGCCGGCGACCATCAGAAGACCGAACAACCGCTTGTCCACGATCAGACAGAAGATGATAACGGCAACTGCCATGGCAACCCAACCGGCTCTGGACATGGTGAACAGGCAGCCAAAGCACATGAGGAAAGTGCAGCCCCATGCCAACACTTTCTGCCAGGGCTTTTTGAGGTAGTAGGCAAGACCGGCTGCCATGGGTGCGAACATGACCATGTAATCGGCCATGATGTTGGGACTTCCGAAAATGGAAAAGACACGGGTACGGACGGACTGTTCTGCCTGGTCTGTCCAGTTGGAAGGGATGGGCACTGCTACGATATACTGGTAGACACCGTGGATGGCAATGGCTGTTGCCAGCGCCACCATCACATAGTACAAGATCATGAAATCTTCATCGTTTCGCAAGATTCTTGTGACCACGAAGAACCAAAGCATGTACTGGACTGTGGCGCGGTAGCCCGCAACAGAGATGAAATAATAATCGAAGATGGTGTTCATGAGCCAGAAGCCAAGGGTCATGAACAGGAGGATGGGCAGATCCAGCGCATTGGTTCTGGTCTCCATGGGTGTTTCCCGATCCATTCGAAGCCGCAGAATCCAGAGGACGCTCAATGCCAGCAGACCTTCATCCCAGATGGAGGCGATGGCGGAGAGGGAAAGCACATCCCGGAGGAGGAAATCCACACCGCAGTAAAGCCCCAGTGCCACCAGAATAAAGCCGGTCAGACCTCTGCGGAAGAGCCAGCCGAGGAGCTTACTTTCACTGCCCCAGCGGAACAATCCTGTATAGATCCGTCCCAGAAGGCTGTTCCGGAACCAGTCCAGAGGCCAATGGATCTCTGCCAGTTTGCCGTTGCACCGGGCAAAGAACCGGGTGATTCCGGCATTCTCGCAGTGCTCGGCATCCCGGCTGAGCCAATGGCGCAGCTTTTTGCAGGTACCGCTTTCTTTCCACCAGTGCGCCAGCGTCTGCAGCAGGATGCTGCTGGCAAACAGCCGTCCGAAAAACCCTCCCACAGCCAGCAGAACCCGCCAGATGAGACAGTTTTTCAGTGCATTAACCATGCTTTGCCTCCAGGTTGGAAATGATGCCTTCGCACTCAATATCGGAGGTCTTTACCAGATGTTCCATGCCCACACGGACTTCCTGAGAACCCATCACATAGGTGCCGCCGGAGAAGGGGCAGGTGCCTTCGATGGTGAAGTACAGGTCGATGGTCTCATCAGGCATTTCCTCAGCGGTGCAGCCGGTGATGTAGGCATCCAGGAACTTACCGCTGCTGAGGAGCTGACCGGAATAGTTCTCGGTGCAGTAATCAGCCACATGCTGCGGCACATCCTCACAGACCACTTCATAGGTGATGCGGACATCGGGGCTGGTGATGGCTTCCACGGCGTCGTTGCCAAAGAACTTCATGCCGAGGGCAGCCACAGCAACGATGACCACCAGAATGACGGCCAGATCGATGATGTTCAGCTTACCGAACAGACGGCCGTTTTTATCAATGATTTTCATAAGGACCTCCTGTGTGTTGCCATTTTTGAGAAAATGGTCTATAATATGGTATTATACCCCAATATGTTGTATTTCTCAAGAGGCATAAGGAGCTTCGTTATGAAAATCATGCATCTCATCTCCGGCGGCGATGTGGGCGGCGCCAAGACCCATGTCCTGAGCCTGCTGAAAGGTCTGACCAATACGGAGCAAGTCCGTCTGGTCTGCTTTATGGAGGGTGTCTTTGCCCAGGAAGCCAGAGAAATGGGAATCGATACCCTGGTTCTGGAGCAGGGAATCTTTTCCTGTGTGGAAGTAATTGCAGAAATGGTGCAGTCCGAGCAGTTTCAGATTATCCACTGTCACGGTTCTCGTGCCAATCTCATTGGCACTTTATTGAAGAAGAAGGTTTCCGTTCCTTTGGTTACTACTGTCCACAGTGACTACCGTCTGGACTATCTGGGCAGACCCATTGACCGCCTGACCTATGGTACCATTAACACCTACTGCGTCCGTCGAATCCCTTACCATATCGGCGTTTCCGATGCCATGGCCGATCTGTTGGTCTCCCGTGGATTTGATCCCCAGACCATGTTTGCTATCTATAACGGCGTAGATTTCACTCCGGTGACGCCCAGGCTGAACAGGGCAGAATATCTCCAAAGCATCGGTCTGGAGGCCGGGGAGAACGATGTGATCTTCGGTATCGCCGCCAGACTGTCGGCAGTCAAGGATGTGGCGACTTTGATCCGTGGCTTCGGTCTTGCCTGCAAATCCGTTTCCAATATCCGTCTGGTCATTGCCGGCGACGGCGAACAGCGGCAGGAACTGGAAGCTTTGGCTGCTCAGTGCTGCCCCGAGGGCAGCTATGCCTTTGCCGGTTGGGTGGAGGATACGGACAGCTTCTACAATGCCCTGGATGTGAACACCCTGACCTCTCTCAGCGAGACCTTCCCCTATGCGTTGACGGAAGGTGCCCGGATGCACTGTGCCACCATTGCCTCCCGTGTGGGCGGCGTGCCGTTGCTCATTGAACACGGGGTCTACGGTCTGCTCTTTGAAGCCCAGCAATATGAGCAGCTGGCAGAGCATATGGTGACCTTGGCCACCGATGAAGCATTGCGGAATAAGCTGAGTGAAGCCTTGCATCTTCGGGCAAAAACCAAATTTTCCGTGGATGCCACGGTGGAAAAGCAGATCGAAATCTATCAGACCATTCTCCGCAGAGCTGCCAGACCCAAGAAAAAACGGGATGGCGTGCTGATCTGCGGTGCTTACGGCAAGGGCAACGCCGGTGACGACAGTATTCTGGAGGCCATTTTGCAGCAGATGCGTTCCATCGATCCCGATGTGCCTCTCTATGTCCTGTCCCGAAATCCCAATGAGACAAGACTTCGCTATCGTGTTGAAGCAATCCATACCTTTGCACTTTTCAAATTCCTGCGCCGTATGGGCAGAACCAAGCTGTATATCAACGGCGGCGGCAGTCTCATTCAGGATGTGACCAGCACCAGAAGCTTGCAGTATTACCTTTCCAATATTGCCATGGCAAAGCGCAAAGGAAACCGGGTTTTGATGTACGGCTGCGGCATCGGTCCGGTGTCTCTGCCCAAGAATCGGAAGTTTGCGGGCAAAGTCATTGACCGTTATGCGGACCTTATTACCCTCCGTGACCCCCAGAGCGAAACGGAGCTGCGGGATATGGGTGTAAAGAAGCCGGAGATTCGGATCACCGCTGACCCGGCACTGCTGCTGGATGCCGCCCCTGCCGACAAGGTGGATAGCTTCCTTCTGTCTCAGGGCATGGAGCCGGGCGGCAAATATGCCATGTTCGCCCTGCGCCCCTGGAAAAATGTGGAGGACAAGCTGCCCTTGTTTGCAGCTCAGGCAAAAGAACTCTCCGAAAAGGGCATTACCCCTGTGTTCTTTGCCCTGGAACCCCGTCGGGATCTGGAGATTACGAAGAAAGTTGCCGCTATGGCAAACTGCCCCCATCATGTCATTGCCGCACCCCATGACGGACATCTGATCGTGGGTCTCATGGGCAGAATGGAACTGCTGATCTCCATGCGGCTTCATGCACTGATCTTTGCAGCCGGACAGGGTGTGCCTCTGGTGGGTATTGTCTATGATCCCAAGGTCTCCGGTTTTCTGGATTATCTGGGCGAGAACCGATATATGGATTTGGCTGCTGTGGAGGAAGATGCCCTCCGCACCATGACCATGGAAGCTCTTTCCGAAGGTCGCAATGCTGAAGCTGCCAAAGCCCTTCGAGCCCTTGCCCGTGAGAATGAAACGGCTGCCCGTCAGCTGTTGGAGGAAGAAGTATGAAACAAATCGTCTGTCTTGCCACATCTCCATGGTATCCCATTCCCACCCGGAAGCAGCAGGTCATGAGCCGCATGGAGGATGCGGAGATTCTCTATTTTGATCCGTCCATCACCTATCTGGCACCTCTGCGTGATCAGCTGGCTCGTCCCAAGCTGAAGGCATACAAACAGCCCGGTGAGGAAATCAAACCCGGTCTGACAGTCTATGCTCTGCCGCCGGTACTGCCTTTCTTCAATAAATTCCGCTTCATCAACAAGCTGAACCAGAAGCGCATTGCCCGTTATGTGAAAAAGCGCATGAAGCAGCATGGCATGGAACAGCCCCTTCTGTGGGTGTACAGCCCGGTGACCGTGGACTGTGTGGATCATATTCCCCATAGTGCACTGGTCTATGACTGTGTGGACCGCCATTCTGCCTACGGCGGTCTGATGAACCCTCTACTGGTGGACAACATGGAACTGGAACTGGCAGCCAAGTGCGATCAGGTCTTTGCCACCGCCACCGGTCTGGCAGAACGGCTGAAAGAAGCCAATGAAAACACGGTTTTCATCCCCAACGGCGCCAATTTTGAGCGGTTTTCTCAGGCAGCACAGGATCTGCCCTGCCCGGAAGATATGAAAGAAATCCCCAAGCCCATCTTTGGTTTTGTGGGCGCTTTGCAGGAGTGCATTGAGTATGGATTTTTGGAAGCCGCTGCCACAGCGCACCCCGAGTGGAGCTTTGTGTTCATCGGCAGAGAGAATCCCGGTGTGGATATGAGTCATCTCCGAGCCATGGAGAATTGCCATTTCCTCGGTCTCAAGCCCAATGAGCAGCTGCCCGCCTACATCCGTCAGTTTGATGCCTGTCTGAACCTGTTTGCATCCGGTGACCTCAGCAAGGATGTCAGCCCCCTGAAGTTCTATGAATACCTTGCCACCGGAAAACCCATTGTGTCCACCCCCCAGCCGGATCAGGTCATGGAGTTTGCACCCATCATTCATGTGGCTGCCACAGCGGAGGCGTTCTCCCAGTGCCTGGCTGCTTCTTTGGAAGATACCGACCCAGAGCGTACGACAGCCCGTATGGAAGAGGGCAGAAAAAGCTCCTGGGACGCCAGAGTTGCCCAGATGTGTGAGATTTTGCAGGAAAAGAAGATTTTTTAACCTCGTCTTGACACAAAGGTCGCCATTTGCTAATATAATATTGTAATTTCATATCGCGTGGATCGAAAAGAGTACCGTCACCAAGCGACCTGCAGAGAGCCTCCGTCACCGGCTGCAAGCGGAGGCAGGTGCGCCGATGGGAAAGTGCGTTCGGGAGCGAGGGGAGACCCCGTTGGCCGCGTCAAGGCTATGAGCGATAAATCAGAGTGGAACCGCGAGTTTTTACCCGCCTCTTGATACATTCAAGGGGCGGTTTTTATATTGGAGGGAACCTATGCATATTCTGGAGGATATCCGTGCATACAAGAAGAATGACCCGGCTGCCAAAAGCGGGCTGGAAATTCTCCTTTTATATAACGGTTTGCATGCTACCATCAGCTATCGGATCGCCCATTGGCTCCATACCCATAAGTTCCGTTTTCTGGCAAGATGGATCAGCCAAAGTTCCAAATTCTTTACAGGCATCGAGATCCATCCCGGTGCCACCATCGGCAGGAGACTGGTCATTGACCACGGCACCGGCATTGTCATCGGTGAGACCGCTGAGATCGGCGATGACTGCCTGCTCTATCAGAATGTGACTTTGGGCGGTACCGGCAAGGATGTGGGCAAGCGCCATCCCACCTTGGGCAACAATGTCATGGTAGGCAGCGGTGCCAAGGTCCTCGGCCCCTTCAAAGTAGGCGATAATGCCAGAATTGCCGCCAACTCTGTGGTCCTTCGGGAAGTGCCGGAGGGCGCAACGGTGGTCGGCGTTCCCGGACGGGTGGTAAAGGTCAGAGGTGAAAAGCTGGACCAGATCCACACCCCCGACCCGGTCATGCTGGAAATTGAACAGCTGCGTTTACAGATCATGGAACTGCAGGCCCGGCTGGATACCATAAAAGAAGAACAAACAGGAGGAAACTGATATGTATTTATATAACTCAGCCACCAGAAAAAAGGAAGAATTTATTCCCAACAATCCCGATCTGGTCAAGATGTACACCTGCGGCCCCACGGTTTATCACTTTGCCCATATCGGCAATCTGCGCTCCTACATCATGGAGGATGTGCTGGAAAAGACACTGCGGTATGTGGGCTACAATGTCAAGCGTGTCATGAACATCACCGATGTGGGTCATCTGGCATCCGATGCCGATACCGGCGAGGATAAGATGCTCAAGGGCGCCAAGCGGGAAAACAAGTCCGTCATGGAGATCGCCCAGTTCTATACGGACGCCTTCTTCTCTGACTGCCAGAAGCTGAACATCAAGCGCCCTGATGTGGTGGAGCCTGCCACCAACTGCATCGATGAATATATTAAGATCGTCTCCGGTCTGCTGGAAAAGGGCTTTGCCTACGAAGCCGGCGGCAATATCTACTTCGATGCCTCCAAGCTGGATCGCTACTATATCTTCAACGACCATGACGAAGAAGATCTGGCGGTGGGCGTCCGTGAGGGCGTGGAAGAAGATACCAACAAGCGCAACAAGAACGACTTTGTTCTCTGGTTCACTAAGTCCAAGTTTGAGGATCAGGCGCTCAAGTGGGATTCTCCCTGGGGCGTTGGTTATCCCGGCTGGCATATCGAATGCTCCGGTATCTCCATGAAGCATCTGGGTGAGGATCTGGATATCCACTGCGGCGGTATCGACAATGCTTTCCCCCATCATACCAATGAGATCGCCCAGTCCGAGAGCTTCCTCGGCCACAAGTGGTGCAACTACTGGATGCATGTCCACCATCTGAACACCAACTCCGGTAAGATGTCCAAATCCAAGGGCGAATTCCTCACCGTCAGCCTGTTGGAGAGCAAGGGTTATGATCCTCTGGCTTACCGCCTGTTCTGCCTCCAGAGCCATTATCGCAAGAATCTGGTGTTCTCCTATGAGAATCTGGATAATGCGGTTGTTACCTACGGCAAGATGGTGCAGAAGATCGCCGCTCTGAAGCCTTCCGATGGACCCATCGATCAGGCTGCCTTTGATGCCATGAAGGAAAAGTTCGTCACTGCCCTGAGCAACGACCTGAACACCTCTCTGGCCATCACCGCTGTTTATGACGCGCTGAAGTATAAGACTGACGATCAGACCAAGCTGGCAGTTCTGGCTGATTTCGACTATGTTCTGGGTCTGGATCTTATGGCCAAGGCCGAGCAGAAGCGGAAAGAACTGGCTGCTGCCCCCAAGGCAGGCGAATTTACCGTCATCAGCGAAACTGGCGAAGCAGATGAGACTGTGGAGAACCTGATCCGCACCCGTCAGGATGCCAAGAAGGCGAAGAACTTTGCCGAGGCTGATCGCATCCGTGACGAGCTGAAAGCCATGGGCATTGAGGTCACCGATGTGGCCGGCGGTGCCAAGTGGAAGCGCATCTAAGAATATGGCAAAAAGGCGGCGTAAGCCGCCTTTTTCTGTTGAGAGTATGGGTCTTTCTGTGTTATAATAATAAAATACCAGAAAGGATGGTCGAAGCATGAAACTGATGATTTTGGATGGCAACAGCGTCATCAACCGCGCCTTTTATGGGATTCGTCCCTTGACCACCAGAGACGGTCTGTTTACCAATGCCATTTTTGGCTTTTTGAATATTCTCCACAAGCTGGAGCAGGAGGATCAGCCCGATGCCCTGTGCGTGGCCTTTGACCTCCATGGACCTACGTTCCGCCATTTGCAGTACGACCAGTACAAGGCCACCCGTCACGGTATGCCAGAGGAGTTGGCTATGCAGATGCCTGTCATGAAGCAGGTTCTCACTGCCATGAATATCCCCATCTATGAGTGTCAGGGCTGGGAGGCAGACGATGTCATCGGTACTGTCAGCCGCATTTGCTGTGAAAAGGGCTGGAAGTGTACCGTCATCACCGGTGACCGGGACAGTTTGCAGCTGGTCAATGACTGTGTGTCTGTGAAACTGGTCACCACCAAGTCCGGTCAGACGGGCACTACCCTCTATACTCCGGAACAGTTCCGGCAGGACTACGGCTTCGAGCCTAAAACCCTCATCGACCTGAAAGCCCTCATGGGCGACAGCTCCGATAATATCCCCGGTGTGGCAGGTATTGGCCCCAAGACCGCCACAGACTTGCTTTTAAAATTTGGCTCTCTGGACGGGGTCTACGAGAACATCGAAAGCGAAAAAATCAAAGAAAACCTGCGGAATAAGCTGAAAAACGGCGAAGAAAATGCCCGTCTTTCCTATGACTTGGCTACCATTCGCTGTGAAGCACCCATCGAGTTTAAGCCCGAAGATGCCCTCCGTCAGCCGGTGAACAAGGAAGAACTGAAGGCTTTGTTCATGCGGTTGGAGTTCCTGAAGCTCATGGATCGCTATGGCCTCAATACCGTTTCTGTGGAACCTGCAAAAAAGGAAGCAGAGGTCTGCACCTGTGCCTGCCTGCCGGAACCGGGAACGGCCTTTGCTCTGGCAATCTCCGAAGAGCAGGCTGCTGTGGCTTGGGAAAATGGCGTTTGTCTCACCGATCTGGATGCGGTGAAATCCCTTTGGGAGTCCAATGCCCCCAGAGTTTGTGCCGACTGGAAAAATCTCCGTGGCAAACTTCTGGACAAGGGCTGGAAGTGCGAACAGACCCCCTTTGATGCTGCTTTGGCTTCCTATGTCCTTGATCCTTCCCAAGGTGACTATTCCGTACAAAAGCTCTCCGCAGTCCACCTCAATGAAACTGTGGCAGATTTGACTGCAGAGGCAGCTGCCCTGTGGAAGCTGAAGCCTATGCTGGAAGAACAAATGCGTCAGCAGGGCATGGAACAGCTCTATTATGAAATTGAACTGCCCCTTTGCGCTGTTTTGTCCGATATGGAGCGCACCGGTGTCACTGTAGATCAGATGGCGCTCATGTCCTTTGGCTCCATGCTGAACGGTCGTATCGCCGAGGCACAGAGCCAGGTCTATGAACTGGCAGGACAGGAATTCAATATTCTGTCCCCCAAACAGTTGGGAGAGATCCTTTTTGAAAAACTGGGTCTGCCCCCGGTGAAAAAGACCAAAACCGGCTATTCCACCAATGCGGAAGTATTGGAAAAGCTGCGCCCCATGCACCCCATCGTAGATGCGGTGCTGGAATATCGGATGCTGACCAAGCTGTCCTCCACCTATGCCGAGGGCCTATTGAAGGTCATCGCCGATGACGGTCGTATCCGCACCACCTTCCAGAATATGGTCACCAATACGGGCAGACTTTCTTCCACAGAGCCAAATTTGCAGAATATCCCTGTCCGCCGGGAACTGGGAAGTGAAATTCGCAAGATGTTTGTGGCAGGAGACGGCTGTGTGCTGGTGGATGCGGACTACAGCCAGATCGAGCTGAGAGTCCTTGCCCATATCGCCCATGATGAAGCCATGTGCAAGGCTTTCTCCTCCGGTGAGGATATCCATGCTGTTACCGCTTCTCAGGTATTCCATGTGCCGCTGGAGGAGGTCACTGCCGATATGAGAAGAAACGCCAAGGCGGTCAACTTCGGCATTGTCTACGGTATTTCTGCATGGTCTCTGAGCCAGGATATCGGTGTATTACCAGAGGAAGCCAAGGCCTATATGAACGCTTACTTAGATCATTACAGCGGCGTTCGGGACTATATGAAGGATGTCGTGGTGCAGGCCAAGGAAATGGGCTTTGTGTCCACTCTTTACGGGCGCAGACGGTATCTGCCGGAGCTGAAGAGCAGCAATTTCAATCTCCGTTCCTTCGGTGAACGGGTAGCTCTCAATACCCCCATTCAGGGTACGGCTGCTGATATTATCAAATTGGCTATGATCCGTGTGGATGCTGCCTTGAAGCAGAAAAAGCTGAAAGCACGCCTCATTTTGCAGGTCCACGACGAACTGATCGTGGAATGTCCCTTGGCAGAGGCCAAGACCGTGAAAGAAATTCTGGAAAAAGAAATGCAGCAGGTGGCAAACTTAGATGTGCCGCTGCTGGTGGAAGCCAAACAGGGAGCAAGCTGGTATGAAGCAAAGTGAGTTTACCGTTGTACCCATGGAGGAATGCCATGTGCCTGCCATTGCGGAACTGGAGAAGATTTGTTTCCGTGATCCCTGGCCGGATCAGAGTATCCGCAGTGAGCTGACCAACCCTCTGAGCCTGTGGCTGGTAGCCGTGGCAGATGGGGAAGTGGTTGGCTATGTGGGCAGCCAGACGGTGATTGACGAATCCGATGTGATGAATGTGGCAGTTGCGCCGAGCCATCGGAGAAAGGGTCTGGCGAGAGAACTGTTTCTGACCTTGGAAAATCTGCTGAAAGAGAAGAAGGTCCACAGCCTGACCTTGGAGGTGCGTGCCTCCAATGAGGCAGCGCAGGCTCTTTACGCAGGTCTTGGCTATGTGCAGGTAGGCCGCAGACCCAATTATTATCACAATCCCAAAGAGGACGCTCTGATCCTCAGAAAGGAATGGGAAGTATGAAAATTCTGGCAGTAGAATCCTCCTGCGATGAGACCGCCGTTGCCATCGTGGAAGACGGCAGAACGGTTCTGACGGATTGCATCGCCTCTCAGGTGGAACTGCATAAAATCTATGGCGGTGTGGTACCGGAGATCGCATCCCGGAAACATGTAGAGGCCATTTCCGGTCTGGCGGATCAGGCGTTGGAGACTGCCGGTCTGACGAGAAAAGATATCGATGCAGTGGCAGTGACCTATGCCCCCGGTCTGATCGGTGCTGTGCTGGTGGGAGTCAACTTTGCCAAAGCAGCGGCACTGGCACTGGATGTGCCTCTGATCCCCGTTCACCATATCCGTGGGCATATCGCTGCCAATTATCTGGCTTATCCCGAACTGGAACCGCCTTTTGTCTGTCTGGTGGCCTCCGGCGGTCACAGTCTCATTGTGGATGTGCAGGACTATACCAAATTCAAGATCCTCGGTACCACCCGTGACGATGCGGCAGGTGAGTGCTTTGACAAGGTGGCCCGGCTGCTGGGTATGCCTTATCCCGGCGGTGCTTCTCTGGATCGCATGGCACAGACAGGGGATGAGACCAAATATCCCATGCCCCATACAAAGCTCAGCGGCAATCCTTTGGATATGTCTTTTTCCGGTCTGAAAACTGCAGCTATCAATCTCATCCACAATGCCCAGCAGAAGGGGGAGGAACTGGATATCCCGTCTTTGTGTGCATCATTCTCTCTGGCAGTCAGCGAGATGCTGGTGCCTCGTACCATTGAGGCACTGAAGCAGACCGGCTACGGCAAACTGGCCATTGCCGGCGGTGTGGCAGCCAACTCCCGAATTCGTGGAGATTTGCAGAAAGAAGCAGAAAAACTGGGCGCAAAACTCTATATGCCGCCGCTGAAGCTCTGCGGCGACAACGGCGCCATGATCGGTGCCCAGGCCTATTATGAGTACCTTGCCGGGGTCACTGCCGGACAGGAACTCAATGCTTTTGCTACTATGGCCATCGATGCATAAAACAAAAAACGAGGTGCAAATTTGCACCTCGTTTTTGCAATTTTGTCCCCAAAAGTGCGGTGAAATTTGGAAGAAAAAGTCGTTATGTAAACTCAAATCACGCTTTAACTTCTAAAAGAACTTCGTTTGCCGAAGGGTCAGTTTTCTTGAAAAACGGCTGCAAGTTCGGCAGTTTCAAGGGTTTGCCTGTGGACAAAACTGTGGAAAGTGTGAATAACTTTATCGATACTGCCTTGCAAAGTAAATTATTGTCAACTCTTAATTATGGGGAAATGATCAAAAAAGGTTCGGGTTTGTTCTGCATATATGCAAGCGATTTCATCATTGACGGAAAGAGAAGTTTGTGATATTATAATCCAGTACGCTGGTATAGTTCAGTCGGTACACCCTCCGCAGAGGGCGTGCGGACGCGCAACCGCGAAGCGGCACTTAGCGCGTCACAGAGCAGCTGTCCATCAAGCCATGAAAATCTCATATGTGCTGGTATAGCTCAGTCGGTAGAGCAGCTGATTCGTAATCAGCAGGTCGCAGGTTCAAGTCCCGTTACCAGCTCCAAAAATCCCACAGCCCATTCGGGTTGTGGGATTTTTTCGAGATGGTGGGACGAGAACCTGAGGTTCAATACGAGAGCCTCCAAGAAGCCGAGTGAAAACGAAGGCTGATTGGCTAAGGCGAACTATGTGCAGGCGCGAAGCGGCCAGCTGTCCCGTTACCAGCTCCAAAAAATCCGCATCTCATTCGAGGTGCGGATTTTTCAATATATTTTGAGAATTTACACTCTGTTCGCACTGCCGAAAGTGTCGATCTTTTCAAGAAGAACGGCTTTCATTCTCTTCCTGGCTTCTTCGTAGAGAACGATGGGCCAGGTGGCAGGATTGGTGAGGGTGTTGACCGTGTCTTTCAGACCTTCGGTCATGGCGGCGAGCACATCGGAATAGATGTTGATCTTTGTGATGCCGTGACCGATGGCTTCATGAAGCTGATCGTAGGGCGTACCGCTGCCGCCGTGGAGAACCAGAGGACAGTCACACACAGCGGTGATCTCGTCCAGACGGTCAATGCGGAGCGTAGGGGTTTTGTAGTAGACACCGTGGGCAGTGCCGATGGCAACAGCCAAAGCGTCCACACCAGTCTGTTCTACAAATTCGGCGGCTTCTGCCGGAATGGTGAGAGAGTCTTCGGGATCTTCGAATTGATGCGCCTCTCCATTGCCCACCATGCCGTCGCAGACATGACCCAGCTCTGCTTCTACAGACAGACCGCGGGCATGGGCATATTCCACAACGGCACGGGTCTTTTCGATGTTTTCTGCCAGGGGCAGCTTGGAACCGTCAAACATAACGGAGCTGAAACCTGCATCGCAAGCCCGCTTGGCAGCTTCAAAGCTGTCTCCGTGGTCCAGATGTAGGCATACGGGAATGGAAAAATGCTTGCAGGCCTCCTTGACCATTGCGGTCAGAACGGGAAGTCTCCGTCCCTCCAGATCGACGCCAAGAACCTGCAGCAGTGCAGGGGAGCGAGCCTCTTCGCAAGTTTCCAGAATGGTCATCAACATCTCATAATTACCGAAGTCAAAAGCAGGGATGGCATAGTGATGGGTCTGCGCATCAGCCAGCATTTCCTTAAAAGAAACCAGCATAAAAATACTCCTTTTATTGTATGTTTTTTGCTTTTCTGAGAACAGAAACGATACCCATGGCCAGAATACCGCCGATGATGGCAGTGATGATCTGAGGGTAGGAGAACATGACGCTAAAGGTGGTGATCTGTTGGGGCTTCAGGTTAGCAGCCAGCATGGGCACGATCCATTTGACCACCAGCAGGTACAGGGTCAAAAACTTGCCGATGGCAGCAGCAGGGACAGTAAATGCCTGCAGCTTTTTGCCAAGGAAGTGCAGCATCAGCACATAGACCAGATTACCGACTGCAATGGCAGGGATGATCTGAATGAGCGGAGGACCGATGCCCAGCAGCTTTGCAAAAAAGGGGGAGAGAAGGGCAACGGAAACACCGCTCCACAGACCGGCGTAGAGCACTGCCACAGCCAGAACCCCATTGACACAGGAACCGGTGATATACTGACCGGCAAAGACCTGCGTACCGGCAGTCGCCCATTGCAGGGCGATCAGCAGCGCTAAAAGAACGGCTGTCCGCGTGATCCAGAGGATTTTCTTGTTTTGCATCTTAACCTCTGTTCAGCTGCCACTGCTGGAATGCATCGGCCGCAATGGCGAATTCCTCGTCCTCGATGATCTCCTCTACGGTGCACTGACCGTTTTCCTCCAGATAGCGGAACAGGAAAATATCAGCCTCAAAGTTAGATGCTTCCAGATCGGGAGTCATGGCAATGTACTGCCGATCCATGACGGGATAGACGGCAATGACACGGAACTCCAGATCCTGTACGCTGCCTTTTTCATCGGTGACGGTGAGGGTGATGGTGCGGTCAGCGTAATCATCGGCGCTGCCGCAGTTGCCGTGGCGGCATTCGTGATCGCCGTGAGAGCCGCAGTCATGGCCGCAGTCGTGACCGCCTTCGTGATGGCTGCACTGGACATTGGGATTATACATGAGGGTGTTGTTCAGCAGGTTTTCCACAGCCTGATCGGCATTGCCTCTGCAGCCGCCGTAGAGCTTGATACCTGCATCCTTCAGCGCCATCTGGGCACCGCCGCCGATACCGCCGCAGATGAGCACATCGACGCCGTTGGCCTGCAGGAAACCAGCCAGAGCGCCGTGGCCGCTGCCGTTGGTGGAAAGCACCTCAGAGGCGACGACTTTGTTATCTTCCACCAGATAGAGCTTCATTTGCTCCGTGTGACCGAAGTGCTGGAAGATCTCTCCGTTTTCGTAAGTAACTGCAATTTTCATGGGGTATGCTCCTTTTTCGTGATTTGCTATTATTATAACTCCCCCGAAAAATAAGTCAAGCGGACCTCCGTTGACAGGAATTTTCGGAAGGGGTATAATATGGAAAAAGAAAGAGGTGATCTTGTGGAACTGCGTGAATATTTCCCGATTTATGATAAGCTGACTGCTCAGGAACAGGAGAAGCTGCAGCAGATGGTGCTGTTTCGCACAGTTCCTCAGGGTACGGTGCTCCATGACGGCTCCAACGACTGCATGGGTCTGCTGATTATCAAGTCCGGTCAGCTCCGTGCCTACATCAACTCTGAGGAGGGTCGGGAAGTTACTCTCTACCGCCTCTTTGAACGGGATGTTTGCCTGTTTTCCGCCTCCTGCGTCATGAACAGCGTCCAGTTCGATCTGACCATCACGGCGGAGAAGGAGACTTCCTTCTGGGTCGTTCCCCCTTATTACTATAAGGCGTTGATGGAAAGCTCCGCTGTCATGGCGAACTATGCCAATGATCTGATGGCCACCCGGTTTACGGATGTCATGTGGCTCATGGAACAGATCATGTGGAAAAGCATGGATAAGCGGCTGGCGGCATTTCTTCTGGAGGAGAGCAGTCTGGAGGGCAGCCCTGTTCTGAAGATCACCCATGAAGCCATTGCCAACCATCTGGGCACGGCACGAGAGGTGGTCACCCGGATGCTCAAATACTTCCAGACGGAGGGTATGGTCAAACTGACCAGAGGCACCATCGAATTGGTACTGGAGGAGAAACTGGAAAAACTGTGAAGGTAATTCTGTATGGATAGAGATGTTGTTGTTTTTCTGATTGCCATGGCGGTATGTTTTCTGTGTCATGGGCTTTGCTCTTATTACAACCGCTGTGTGGAAGAAAAATACGGCCAAGGCTGTATCAACTGGTTCTTTTCCGCAGTAACGGCAATTTTGTCGTTTGTTACATATTTCTTTGCAGAAGGGGAGTATTATCCTATTTCCCTTTTGGGAACTGTTATTATCTGGGTGATTGGCATCTGTCTGACTTATCGGAAGATGATTCTGATGGGAGCTGATACAGCAGAGGCGGTTCTGAGTGGTCTGGCACAGGCAGTATCGTTTCTTGGTATTGCAGCCACAATCCTGCTTGTTGTGTTGATCACCTCCACCGGCTCCCGCAGAAGGAAACGCAGAAGGAGATGACAATGGGTTATACTGTAGAGGGATTTTATCGACAGTTGGAAGCGGTAGCTTCTGATATGTCACAGTTTTATAAAAGAGGGTTTATCAACTACCGTGGGAAGACCACGGATACCAAGGAATACTATACGGAGGTCATCGCCGGATGGCTGCTGGAGCATTTGGACTTGCTGGATCAAATCAAAGTCATTTCCCGGCAGTCACCTTACCGGGTGGACGGACATGACGGCATTCCGGATCACCCCGATTCCAATCGGGAGGAAGAACTGATTGCCATGGCCATGAAACGGCAGGGAACGATGCCGATTGTGGGGAGAATTCTGGATTACCAGACACCGCTGAAGAATGTTCAGCGGGACAAGGCGGGAAAAATCGATTTGCTGGCTTATGATGGCACGACCCTTCGTATTCTGGAACTGAAAGAGCCGGACAGCAAGGAGACCATGCTCCGTTGTGTACTGGAGAGCTATACATATTTGAAAACTGTGGATCAAGTAAAACTGCTTGCGGATTTTGAACTGGATGCCGATGCAAAAATTGAAGCATGCCCCTTTGTATTTCTTGGCAGCTATCAATGGCAAGAAATGCAGCAGCACCGTCCGAAACTAAAGCAACTTATGAAAGACTTGAACTGCATTCCGTTTTATGTAGGAGAAGAAAATGGGAAATATGTTATAATGGAGGAATAAGAATTGAAAAAGAAAAGAATGAGTGCTGAAGAAAAAAGAGATTGGATAGAAACGTTTATTGGAGGCGCACTTGGTGTTGCGGCTATTGTAGCGGCTGTCTGTGAGTATCGACTTGGTGATGGTGGTGCAATGGCCGGTATGCTTAAAGATGTGTTTGGTACAGCGGTTGTTGTTGTACTGCTATTATTTGCTGTTATGCCGAAATGGAAGCCAAGAAATTTAGATAAACTATTGGAACGCGAAGTGGAAACTTGGGGAAAACAGAATGTCCCGATGATTTTCAAGTCCACCGTAACAAAAGATTCTAAATGTATTCAAAGGTTTAGTATTCTGCAAAACCCTCAAAAGAAATATACCAAGCTAATTCTGGAAAAAGAAAACCTGGACATAGATGCACTTGCTCATCATCCGCATGAGACAGGAAGATTTTTGGACATTCCTGATTATGCAGAAATGATACAAAACGAATTTCAGGTTGAAATCATTATGAACCAATCACATTTTCAAAAAATTGAGGGAATTGATCAGACCATAAACGATCTTTCTCTTGCGATCAATCAAATTTGCAAAAATGTAAAAGCAACAACAAATGCCGGTATCATTAAACTGCAATGTGAGAAAATTGCGTCTAAATACGATGTATATGCTTTCGTGGAAACGCTAAATTTTGTTTTAGATGTTGTAAAGGTGATCGCGTAACATGATCATCACCATTCATCGCGGACAAAATCAAATCGGCGGCTCTATCATTGAAATTGCCACCGAAACCACCCGAATTATACTGGATGCCGGATCGGAACTGGAGGAAGATGTACCTGTGGCGCCGCCCATCGAGGGTCTGTTCACAGGGCAGCCTGCCTATGATGCCGTGTTTATTTCACACTACCATGGCGACCATCTGGGTCTGTGTGAGCAGGTGCTGCCGGAGATTCCAATCTATATCGGCAAGGGTGCCGCAGCGGTGACCAACGCAGCCAGAAGGTATCTGAACAAGCCGGAATACCGGTTTAGCGGTTATTATGAGGCAGGGAAGAGTATTTTTGTTGGCGATCTGCAGATCACCCCTTACCTCTGCGATCATTCGGCTTATGATTCGTATATGTTCCATATTGCCTGCGGCGATCAAACGCTGATCTATTCCGGAGACTTCCGTTCCAACGGCAGAAAGAGTTTTTTTCACCTGCTGCGGAAACTGCCCCGGGCAGAAGTGCTGATTACGGAGGGGACGACTCTGACCAGAGCTACTGCCGCACCTCAAACGGAGGAGGATCTGGAGCAGCTGTTAGTGGATGAAATTTCCAACTGCGAGGGTCCTGTGTTCGTTTTGCAGGCATCCACCAATATTGACCGCCTTGTGACAGTGTTCAAGGCAGCACGTCGCAGCGGACGTATCTTCCTGCAGGATCTGTATACGGCAGAGGTGGCATCTGCTGCGGGGGAGAATATCCCCAATCCTGTGAACTTTTCCGGTGTTCGGGCTTTTAAGACCGGCGGCGGACGGTATGAACTGCTGAATGGGAAATATAAGAAAGTCAAAATTGGCAAAGAGGGAATTGCAAGGCATAAGTTTGTCATGTGCGTTCGTCCCATCATGGAGCGATATCTGGAGGGCCTGTCGGAAAAGCTGAACTTTTCCGGCGGTGTGCTGTTCTATTCCATGTGGAGCGGGTATAAGCAAAAAGAAGACATTGCGGAGTTTCTGCAATTCATGGAGGAGAAAGGCATTCGGGTTGTGGATTTGCACACAAGCGGTCATGCGGATGCAAACACCATAAAATCGCTGATCGAAGATGTAGATCCCCGTTACATTCTCCCGGTCCATACGGAAAATGCCCAATGGTTTGAAACCAACACGAAGGCTGTGGTTGTTCACGACAGAAGATTCTCTCTATAAGCAAAACCGCTTCCCCGAGGGGAAGCGGTTTTACTGTTACTGGAACATTTTGAGGATCTGCTGCTTGGGCTTTGCACCCTTGGACTGGCTGACAATCTTACCGTCCTTCATGACGAACAGGGAAGGGATCGTCATGACATTGAACTGATGGGCCAGTTCCAGTTCTTCATCCACATTGATCTTGACGACTTTGTATTCGGGGTGCTCTCTTGCGATCTCCTCTACGATGGGAACGACCATCCGGCAGGGACCGCACCAGGGTGCCCAGAAGTCCAGCAGAACGGGTCTGTCGCTTTCCATGACTTCCTTATGAAAATTGTTCTTGTTAATATTGATAGCTGACATTGTATTGTCCTCCTTTGTGTTTCTTTGTGACTTTAGTATACCGCTTCTTTTTGCGGTTATCTGTGATAATGTCACACACAAAGGAGATTTTTTTAAAATAATTTTTGACCTGCCACAAATTTGGCATAGATGTTCCGCTCGTCACCCAAATAGGCAATGCGCTCCAGCCGTTCGTGGACAGTCAAGGGCTGGGGATGATCCAGATTGCTGTCATCCAGTACCACCACATCAGCCTCATAGCCTTCATCGAAGGCACCGACCTTGCCAAAGAAGGCACCGCCGCCTCTGGTGGCCAGATAGAAGGCTGTATCAAAGGTCAGGAAGGGCACACTCTGATCCAGCAGCCGCCAGCGGAGCTTGGAGGACTGGATGGCATGGGTCATGGCTTTGAACATACTCTCATGGCTGCCGCCTGCCACATCAGTGGCAAGACCTACATGCAATCCGTGATCCAGATATTTGTTAATTGGTGCCACGCCGGATGCCACATTCATATTGGATTCGGGAGAATGGGCGATGAAAACACCGTTTTTCTTCATCATTTCCATTTCCAAGTCGTCAGAGTAGACGCAGTGAGCCATGATGCAGCGGTGATCTCCGCCGAAGAGACCGAAGCGGTCATAGGCATCGCCATAGTTTCTGGCTTTGGGTGAAAGCTCCCTGACCCATGCGATCTCACTGAGATTCTCGGAAAGATGGCTCTGAACGGGCACATCAAATTCCTTCCGCAGCTTGCCCAGTTTTTCCATCAGTTCATCGGTGCAGGAGGGGAGAAAACGGGGTGTGACGATGGGGAAGGTGCGTTTGTAATGCTTGACTTCCTCCAGCCATTTCCGGGTCTCTTCAATGGAGTGATCGGGGGTCGCTTCCCGATAGTAATCGGGGCAGTTCCGATCCATATTCAGCTTACCCACGCAGGTGACCAGTCCACTCTCTTCCATGAGATCCATGAGCAGCTCGGTGGCTTCCCGATGGATGGTGGCGAAGATACTGGCACGGGTGGTCTCACTTCTGCGGAGATGCTTGGCAAACTGACCGTAAGCCAGCTTGGCATAGTCGAGATTTTCATACTTGCTTTCTTCCGGGAAGGTATGTACATTGAGCCATTCCAGCAGCTCCATATCCATGCCGAGACCCCGGAAGGAAAACTGAGGGGCATGGATATGCAGGTCCGACATACCGGGGATGAGGATGCGATCGCCGAAATCCGTCAGAGGCAGATTTTGGTACTGCTCCGGCAGAGCGGCAAACACACCGGCACAGCGGTCATTTTCATAAACCAGATAGTGGTTTTCCTTGGTGTCGATACGGTCACGGTCTGCGCTGTGGCAGATGTGTCCTTTCAAAACGAAGCTTGCCATTGTCCATCGCTCCTTTCTATGACCAGTATAACACATCTATGAAAAAATGGCTATGAATTTTCCTTGCTTTTGTGGGAAGTTTATTGTACATTAAAAGCGAGGTGAGGAACATGGCAAAAAGTGAAGGCCAGAAGCTAAAACTCCTGTACTTAAAGAAATTCTTTGAAGAACAGACGGACGAAAACCATCCTGCTACCACAGAGCGGATCTTGCAGTATCTGGAAACCCATGATATCAAAGCAGAGCGGAAGTCCATTTACAGCGACATTGCCTGCCTGCAGGATTTCGGCATGGATATCCTCCACCGTCCCGGCAGAGGCGGCGGTTATTATCTGGTGTCCAGAGAGTTTGAACTGCCGGAACTGAAACTGCTGGTAGATGCGGTCCAGTCCTCCCGATTTCTGACCACAAAAAAATCCATGGAACTGATCTCCAAGCTGAGTCAGCTGGCAAGCCAACATGAGGCCGGCAGTCTCAAGCGGCAGGTCATGGTCACGGGACGGGTCAAGACCATGAACGAAAGCATTTATTATACGGTGGATCAGCTCCATGAGGCCATTGCCAAGAATTCCCAGATCCAATTCCGCTATATGGAATGGGGCATGGATCGGCAGCGCCATGACCGACCCGGTCCCTATGAAGCCAGCCCTTATAGTCTCGTCTGGGACGATGAGTATTATTACTTGGTTGCCCATTCGCCCCGTCACGGCATTACCCACTATCGGGTGGATAAGATGCTGGATATTGTGCTGACAGGCAAGCCTCGGTTCATGGACCCGGAGGCAAAGAAACTGGATTCCTCTGCTTACGGACGCAATGTCTTCGGCATGTTCGGCAGTGAGACTACCTCTGTACGGATGCGGTTTCATAAGTCCTTGGCAGGTGTGGTCATTGACCGCTTTGGTGCCGATACCATGCTGATCCCCGATGGGGAGGAGCATTTCACCTTTGCCATGGATATCGCTGTATCTCCCATGTTCTTCGGCTGGATCGCCGGATTTGGTGATAGGGCAAAAATCCTGTCACCGCAGAATGTCATCGATGAATATTTGAAATTATGCAAACCCTCATTAGAACAATACGGATAAAGCAAGCCCTTGCAATGAAAATATTGTATGCACTATCAAAGATCATCTGGTAGTACATATTTACATTTATCGTCTACCACCCAAGAGAACGACAAGTGCCGGGAGGGGGTGTGGGGGAGAGTGGCTATTTTGTGATGCAAAACGGAACGGTAACAATGGCAGAAACGATCACAAAATCCGGACAACGCTCTCCCCCACAGTCTTTTTCATCCAATGCTTTTGGGACTTGCCAAAAGCATTGGCCGCCGGAGGCTGACAAGCTGCCGTTCATATCCAAGACTATTATTTTTATGTATTGTAGCCTTTTGCATAAAGTAAGCCCCGGACCGTTCGGGTCGGGGCTTCAGTCTTACTTCACGAAATCGTTGAACTTGGTCACATCCAGCTTGTCGCAGGAAGCGAGGAATGCGGACAGCTCCTTGGCGATGGTCAGAACGCCGCCGACAGAGTCGGATTCGATGTTCAGAGGCATCAGAGGATCGTGGAGGCTCATGCGGAGCAGGAACCAGCCGTTGCCGTGGGCATCATCCAGATTGACACGGACACCCTCGAAGTTGTTGGGTGCGATGCTCCAGCCGTTCTGGTTGGCGGCATAGGCTTCCAGCTTCTCCAGAATTTCCAGACCGTAGGGCTTGAAGTCCTCCAGCTGAATGTTGAAGCGGAATTCCTTGCTCTCTGCAGGCTCTGCCAGATCGGCGATGAGGCTGTCCAGGGTGTAGCCTTCCTTCTTGCCGCGAGCCAGCTCGATGAGCAGCTTGGTGATGATGTAAGCGCCGTCATCCAGGAAGTAGTTTCCCTTGAATGCGCCGTGACCGGAGGTCTCCATAGCCAGCTGGCAATCCTGTCCGGCGTTGTTCAGCTTGATGGCTTCGTTGATGACATTGCGGTAGCCTCTCTTGAAGCGGTGATGGATGCCGCCCCGCTTGGCGATGAAGGCAGCAAGGCCCGTGGAGGTGATGGAGTCGGTGACAATGGTGGTGCCGGGATACTCACGGAGCAGGATGGCAGCCAGCATGGCGATGATGCGGTTGCGGTTCAGCTCAGAGCCGTCAGACAGCACGGCACCGGCGCGGTCCACATCGGTGTCGAAGATGATACCGAAGTCAGCCTTGTTGTCAGCCACAGCCTTGGTGATGGCTGCCATGGCGTCCTTGTCTTCGGGGTTGGGAATGTGATTGGGGAAGGAACCGTCGGGGTTCAGGAACTGGCTGCCGGTGGTGTCTGCGCCCAGAGGCTGCAGAACCTTCTCCACATAGAAGCCGCCTGCGCCGTTACCGGCATCGACCACGATCTTGAAGCCCTCCAGAGGCTTTTCTTCGCCGGTGGCTGCACGGACTTTCTCCACCAGAATGGCGGAATAGGCATCCATAAAGGTGCCGGTGGCGATGGCAGCGGCAGGCAGACCGGTGGTCTCATTGCCCTCTGCGTATGCCAGAATAGCGGCGATATCCTGCTTTTCCAGACCGCCGTCCTTGGTGAAGAACTTGAAGCCGTTGCGGTTGAAGGGCAGGTGGCTGGCGGTGATCATAACAGAAGCGTCATAGGGCCTCTCACCGGTGACGGTGGACATGAACATGGCGGGGGTAGAAGCCATGCCGATGTTGGTGGCCTGAATGCCCTGAGCGCTCATGGCATCACACAGCCAAGTGCACAGGGTCTCGCCGGACAGACGGGAGTCACGGCCCACAGCCACAGTCAGAACATCCTTGTTCAGACGGTTTTTCAGCCACAGGGCGAAGCCTCTGCCGATGTCACGGGTGGCCTGCTCGGTCAGATTGACATGCTGACCTTCGATACCTTCCAGAGCGACGCCGCGAATGTCGCTGCCGTTCTGCAATTTCTTATAATCCATGGTAAATACCTCCATACCATATTTTTCTTGAATCATACCACGAAAAACAACATAAATCAACCGAAAAACCACCGTCTTGACGAATGGTTTTCGGGAGGCTACAATATTTTTGAAAGGACTGATGATTTTGAATAAAGAACTTCTGGAGCAGCAGCTGTCTGAGCTGCCTCTTTTCCAATATGCGTTCTTTCCCACGGAAGAACTGACCTTCACGGAGCGAGTGCGCCATATCTGTCAGGAGGAATGTCCCATGTACGGAAAAACATGGGCCTGCCCCCCTGCGGTGGGAACGGTTGGGGAGTGCCGGAACAAGTGTCTGGCTTTCCCGGAATTCCTGCTGATCTCCACGGTCACAGAGGTGGATGATATCGCCAATCTGGAGCAGACCCTTGCCACCCGTGCCGACCATGAAGCCATCACCCATGAGGTGGCGGAGCTGGTGAAGGCACAGGGCTGTGAGACCATGACCCTTTCCACCGAGGCCTGCGCCATCTGTGACGAATGTGCCTATCCCAACGAACCCTGCCGGTTCCCGGATAAGATGTTCCCCTGTGTGGAAAGCCACGGTATCTTGGTCACAGAGCTGTGTGAGCGGTTTGGCATTGAATTTTTCAACGGAAACATCGTCACTTGGTTCTCTCTGATTTTCTTCCGGTGATCACTTGCCCACGCAGAACCGCTCAAAGATGCGGTTGGTGATCTCCTCCCGCATGGTCTGACCGGTGATCTCACCAAGGGCTTCCATGGCGGCTTCCACATCCACCAGAACGGCATCGGGGGTCATGTCCTGTGCCATGGATGCAAGTGCCTGCTCCATGGATTTACCGGCCCGACGGACAGCATCAGCCTGTCTGGCATTGGTGAGAATGGAACCGTCACAGGGGGTATCATCTGCATAGAGGGTATCCAGTACATCCTCCAGCTGATCCAGCCCCTCACCGGTCTTGGCACACATGGGAATGACCCAGTCGAAGGGCAGATCGGAAGGAACGGTCTTCTGATCCAGATCCTGTTTATTCAATACGGCAATGGCACGGGGCGCCTCCATGGCGGCACGCTGTGCCCGGAGATCTTCCTCCGTCAGGCTCTGGGAGCCGTCGCAGACATAAATGGCCAGATCGGCCTTGGCTGCGGCGGCTTCTGCCCGTTCCACACCCATTTTTTCAATCACATCGTCTGTCTCCCGGATACCGGCAGTATCCACCAATCGCAGCAGATGCCGACCCAGCTTCACCGTTTCCTCCACGGAATCTCTGGTCGTGCCTGCAATATCCGTCACAATGACCCGATCAAATCCGGCCAGTGCGTTGAGCAGGCTGGATTTTCCTGCGTTGGGGCGACCCAAAATGGCCACCCGGAGACCTTTCTTCAGAACCTGACCTCTGCCATAGGTGCAAAGGAGCTTGTACAGGGTTTCGGAATCCTGCTCCATCTGTCCCCGGAACTGCTGCAGTTCAAAGGGATCGATGTCCTCATCGGGATAGTCCAGAACGGCATGGAAATGGGCCATGATATCGGTCATGCGGTCATAGATGGGCGCGATCTTTCGCAGCATGGCACCGCCCAGCTGGCCCACAGCATTGGCGGCGGCTTCGGTGCTTTCCGCATCGATGAGGTCGATGACCGCTTCAGCCTGCGTCAAGTCCATCCGTCCGTTGAGGAAGGCCCGCTTGGTGAATTCACCGGGACCTGCCTGACGGGCACCCTTTTCAAAGAGGGCTTCCAAGCCTGCCGTCAGCACGGCAGGGGAGCCGTGACACTGGAACTCGGCAGTATCTTCGCCGGTGTAGGAGTTGGGACCATGGGAGACCGTCAGCAGCACTTCATCAATAATGCGGCCATGCTTGTCATGGAGCCAGCCCATGATGAGGGAGCGGTCAGCGGCATTTTTTTTGAAACGGGGTGTGAACACCTCATGGGCCAGAGCAATACAGCCCTCACCGGAAAGCCGCAGAATACCGATGGCAGAGGGCTGCCAGCCGGTGGCCACAGCGGCGATGATATTAGACATAAGAAAACCTCACAAATTCTTGTTTTATAGATCGTGTTACCAGTCGCCGGTACTCTCCGGGAGCAATTCCAAATTCTGGAAAATGGCAGTGACGGCGGCGAGATATTCTTCGGCATTACGGGATTTCATCAGCTGTTTTCCCAGCTTTTGACTGTCAGAAAACAGCCGAAACCAGTAAAACCACAGCTCTTTCATCCGCTGAGCGGCATTGTTTTTGCTCTGAAACAGGTCAGAATAGGCAGAAAACAGTGCATCGTGGAACAGTTTTAAGCGATTTTTTTTCGTTTTTTCGCAAAATTTTACGGTTTCTGAAAGGAACGGATTGGAACAAAGCCCCTGACCGATCATAATGGCGGTCAGTTTCGGATATTTTTTTTGGCAGTTTTCAAAGTCCGCTTTGGTGACGATGCTGCCGTTATAGCTGATGGGATTTTTGCTTTTTTCGTAGGCAAGATTGAAATACTCTGTCCGCACGGGATGGCGGTAAAAATCCTTCCGAACTCTGGGATGGACGATCAGCTCCGAAAGAGGGTAGCGATTGTAGATTTCCAGAATGGGTTCAAACTCCTCCGGGTCGTTGAGACCCAATCGGGTTTTTACAGAAATCTTGCAGTTTGCATGAGTGAAAATTTTATCCAGAAAGGTATCCAGTGCGGCTAAATCTGCCAGCAGACCGGCACCTTTTCCTTTGGCGGTGACGGTGCCGGAAGGGCAGCCTGCGTTGAGGTTAACTTCCTTGTAGCCCATGGCGGAAAGCTCCTCCGCAGCCCAGAGAAAATCACCGGCATGTTTGGTCAGAATCTGGGGAATGAGGGGGATTCCCTCGTTATATTCCGGATAGAATTCCCGTTGCTCCCGGGGGGTGAACCGCCGGTCGGAGGTGGGGGAGAGAAAGGGCGTATAGTAGCGGTCTACACCGGAGAAACAGGCATGATGCAGGCGGCGGAAAACGGCGCCTGTGATACCCTCCATAGGTGCGAAATCAAGTCGCATATCAGTACCTTCCAAAGGTGCAGTTGGGATAGTGACAGGTGCTGCAAAGTTGACATAATCCACCATCGCCCAGACGGATGAGATCCTCTTTTGTCAGCCGTTCGCCGGCAAAGATCTGGGGCAGCAGTACATCGAAAATGGTGGTGGGCAGCTTGATGGCGGCGCCCGGCACACCAAGGATGGGAACATCGCCCAAGTAAGCCACCAGAGTCATATTGCCCGGCTGGGAGGGGACACCGTGGCTGATGATGTCTGCGCCCAGTTTACCGATGGAGGAGGGGGTGATGTCATCGGGATCCACGGACATACCGCCGGTGAAAATGAGAAAATCCGCACCCTGCTCCAGATAACCCTTGGCCGCGTCGATCAGCATCTGAGGTTCGTCGTCGCAGACGGTCGCACCCAGAATTTCTGCAGGGTAATGCTGCATTTTTGCCCGGACAACAGGCTCGAATTTATCTTTGATTCGCCCGTGATAGATCTCGGAACCGGTGATGATGACACCGATTTTTTTCTGCTGATAGGGCAGCAGACGCAGCAGCGGTCGGTCTTTACAGAGGGCTTCTGCTTCTTCGATCTGTCGTTCCTGGGTGACCAGAGGGACGATCCGCATGGAGGCCAGTCGTGCACCTGCTTCCACGGGATAGTGATCCGGCAGGGTGGCAATGGTGATATCACCGATGGAATTGATTTTTTGGAGCAATTCCGTATCCACCCGGAGCATGCCCCTGCGGTCGGCGATCAGCAATACTTTGCCTTCGGAAGGCTCTGTATAGTGGGCGGCATCCACGGGACACATGGCTGCCATCCGCAAGGCGGCGTCCTCTTCGTGAATTTCCCCTGCGTGGTCTTCCCAGATGAAGACGGTCCGTTTGCCCAGATCCAGCAGGGCAGGGATATCCTCCGGAGTGATGACATGACCGCGTTTGAAGGCGGCACCCTTAAATCCGTCACGCATGGCGGTAATATCATGGCACAGGGTCATGCCCACGGCCTTTTCCACTTGGATTTTTTTCATGGCAAAATTCCTTTGCTTAGATTGATAAGACTACTATACCATTAATTGAGCAAACACACAACACAGAAGCTGTCAACTTTCCTTTTTGAATTGGATGGGTGTGACTTGAAAATACCGCTTGAACAGGGTGGAAAAGTAGCTGTAATTCTCGTAGCCCAGATAGGTGGAAAGGTCTGTCAGTCGCATACTTTCGGCATAGATCAGTTCTTTGGCGAGAAGCATTTTCCGCTCGTTGATATAGTCGGTAAGGGTCTTGTTCATTTCTTTTTTGAAAATATGGGAGATATATTCCTTTGTCAGACCGATCTCGCGGCTGATATCCTGCAAGGTCAGCTTTTCTGTCAGACGGTCTTCAACAAGGTGGATGATCCGGGAAATGTGTTCGTTGGTGGAGGGGAATGCGGTGGTATCCATCAATTCAAAAAGAATGTAATTGAGCATATTGGCGGCTTTTTCTTCGGCATGATAACGGTCGGACAGGTGACTTTTGGGAAAAGCGGAGATCAGCCGCCGGATGCTGCCGGAAATGCAGTTGGGTAGGTAGGGGGCAAAGGGCAGGTCTTTGCCGGGACAAAGATGGAAATTAAAGCTGACATATTCCACCGGCTCTGTGCCCTCGGAACGGGCGCGGAGGGTACCGGGTCTTAAAAAGACGGCATCGTTTTTCTTCAGCAGATAAGTTTCTCCGCCAGCGGTGTACACCATGCTGCCGCTGAGGACAAAGGTCAGGTCGAAAAAGTCGATCTCTTTGGTGGGCATGGCGCTGCAGGTTCGCGGAGAAATATGACAGTAATGAAAAACATCCTGGACGAGGCAGTAATTCATGTTACAGGCTCCAATCTTAATATTACATAAAAAAGGGTGCAATAAAGCAATGCAGCTGATTGCCTTGAAAACAAAGTGTTTATATAATTATTATAATGACGCGGATGAAAACGTCAATCTTTGTTTCATGAAAAAGAGGTGCCTTATGAAAGCATTGCTTCTGGGCGATGTCTGCCCGATGGAAACGACAAATCCCCTTTTCGAAAAGGGTGACATTGAGACCCTGTTTACGGATACGCTGGAACTGTTCCATGGCAACGATATCAACTTCGTCAATCTGGAATGTGCGTTGACGAACCATGATGTCCCTATCAAGAAGTTTGGCCCGAACCTCGCTGCCACGCCCAAGACGGCAGACGTGCTGAAAAAGGTCGGTGTGAATTATTGCGGTCTGAGCAACAATCATATCTTTGATTTCGGCATCCGTGGTGCGTTGGATTCCATGGAAGCCTTGGATCGGGCGGGAATTACCTATACAGGCTTTGGAAAGAATTATGAGGATTCCAGAAAAAATCTGATCGTGGAAAAAGATGGCGAGAAGGTCTGCCTGATCGCTGTCTGTGAGCACGAATACTCCTATGCGCTGGAAGATCGGATGGGCAGCCGCCCCTTCGACGAATTCGATACCCTGGAGGATATCCGAAAGGCCAAGGCGGAATGTGATCGGGTCATCGTGCTCTATCACGGCGGCAAGGAATTCTGTACTTATCCCTCTCCCAGATTGCTTCGCTGCTGCCGGGCTATGGTTCGCAGCGGTGCCGATCTGGTGCTTTGCCAGCACACCCATTGCATCGGCTGCTATGAAAGCTATCAGGGCGGACATATCCTCTACGGTCAGGGAAACTTTCACTTCCATATGAAGAATATGCCGGAAATCTGGGACAGCCTGTTGGCAGTACACTATGACACCAAGACCAATGAGATCGACTTCACACCCATTGTAAATGAGGGGAACGGCATTACCCTGGCAAAGGGTGCAGAAAAAGAAAAAATCATGAGCGACTTTGCGGCTCGGAATGAGGAGTTGCAGAATGGACAGTGGAAAGCGGGCTGGCATGCCTTCTGCGAGAGCGCAAAGGAGAACTATTACTTTGCCATCAAGGGTGCCTGCAACGAAGATTCCACGGAATGGCACAATGCGCTGTTCGGTCATTATCTGGACTGTGAAGCCCACACGGATGTCTGGCGGGAACTGTTCCCCACCTACAACCATACCAACGAAAAATAACGACCACCGTGGATTTGAAAGTGAGCACGAAAAAACAGGCAGCCACCTCGATTGAGGTGGCTGCCTGCATAGTGATGAGATGAGAAACTCCTTGGCTTGAGTAAATTGCCGGATTATTAGCGGTTTGGATTTTCAATTGCCGAAGGCTGCAAACTGTGGGGCTTCTCTTACTGCACCCAGTAGAGGGTGGGGGCAGCCTCGGTTTTCAGAAGTTCATGGACCTGATAGAGGATATTGGCGGCATCCTGCCGGGTGACGGTTTCCGCTGCATCTGTAACCTGCAGGTCAATACCGGCACCGGACAGGGCGGAAACAGCTTTTTCTGCCCAGACAGGCAGATCGGTTTCCTCAAAAGCGCCGACAGTCTGTACGTTGGATGCAGGCAAGCGAAGCATATTCTGCAGCATGACGGCAGCCTCTGTTTTGGTCAAATTGGCTTGAGGCAGGAATAAAACACCATCCTCGGATTGGGTGCCGCTGATCATACCGTCTGCCAACGCGGAAACGATATAGGGCTGCAGCCATACGGGGGTGTCCTTTTCATCGGCAAAGCCGGTGGTCATGGCATCGACTTCTGCTTCGGCCTCTACCACACCCATGGCCATGACAAGAAACTCTCCGCGGCTGACGGACTTTTCCGGTTCAAAGCACAGGTGACCGCCAATCTTGCTGCCTGTGAACAAGCCCTGTTCCTTCAGCCACATGGCAGTAAATTCGCCGTCTTCGCCTGTCATATCTGCATAGACCTGTTTTTCTGTGGGCTTTTTGATTTCGATGGAGATTTTGGCCTCCTCGGAAGTGTTGCCTGCTTCATCGGTGACGGTAAAAGTGAAGTAGTCCTTGCCGACCTTGTTTTCAAAGGGCGTATAGGTGAAATTGCCATTCTCGTCCAACTCCACTGTGCCTCTCTTGGGCTCAGTCACAATGGTAAAGGTCAGCTTACCGTTTTCCGGGTCAGAGACGGAGAGGGTGCCTGTGTTGGCAATATTTCGATAGGTCTCCAAAGTGCCGTTTTCTGCCTTGGGCGGTTCGTTCTTCTTGGGGAGAATGGAGAGTTTCAACTCTTTTCGACCAGACACTGTGCCGTTGGAAATGGTGTAGTAACCGATGGCGGTATCCTTTGCAGCAATACAATGGGTGGTCAATGTCAGATCATTGAGGGCATCCACAGGCAGGGCATCACCGGCTCGGAGAATGCGGTCTCCGTGATAGACGGTTGCCACGGACACACCGGGCAGGGAAGTGAGGAAGATGCCTTCATCTGCCTCAGCTGCTGTGAAATCCTCCCTGGAGAAGCAGAACTGATCCGCAGGATCAACCGTCACGGCTTTTGCAGATGCGGTTGTGGACAGCAGTGCTGCAAGCAGAAGCAGCACCAAAAGGGTATGTTTATGCTTAAACAAAACAGTTACCTCCTTGAATTGGGTTCGGAGGTAGTGTCTGCGGAAATTTCCTCTTTATGCAAAAAAATCCCTGCGGATCTACCGCAGGGATCAACTTATGCTCTTGGGCGAATATATCGGGCGTTGGCATCGGGAGCAGGACGCATGTGAATGCCGGAGACCACCCCCATGGAAAGGAACATGGTCACGATGGAAGAACCACCGTAGCTGATAAAGGGCAGGGTCAGACCGATGACCGGCAGGATGCCCAGACACATGCCCACATTGATGATGATTTGGAACAGAAGCATACCGGCGATACCGATGCAGATCATGCGGTTCATGTAGTTGCCGGATTTAACGCCAACATAAATACAGCGCAGAACGATGGCGGAGAGCAGCAGCAACACCACAATGCAGCCCAGCATGCCCAGTTCCTCTGCAATGGCGGAGAAAATGAAGTCCGTGTGCTGTGCGCCCATGGCTTTGCCTTTGACCATGGCGCCCTGATACAGTCCCTGTCCGGAGATACCGCCGTTCTGAATATAGCGCAGAGAACGCTCTGTCTGCCAATAGGTATCGGGGTCCAGAGAGGGGTTAAACAGGACAAGGATTCGGTTCTTGTGATAATCCTCCAGCAGTGACCAAAGAATGGGTGCGGCGGCGACGATACCGCCCAGTGCAGCCACGAACCACATGAGGTTGATACCGCCCACAAATGCCATGACCACAAAAATGAAGATGTAAGTCAGAGCAACACCCAGGTCAGAGGAGAGGTAGATGATCAGACCGAAGAAGAACAGCGTCAGAAGTGTCATTTTGCCCACATTGATGGGCTTGGAAAGACTGTTCTGGTTGACGGACATGGTTTTGGCAAGAATGATGATAAAGAAAATCTTACAGATTTCCGCCGGCTGCATATCGATACCGATAAAGGGCACAGAGAGCCAGCTCTTGTTGCCGGAGCCGTTGTCCTGTCCCCAGAAAAACAGCATACCGATGAACGCCAGACAGAAAACGATCAGCAGTTCCCGTCGTTCTGCAATGATATCCACGTCTATGAGGGTCAGAACGATGTAGATCAGTACACCGAGAATCAGTGCGGCTGTCTGAACAGTGACATGACGGCTCCCGCCCATGGCGGCGGTGGCACTGGAAATAACGACAATACCGAAAATGGTGGTGACGATGCAGAGCAGCAGCAGAACCATATCGGCTTTTTTCACAAAATCGCTGATGGCACGACCAACAGACCGCATGGCGCACCTCCTTTCAACTCCGACTATTTTAACAGAATTTCATGGGGATGTAAACACAAAGATACTTTGCAAAAATGTCCATTGTGTGATAAAATAAGAAAAAATTTTGAAAAGAGGAATATGATGCAGTATTTGACCCATGGGCCGGAGGAAACAGAGGCTTTGGGCGAAAAGCTGGCAGGCAGACTGCGTCCCGGTGATGTCATTGCCTATTACGGTGATCTTGGGGCGGGAAAGACAGCCTTTACCCGTGGTCTTGCACGGGGACTTGGCATCCATGAGCCTGTGACCAGCCCAACTTATACCATCGTCAATGAATATCTGCAGGGGAAGATGCCCCTGTTCCATTTTGATATGTACCGGCTGGAATCTGCCGATGATCTGTTTGATATCGGTTGGGAAGACTATCTGGAGCGGGGCGGTATCTGCGCTGTGGAATGGAGCGAAAATGTGGAGGAGGCGCTGGAAGATGCCATCCGTGTCTGCATTTGCCGCCTGAATGATACAGACCGTCAGATCACCGTAGAAGGAGGCGAACACCATGCTGATCTTGGCCTTTGAGACTTCTGCAAAAGCCGTCAGTGTGGCTTTGCTGCAGGATGGAAAACTGTTAGGGGAATATCTGCAAAATAGCGGTCAGACCCACAGCCGCACCCTGATGAAGCTGGCGGAAGACCTGCTTCATAACTGCGATCTTGCGCCAAAGGATGTGGATGCAGTAGCCTGTGCTGCCGGTCCCGGCAGCTTTACCGGTGTCCGAATCGGCGTTTCTGCTGCCAAGGGCTTTGCCTGGGGACTGGAGCTGCCCTGTGTAGGTGTCTCTACTTTGGAGGGTATGGTTCGTGGCATCGCCGTGGCTGATGGCGTTTACTGCGCCGCTATGGATGCCAGACGCAGTCAGGTCTATACGGCTTTGTTCCAAATGGAAAATGGAATTCTGAGCCGCCTGACGGAGGATATGGCCATATCTCTGGAAGAACTGAAATCTTTGCTGGAAAAACACGAAAAACCGAAATTTCTGGTTGGAGATGGTGCGGCTCTGTGTTATAATAACCTTCAGAGCAATGTTTCCGATCTGGTTCTGCTGCCGGAGCATCTGCGGATGCAGCGTGCGTCCGGTACGGCATTGGCGGCTTGGGAACAGCTTTCTGCCGGTGAACGACCCAGTGGGGCAGAATTGACGCCCAACTATCTGCGTCTGAGCCAGGCGGAACGGGAACGAATGAATAAACAGAAAATGGAGTGAAAACTTTATGGCAACTGTTCATGTATTGGATCATCCTCTGCTGCAGCACAAGGTTTCCATCCTTCGGGATGAGAATACCGGCGTCAAGGAATTCCGTGAGATCGTCGGCGAGATCGCAGCCCTTATGTGCTATGAGGCCACCCGCAATCTTCCTACCAAGGAAGTCACTGTCCAGACACCTATTGCAGAGGCTAAGGTCAAGGTTCTGGCAGGCAAGAAGCTGGCTATTGTGCCCATCCTCCGTGCCGGTCTGGGTATGGTGGATACCATCGTGGATCTGATTCCCTCTGCAAAGATCGGTCACATCGGTCTGTTCCGTGACCCGGAGACCCACGAGCCCGTGAAGTATTACTGCAAGATGCCCCCGGATATCGCTGAGCGTCATGTGTTCGTGGTGGACCCCATGCTGGCTACCGGCGGTTCTGCTTCCGATGCCATCACCTTCATCAAGGAGTATGGCTGCACCAATATTACCCTTATGAACATCATCGCTGCCCCCGAAGGCGTTGCCAAGGTGCAGGCCGATCATCCTGATGTGGAGATCTTCGTGGCTGCCATGGACGAAAAGCTCAACGATCATGCCTACATCGTTCCCGGTCTGGGTGATGCCGGTGACAGAATCTTTGGTACAAAGTGATAATTGACTTGTCCTTTGTAAATTTGTATACTACATGTGAGAAAACCGGGTGTTTTCTGCCCAAAACATAAATTGGTAAATTTTTGGAAAGGAAGAAATCGATATGATCTATTCTACCGAAGTTCAGCATATGTGTCCTGTCGCTAAGGGCGCATATCACGGTCCTGCTCCCATTCCCGAAGAGGGCAAGTGGGTCCAGGCAAAGCAAATCAGCGACATTTCCGGCTTCACCCACGGTGTGGGCTGGTGCGCACCTCAGCAGGGCGCCTGCAAGCTGACTCTGAATGTCAAGGAAGGCGTCATCGAGGAAGCTCTGGTTGAGACTCTGGGCTGCTCCGGTATGACCCACTCCGCTGCTATGGCTTCCGAAATTCTCATCGGCAAGACCATTCTGGAAGCTCTGAACACTGACCTGGTCTGTGATGCTATCAACACCGCTATGCGTGAGCTGTTCCTGCAGATCGTCTACGGTCGTACCCAGTCCGCTTTCTCCGAAGACGGTCTGGCTGTGGGTGCTTCTCTGGAAGACCTGGGTAAGGGCCTGCGTTCTCAGGTCGGCACCATGTTCGCCACCAAGGAAAAGGGCCCCCGCTATCTGGAAATGGCAGAAGGCTATGTCACCCGCGTTGCCCTGAACAAGGACAATGAGATCACCGGCTACGAATTCATCAACCTCGGTAAGATGATGGACTTCATCAAGAAGGGCGACGAGCCCGCTGAGGCCATGAAGAAGGCCCAGGGTCACTATGGTCAGTTTGAAAACGCTGCCAAGTACATCGACCCCCGTCACGAATAAGAGGAGGACAGGAAAATGGCTTTGTTTGAAAGTTACGAAAGAAGAATTGGCAAAATCAATGGTGTCCTCGCTCAGTACGGCATCGGCTCCGTGGAAGAGTGCCGTGAGATCTGTAAGGCCAAGGGCTTTGATCCCTATGAGACTGTTAAGGGCATCCAGCCCATCTGCTTCGAGAATGTTTGCTGGGCTTACTGCGTAGGCGCTGCCATCGCTATCAAGAAGGGCGTTAAGAACGCTGCCGAGGCCGCCAAGGCTATCGGTGAAGGCCTGCAGGCTTTCTGCATCGATGGTTCCGTCGCTGAGGACCGCAAGGTCGGTCTGGGCCACGGCAATCTGGGCGCAATGCTGCTGTCCGATGAGTCCAAGTGCTTCGCCTTCCTGGCTGGCCATGAGTCCTTCGCTGCTGCTGAAGGCGCCATCGGTATCGTCAGAAACGCCAACAAGGCTCGTAAGGAGCCCCTGCGCGTCATTCTGAACGGTCTGGGCAAGGACGCTGCTCAGATCATCTCCCGTATCAACGGCTTCACCTATGTCCAGACCCAGTTCGACTATGCCACCGGCAAGGTCAATGTGGTCCGTGAAGTTCGCTACTCCGAGACCGAGCGTGCAAACGTCCGCTGCTACGGTGCTGACGATGTCCGTGAAGGCGTTGCTATCATGCATCTGGAAGGCGTCGATGTTTCCATCACCGGTAACTCCACCAACCCCACCCGCTTCCAGCATCCCGTTGCAGGTACCTACAAGAAGGAATGCATCGAGCAGAACAAGAAGTACTTCTCCGTTGCATCCGGCGGCGGCACCGGCCGTACCCTGCATCCCGACAACATGGCAGCAGGCCCCGCTTCCTACGGCCTGACCGACACCATGGGTCGTATGCACGGCGATGCTCAGTTTGCTGGCTCCTC
>JAZNLL010000071.1:0-12291 GCA_045579045.1 Candidatus Avilachnospira sp.
GATAATAGGGTACATTGTCCCAGACATGCTGCACCTGCTTCACCAGACGCTCATTCTGGAGCTTGACCAATTCCTCACGGGGCATGGTCTCAATTTCGGGCTGATAATACTTTGCCATAGGTTACACTTCCTTTATGCTTCACGTCCAAGTTTGAATGCCTTTTTGTTCAGTTCCAGGAACTTTGCAGGCACACTCTTTTCAATGGCATCCAGCCATTCTTCCTCTGTAAAGTCAAAGTACTTGGACAGTCTGCCCATGAGGACGATATTAACTGCCTTGGAGGAGCCGGCTTCTTCTGCCAGCTTCAGCGCATCAAAGGCATCCAGTTCCAGTCCGGCGGCCTTGATCTTTTCCGCCAGCTTTTCAGGGTATTCCGCTGCACCGATGATAACGGGCATGGGATTGATCTGCTGGGTGTTGACAATGATCCTGCCGTCAGCCTTCAGATACTCTGTCCATCGGGCAGCTTCCAGCAATTCGAAAGAGACGATGAAATCGGCTTCGCCCTTGTCAATGACGGGAGAATAGACCTTTTCGCCGTAACGGACATAGGTGACCACACTGCCGCCTCTCTGGCTCATACCGTGGACTTCGGAGACCTTGATATCATAGCCACGGGTCAGCAGCAGACGACCCAGCAGCTTGGAAGCCAGCAAACTGCCCTGACCGCCCACACCAACGATCATAATATTCTTCGTTTTCATGTTCAGTCCTCCTTGGGTGCCTGCAGGGCATCAAATTTACAAAGCTGTGCGCACACACCGCAGCCGGTGCAGAGGGTGTTATCCACCTTGGCAATACCGTTTTCCATGCTGATGGCAGGGCAGCCGACCTTCATGCACATCTTGCAGCTCTTGCACTTATTGGCATCCACCGTCAAGGGCTTGTTGTGCTTGACATACTTGAGCAATGCGCAGGGTCTTCTGGAAATGATGACAGAGGGCTCCCCTGCTGCCAGTTCTTCCTTCAGGACCTTGTCGCACTGTGCCAGATCGTAGGGGTCTACTACCTGCACGCGCTTGATACCAACGGCTCTGCACAGGCTCTCCAGATCGATCTTGGAGCAGGGATCGCCCTTCAGATTGAAGCCGGTGGTGGGGTTCTGCTGATGACCGGTCATACCGGTGATGGAGTTATCCACAATGATGACCGTGGCATTGGATTCGTTATAGGCCATGTTGATGAGACCGGTAACACCGGAGTGCATGAAGGTGCTGTCACCGATGACGGCAACAGTCTTGTTGTCGGCAGCACCGTTCTGCGCCTTCACAAAGCCATGGGCACCGGAAATGGATGCGCCCATGCAGATGGTGGTGTCCAGAGCAGACAGGGGCGGCACTGCACCCAGCGTGTAGCAGCCGATATCGCCCAGAGCCGTGACCTTGTTCTTAGCCAGAGTATAGTAAAGACCTCTGTGGGGACAGCCTGCACACATAACGGGTGGACGGGCAGGAATGTTCTCCTCCAGCTTCACACCGGCAGGCACTTCCATGCCCATCAGATCTGCAATCTTGTTCTGAGAGAACTCATCAATGCAGGGGAACTTATCCTTGCCCACCAGTGCAAGACCCATGTGACGGCAATGATCTTCGATGAAGCCGTCCAGTTCTTCCACGATGTACAGCTGATCCACAGAAGCGGCGAAGTCCTTGATCTTCTGTTCGGGCATAGGCCAGATCATACCCAGCTTCATGACAGGATACTTGTCGCCGCAGACTTCTTTTACATACTGGTAGGAAGTAGAGGAAGTGATGATACCGACAGAGCGGTCAGAACCATCCTCCACCCGGTTGATCTCGGCAGTCTCGGCCCATTCCACCAGCTTCCGGGTACGCTCCTCCACGACAGGATGGCGGCGTTTGGCGTTGCCGGGCATCATGATGTACTTCTGGGGATTTTTTTCGTATGTCTTGGTGACTTCCACCCGCTCACCGGGCTCCACCACACTCTGAGAGTGGGCCACACGGGTGCACATCTTCATGAGTACCGGAGTATCAAACTGCTCAGACAGCTCATAGGCCAGCTTGGTGAAAGCCAATGCCTCTGCAGAGTCGGAAGGCTCCAGCATGGGGATCTTTGCAGCTCTTGCATAGTGACGGGAGTCCTGCTCATTCTGGGAGCTGTGCATACCGGCATCATCTGCCACACCGATGACCATACCGGCATTGACACCGGTATAGGAAATGGTAAACAACGGGTCGGCAGCCACATTGAGACCCACATGCTTCATGCCGCAGAAGCTGCGCTTGCCAGCCAGACAGGCACCGAAAGCAGCTTCCATGGCAACCTTTTCATTGGGTGCCCATTCGGCATAAACTTCTTCGTATTTTGCCACAGCCTCGGTGATCTCCGTGCTGGGGGTGCCGGGGTAGCTGGAGACAAAACTGCAGCCGCCCTCAAAAAGGCCTCTGGCAACCGCTTCGTTGCCAAGCATTAAGGTTTTCATAGGAATCATCCTCCTTCATTTTCTGAACAAAAAACGTCCTCTGCAAAGTTTGCAGAGGACGAGAAAATCCCGTGGTACCACCTCAGTTTACCGCCTGCGGCGGCCTCTCAGATCCAGTCAGATCCGCAGCGCAGTATCGGGCGCACCCGTTCTTCCCTACTGTTCGTTCAGGAAGACCCCTCGGAAGTGAATTCAGCATGTCCTGTCCCGCTGCCTTTCAGCCTGCAGCAGCTCTCTGTAGGGGTGGTTCCATGCGTACTATGCTTCGTCATTGGGTTGTACTATTGTCACTTAGTCTACCACTTTTACGGATTAAAGTCAACCCTGCGGTCAAAATTTCGGCACCAATACAGGGATCAGCCGGTGATCTGTGCTTCCACCAGTCTGCCCTTGCAGTACTTTTCACGGAGGACAGGCTTTTCGATCTTGCCGGTGGGGTTTCTGGGAACCTTGTCAAAGATGACCTTCTTGGGGCGCTTGTAACGGGGCATGCCTTCACAGAACGCATTGATCTCCTCTTCTGTGCAGGTAATGCCTTCCTTGACCTCCACAATGGCAGCGGCGATCTCGCCCAGTCTGGGATGGGGCAGACCGATGACGGCCACGTCCTTGATTTTGTCGAAGCCCCGGAGGAAATCTTCGATCTGGACAGGATAGAGGTTCTCGCCGCCGGAAATGACCACATCCTTCTTGCGGTCGACCAGATAGATGAAGCCATCTTCGTCCATCCGGGCCATATCGCCGGTGTAGAGCCATTCTCCATGGAGGACTTCGTCGGTGGCTTCCTTGTTTTTGTAGTACTCCAGCATAACGCCGGGACCCTTCAGTGCCAGCTCGCCAACATCGCCCTGGGCAACTTCCTTGCCGGCAGGATCGATGATCTTGGCTTCCCACAGATAACCGGCCTTGCCGATGGCACCGACCTTGTGAATGTTCTCCACACCCAGATGGACAGCACCGGGGCCGATGGATTCGGAAAGGCCGTAGTTGGTATCGTAGGCATGATGGGGGAATATCTTTTTCCAGCGATGGATCAGACTGGGGGGAACAGGCTGGGCGCCGATGTGCATCAGCCGCCACTGATCCAGATAATAGTCACCCAAATCGATGCGGCCGTCCTCGATGGCATCCAGCATATCCTGTGCCCAGGGCACCAGCAGCCAGACAATGGTACACTTTTCTTCCGTCACGGCACGGAGGATCCATTCGGGCTTGACACCGCGGAGCAGCACCGCCTTGGAGCCTGCCAGCAGCGAGCCGAACCAGTGCATCTTGGCACCGGTGTGGTACAGGGGCGGGATGCACAGGAACACATCCTCACGGGTCTGACCGTGGTGATTCTGTTCCACCTTGCAGGAGCACAGCAGTGCTCTGTGGTTGTGCAGAATGGCCTTGGGGAAGCCGGTGGTACCGGAAGAGAAATAAATGGCAGCCAGATCGTCCTCCTCCATGAGAATGGGAGGTGCGCTGGAGGAACAGTAGCCCATGAGAGCCATGCAATCCTCGGCATAGGCAGGGCTGTCCTTGCCCACATAGAACATTTTGACATTGGGAATCTGATCGGCGATGGCATCCATACGGGTGACAAATTCCGGTCCAAAGATCAGAAGCTCCACATCTGCCAGATCGAGACAGTACTGGATCTCGTCGGAGGAATAACGGAAGTTCATGGGCACGGCAATGCAGCCGGCCTTGAGAATACCGAAATAAATGGGCAGCCATTCCAGACAGTTCATCAGCAAAATGGCAACCTTGGTGCCTTTTTTCAGGCCGCGGCTCAGCAGCAGATTGGCAAAGCGGTTGGCTCTGCGGTCAAAATCCTTCCAGCTCAGTTCCCGGCGGTAGGGGGCATCGGGATTGGCATTTTCGATCAGATTAAAGTCGCGCCATGTAACAGCATTGTCACGCTCCTCGGAAGGATTGATCTCCACCAGAGCAGTCTCTGCACCGTACAGACGGGCATTGCGTTCCAGCAAGTCAGTAATGACCATGATGTTTCTCCTTTTTCATAAAAAAGCCACCCTCTGCAAACCAGAGGGCAGCCTGGTCGTCAATATACAAAGGCCCTTCAGCCTCCGCTTGACAGTTTATCACTTTTAATCGTTAAAGTCAACCGCTATTTGCAAAATATTTCCGTTTCCCAGTTCATCCGTCCATAGCGTTTGGTCAGAGCCAACACTTCCCTGCTCAGTTCGGCAGAGAGTGCATCTTTTCCCATCCGCCACGACCAGTTACCGACGACGGTTCCGGGATGGTTCATCCGGGCGGAATTGTCCAGTCCCAGATAGTCCTGCACAGGGACGATGCAGGTTCTGGCGCAGGACAGCATAGCAAGGCCGATCAATTTCTTATGTAAACCTTTATCCGAAGCCGCCTGCACATACTCTCTGACCATTTTCTTCGTCTCTTTGTCCAAGCCTTCCAGCCAGCCAACCAATGTCTCATTGTCATGGGTTCCGGTATAAACAAAGCAGTTTTCCCCATAATTGTGGGGCAGATGGTCGTTGAAGTAGCCCGTATCGTTGGCATCAAAGGCAAAGCCCAGCACCTTCATATTGGGATATCCGCTGTCCTTGACCAACTGACGAACAGAATCCGTCATGAGACCCAGATCCTCAGCAATCACATCCACATCCCCCAGACGGTCATGGATCGCTCTGAACAGCTCCATACCGGGACCGTGCTGCCAAAAACCGGTCAGCGCCGTTTCGCTGTCTGCCGGAATGGAAAAATATTCATCAAAACCGCGGAAATGGTCGATTCGCACCACATCGTAGAGTTTGAAGCTCTGGGCCATACGGGAGACCCACCAGTCGTAACCGGTCTGCCGATGATAGTCCCAGTCGTAGAGGGGGTTGCCCCACAGCTGACCGTCCTCGGAGAAGGCATCGGGGGGACAACCTGCCACATGGGTCGGGCGTCTGCTCTCATTGAGCTGGAACAGCTCCGGGTGCGCCCAGAGATCGGCACTGTCGGGGGAGACATAGATAGGTATGTCGCCAACGATGGAGATGTGCTTTTCATTGGCATAGGACTTCAATGCCTGCCACTGGCGGAAGAACTGGAACTGGAGATACCGATGAAATTCCGCTTCAAAATACAGCTCCCGGCGGTAGTAATCCAGCGCATTGCCCCAGCGAAAACGGATATCCTCCGGCCATTCGTACCAGGCCTGCTCAGAGAACCACTGCTTCAAAGCCATGAACAGAGCATAGTCCTCCAGCCACCAGCCGTTTTCAAAACAGAATTTCTGATAATCACCGTTGTGGCTGATGTCGCTGCGCTCATAGGCTTTCCGCAGGAGTTTCAACCGGCTGTCATGGAGCTTCCCATAGTCGATTTTGGCAGGGTCAGACCCGAAATCCAGACTGTCACATTCTGCTTGGGACAGGGTGCCCTCTTCCACCAGATCTTCCAAACAGATGAAATAGGGGTTGCCTGCAAAGGCAGAGAAGGACTGATAGGGCGAATCCACAGAACCGCCAAAGCTGGTGGGACCCAAAGGCAAGATCTGCCAATAGGTCTGACCGGCAGAAGCCAGCCAATCCACAAAATCATAGGCATCCCTGGAAAAACATCCGATTCCGTATTTGGACGGCAGGCTGAACACAGGCAGCAGCACACCGGCAGAACGCTTCATAACCGTTTCCTCTTTTCTTTACGATGACCTCATTTTACCACGACACAGAGGCAAAGACAAGCATTTCCTCTCTTTACACCGGTGGGGCAACCGATTATAATAGACAGGAAATTCCGAAAGGAGGAAGTACATTGAACTTCAGTACCAACAGTACCTTCCTGTATGTCCTTGCAGGAGCGGTCATTTTGTTTGTTCTGGCGCAGTCAGTATTCTTTCTGATCCGTGCCTACCGCAGAGGCAAAGAGCTGGGCATGAGTGTAAAGACCCTGCGGAAAACCGTGGTGTCCACCGCCGTGTTCACCGTTGCACCTGCCGTTTCCATTCTGCTGGGTGTGGTGACTCTCAGCAAATTTCTGGGCATTCCCCTGCCGTGGATTCGGCTCAGCATCATTGGTGCTCTGACCTATGAGCTGCCCGCCGCCACCTCCACCGCCAATGCGCTGGGCATTTCCCTCTCCGAGATCATCACCGACCCCAAGGTCTACACCGCCATCGCATGGGTCATGACTCTGGGCATCCTGCCCAGCATCATTCTGCCTCCCATCCTCATGAAGAAAATTCAGGGCGGCATGGTGAAGCTGAAGGCCAAGGACAGCAAGTGGGGCGACATTTTCATGGCCTCTTTGTTCCTCGGCATGATCTCCGCCTTCCTCGGCATGGTCTTTGCAGATATCCGCTCCGGTCTGGCCGGTTGGATTCCCATTTTCGTACTGCTGGCCTCTGCTGCCCTCATGGGCATCTGCGGTCTGCTCATCAAAAAGTGTAAAATGCAGTGGCTGGAGACCTACGCCCTGGCCATCAGTATGGTGGGTGCCATGATCTTCGCCTGCATCATCACCCCGGCCATTCTGTAAGGAGGTGCAGTTATGAGTAACTATATGCGTGATACGGACCGTTACGGCAAGATCTGGATCTGGACTGCCGTTGTTCTGGTTCTCATGGTTCCCGTGGCTATCTGCGTTCGCTACAATGCATGGCCCCAGCTGACTGCTGTCCTCAAAGGTCTTCTGGGCGTGGCACCCATCTACTGGACCGTCGGCGTCATCGAAGTGCTGACCTACTCCCCCATGCTGGGCACCGGCGGCACCTACCTCGCCTTCGTCACCGGCAACCTCACCAGTCTCAAGGCTCCCAGCGCTCTCAACGCCATGGAGAATGCAGGCGTCAAGGCCAGTTCCGAGGAAGGTGAAGTCATCTCCACCATCGCCATCGCCACCAGTTCCATCGTGACCACGCTGGTCATTGCCCTGGGCGTGGCTGTCCTGTCCTTCATCGCTCCTGTATTGGATTCCCCCGTGCTGAAGCCTGCTTTCGACAACATCCTGCCCTCCCTTTTCGGCGGTCTGGCTGTGGTCTATGTCAGCAAGAATGTAAAACTTGCCATCGTTCCTCTGGTTTTTATGGTTATTTTGTTCTTTTTTGTTCCGTCTTTGGCAGGTTCTGTCGGTGTGCTGGTGCCGGTGGGTGTGCTCATCACCCTGAGTGCCGGTCGGCTCATGTATAAGAAAGGCTGGCTGTAATGGTCATTTTGATAATCCTTATTCTTCTGATTCTGGTCATCTTGATTCGGACCCTTCGCTTCCGTCCCGAACCAGAAAAAAACTGCGAAATTCCTTCTGTTTTTGTGAATGAATCGAAAATAATCGCCGATATGCAGGCCATGATTCGGTGCAAAACCGTCTCAAACCGGGATGAAAGTGCCGTAGACTGGCAGGAATTTGAAAAGTTTCAGTCACTTTTGAGCGAAATTTTCCCAAAAATTCACGAAAAATCCACCCTTTTACACCTTGGCAAGACCGGTTTGCTCTATCATCTGCCCGGCGAGGACAGCAAAAAATGTGCCGTTATGATGGCTCATTACGATGTGGTCCCCGCCGAGGAAGATGCCTGGGACAAGCCGCCCTTTGAGGGCATTGTGGAGGATGGCATTCTCTGGGGCCGTGGCACTCTGGACACCAAGGGTTCTCTTCTGGGTATCATGGAGGCGCTGGAACAGCTGCTTGGTGACGGTTTCGTCCCTGCCTGTGATTTGTATCTCAGCTTCTCCGGTGACGAAGAGATCAGCGGCAGTTCCTGCCCCGCCATTGTGGACTGGTTCCGGCAGCAGGGGATTACCCCCGATCTGGTACTGGACGAAGGCGGCGCCGTGGTGGATCACTCCTTCCCCGGCTATGACGGCATGTGCGCCATGGTGGGCATTGCGGAAAAGGGCTTTATGAATGTGAAGTTCTCCATGGACTCTCAGGGCGGTCACGCCTCCACGCCTCCTGCCAAGCAGGTATTGGGACATCTGAGTCGGGCACTGCTGAAACTGGAAAAGCAGCCCTTCCCCTGCCGGTTCACCAAGCCGGTGCTGGAGCTGTTCAACACCGCAGGACGCCATTCCAATTTCTTCTACCGGATGATCTTCTCCAATCTCTGGTGCTTCAAGCCGGTGCTGAATTTGGTCGGCAAGCTCTCCGGCGGTGAGCTCAGCGCCATGATGCGCACCTCTGTGGCGCTGACCATGTTTGAAGGCAGCAAGGCCTACAATGTGCTGCCGCCCCACGGTTCCTTCGGTGCAAACCTGCGGCTCATGCCCGGTGAAACCATGGACAGTGCTATGAAGCATCTGAAAAAGGTTATCGGCAACGAGAATATCACCGTCACTGCATTGGATGGCAATGACCCCTCTCCTGTTTCGGATCTCCACTGTGAAGCATGGGAGACTGTCAAAGCAGCCATCCGTCAGACATGGCCGGAGGCTGTGGTCTCTCCCTATCTGATGCTGGCCTGCAGCGATTCCCGTCACTACAACCGCATCACCGACAAAGTCTACCGCTTCTCCCCCATGCATCTGAGCAAGGAAGAACGGAGGATGATCCACGGCAACAACGAGCGCATCCCCGTGGAAACCCTCTGCACCACTGTGAAATTCTATCTGCGGCTGCTGCAGCAGCTATAAGAAAAGACCGCCTTTCGGCGGTCTTTTCTTATACAAATCCCAGGAGCAATCCCACTGTACGGATCAGCAGGGCTGCGATCCATGCTACAACGCATTGTCCAATGACCACGCCCCACGCCCAGCCGCCACCAAGCTCCCGTTTTACCGAGGACACGGCAGCCACACAGGGGGTATAGAGCAGGGTGAACACCAGCAGGCTCACGGAGGTCAACGGTGTCATAAAGGCCGTCAGCTCCATGCCGCCCAGCAGGACAGTCAAGGTGGAGACCACGCTCTCCTTTGCCATAAAGCCGGTGATGAGAGCTGTGGAGATCTGCCAGTTGCCGAAGCCCAGAGGGGCAAAGACGGGAGCAATGACACCTGCCACAGCAGCCAGCAGACTGGACTGAGAATCGGACACAATATTCAGCCTCAGATCAAAGGTCTGTAGGAACCAGATGATGATGGTTGCCACAAAAATGACCGTAAAGGCACGGGTCAGAAAATCCTTGGCCTTTTCCCAGAGAAGCTGGGCCACATTTCGCAGTCCGGGGAAACGGTAGTTGGGCAGTTCCATGACAAAGGGCACAGGCTCACCCCGGAACATACTGCTGCGGAGCAGAAGGGCCATCAAAATCGCCATGATGATACCGCCAAAATACAGAGCGATCATCACCAGCGCACCGTGTTCCGGGAAGAAGGCTGCCGTAAAGAAGGCGTAAATCGGCACCTTTGCCGTGCAGCTCATAAAGGGGGTCAGCAGAATGGTCATTTTCCGATCCCGCTCAGAAGGCAGGGTTCGGGTCGCCATGACACCGGGAACGGTGCAGCCGAAGCCGATGAGCATGGGCACGATGCTTCTGCCGGAAAGGCCGATCTTTCGCAGGAGCTTATCCATGACAAAGGCCACTCTCGCCATATAGCCGCTGTCCTCCAGAATGGACAGGAAGAAAAACAGCACAATGATGGTGGGCAGGAAACTCAACACACTGCCAACGCCGTTAAAAATACCGTCTATGACCAGCGAGTGCACCACAGGGTTGATGCCATAAAGGGTCAAGCCCCGGTCTACCAGACCGGTCAAGGCAGTGATGCCCATCTCCAGCAGGTCAGAAAGCCAGACGCCCACGACGCCAAAGGTCAGCCAGAACACCAGAGCCATGATGGCAACAAAGGCAGGAATGGCTGTATACTTACCCGTCAGAACACGGTCCAGACGGCGGCTTCTGGCATGGCCCTTGGATTCTCCGGGTTTGACCACCGTTTCCCGACAGACCGCCTTGATAAAGCCATAACGCATATCCGCCATGGCGGCTGCCCGGTCGAGGCCCCGTTCTTCTTCCATCTGACGGATAATGTGGGCCAGGGTCTTCCGTTCGTTTTCGTCCAGAGACAGCTTTTCAAGGACAGTTTCGTCCCCCTCTGCCAGTTTGGCGGCAGCAAAACGCAGAGGGATCTGCGCCCGTCTGGCATGGTCTTCCACCAGATGCATAATGGCATGAAGGCAGCGGTGGACGGCACCGTCATGATCCAGAGGATCACAGAAGTCCTGTCTGCCGGGACGCTCCTGATGCCTTGCCACATGAATGGCATGATCCACCAGTTCGCCAATGCCTTCGCCCTTGACGGCGGAAATGGGAATGACGGGTATGCCCAACATCTGCTCCAGTTCGTTGACACGGACAGAGCCGCCGTTTTCCCGGACTTCATCCATCATATTCAGCGCCAGCACCATAGGTACATCCAGCTCCATGAGCTGCATGGTCAGGTACAGATTTCGCTCAATATTGGTGGCATCCACAATGTTGATGATGGCCTTGGGCTTTTCTTCCAGAATAAACTGCCGGGTGACCATCTCCTCACCGGAATAGGGCGACATGGAATAGATACCGGGCAGATCGGTGACCAAGGTGTTCTCTTTCCCTCTGATCTGACCGTCCTTCCTGTCCACCGTGACGCCGGGGAAGTTGCCAACATGCTGGTTGGAGCCTGTCAGCTGGTTGAACAAGGTCGTCTTGCCGCAGTTCTGATTGCCTGCCAGGGCGAAGGTCAGTTTCTCTCCCTCCGGCAGCAGGATACCGTCGGATTTGGCATGATAAATACCGCTTTGTCCCAGCCCGGGATGGTATGTAACGGTTCTGCGGGTGGTTTTTCTTTCTTCCTCCGCTGCCGGCTGGATCTGCTCCACTTCGATCTGGGCAGCATCGTCCAGACGGAGAGTCAGAGAATAGCCGTGGAGCAGCAGCTCCATGGGACCACCCATAGGCGCCAGCTTCACCAGAGTCACTTCCGCTCCGGGAATGACACCCATATTCAAAAAGTGCTGCCGCAAAGCGCCGCTGCCTCCAACGGAGAGAATTTTGGCACTCTGCCCCACTTTCAGTTCTTTCAGAGTCATATTCGATCTCCCTTGTTTGTCTATACTAACTCTAAACTATTTTCAAGGAAAAGCCCTCCCAGAGGGCTTTTCCTTGTATTTCTTAGTATTCCATTTCGCCGGTGTAGACCAGACGGGCATTGCCTGCCAGAGAGACACCTTCATCGGTATAGCGGACATAGAGCTCGCCGCCCTTGACCTGCACAGTGATATCCTCATCCTTGTTGCAATAGCCATTTTCCACAGCTGCCACAACAGCGGCGCAGGCACCGGTACCGCAGGCCAGAGTTTCACCGCTGCCACGCTCGAAGCAGCGCATTTTCAGGGTGTTCTTATTGACCACACGGACAAACTCGGTGTTGGTACGCTCCGGGAACATGGGCGCATTCTCAAACTGGGGACCCAGGGTATCCAGATCCAGAGAGCCGATCTCGGAACAGAAGACCACGCAATGAGGGTTGCCCATACTGACGCAGGTGACCTCCCACTTTCTGCCGCCGATGACAGCAGGATAGCTGACCAGCTTCTTCTCGGGAATGGTGCAGGGGATCTTCTCGGTTTCCAGAGAAGGCTTGCCCATGGCAACATCCACGGTGGAGACCTTGCCGTTGGACACAAAGAGCTTCATCTTACGGACACCGGCAGGAGTTTCCAGAGAGATCTCGTCGCTGCTGACGATACCGTTATCGTACAGATACTTACCGGCGCAGCGGATACAGTTGCCTGCCATAGCGCCCCGGCTGCCATCACGGTTGAAGAAGATCAGCTTGGCATCTGCCACATCGGAATTCTCAATGAGGCAAATACCGTCAGCGCCGATACCGTAGTGACGGTCGCACTCGGAGATACACAGGGACTCGGGGCAGTTGATGACGCCATCCCGGTTATCGAAGAGGATATAGTC